>CAZVHY010000086.1:0-13342 GCA_964627115.1 uncultured Solibacteraceae bacterium | reverse complement strand
ACACCGTCACGGTCCGTTCGATCGACGTGGCCGCGGCGAGCACGCGAGCGAGCGCATCGCCGAACGCGATGGGACGCGGGAAGAGATCCGGACGCATCTACTTTTCCAGTTCCCGCACGAGGTGCGACAGTTGCGGCAGGATCAGTCGTGTCATCGCCAGTCGCACCGCGTGTTCCGAGCCGGGCAGTACGAATACGGCGCTCTGGTGGACGATGCCGGCCGTTGCGCGCGACAGCATGGCGCCGGGGCCGATGTCGTCGTAACTGAGCCGGCGAAAGAGCTCGCCGAAGCCGGGGAGATCGACGGAGAACAACGCCGCAATCGCTTCGACCGACGAGTCGCGGCTGGCGATGCCCGTGCCGCCGGTCGTGACAATCAGCCGCGTGTCGCCGCCGGCGGCCCAGGCGGCGACCGCGACGGAGATGTCGGCCGGCTCGTCGGGGACGAGGCGGTGGTCGACGATCTCATGACCGGCGGCCTGGAGCAGCTCTCGAATCAGCCGTCCCGACCCGTCGGTGGCGGCGGTGCGGGTGTCACTGATGGTGAGGATGGCGCAGCGGACGCCCGTGCGGGCAGGCGCGTGCAGATCTTCGACGGACATCGGTTGATTATGACGAAACGCCTCGTGTCCGTGTATAATCTCCCTCTTGTGCGCGCCCTTAGCTCAGCTGGATAGAGCGTCTGGCTACGAACCAGGAGGTCGCACGTTCGAATCGTGCAGGGCGCACCAATAAAACCGGGCGGAAATCGACGCAGCCCCGGTTCGACGAGCCGGTGGGATTGCAGGATTGTGCTGAATTTCACGCGTGGCCTCTGGCCAGCTACATGATTCGACTGTCCGTGCCGCTTCCATCCCTCCTAGGAAACGGCTGCTCGTTTGCCTCCACACCGCGTTCATCTTCGAATTTCTAACACCGATATATTGGCTCACGTGTTTCACGTGAAGAATTCGACGCTCACGAGGTTGCTGACAGCATGCGCGTTGACTGGTCTGGCCGCCGCATGTGGAGGAGCCGTGCCGGTGCCGAACGAAGGTCTTCCGGAAGACGCCTCATTCGCGTGGACGACGCGGGACACGGTTCACGCCTTCTACTCCGGGCACAGCCTGAGCGACGGCGTGCCGGAGGCGATGGCCGCCATCGCGGCTGCGCGCGGACAAACGCTCGAGTTCGAGTTTCAGAGCGCTGGCTATTCGTTGCTGCGTGAACGCACCAAAGGAGGTGCTTCGTCGCCGACCTGGGACGGCTATCACACAGGACTCAATCGCAACGGCAGCGGGCTCGATGTGACTGCTGAACTACTGAGTCCCTCGCGGCTGTCGTCGAACAGCCGCTACGACGTCGTCGTGATCACCGAGCGGCACGACCTGCCCTGGGTTGCCGCCACGGAAGGCACCGCCACCTATCTCGCGGACTTCGCCAGGCGTGCGTTGGCAGGAAATTCGGCAGTAGACGTGTTTTTCTACCACACATGGTTAGCGCTCGACCCGTCGGATCCGTTGCCGTGGGTGCGCTACGAGCACCGCGCCCTGCGGCTGTGGGAATGTGTCGCCAGCCGCGCGAATCGCGATCTCGGAGATCCCACACGTCGTATCCGCGTCCTGCCAGGCGGAATGGCACTGGCCGAGTTGACCGAGCGCCTGTGGGCGAACCAGGTGCCTGGCGTCGACCTGACCGATCCGTCGGCGCGCGTCCGGCTATTGTTCTCGGACGATGTCCACCTGAGTTCGATCGGAAAGTACTACATGGGCCTCGTCCACTACGCCGTGCTGTTTGGTCAGGCGCCGAGCGGCAGCCGCTTCGATGGCGTGTCTGCGGAGACGAGCGCGTTCTTTGAACAACTCGCGTACGCGACAGCCACGTCCTACGCGCGTGTCGCAGACGCGGCCTCTAGGCGCGACATGGAGGCGTGTCGCATGTTCGCCGAGGACGAGATGTGCGCGGCCAGCTACAGTCTGCCGGCGCGCGGCTGGCGCACCTGGCTTCTCGGACCGTACCGGGCGTGGCGATGCGAACGGATCTACGCCGATCCGTCAGCGCCGGCCAACCCGTTCCGCCGCGGGTAGGTGGCCGGGCTCACCGCGGAGGTCTAGTCTCGCCGCGACGGTCTCACGGCCTGTCGCCGAGTCATGGCTGCCTCGGCGTGCTGACGCCGCGCGTCGATGCGCGCCTTTGCGCGCTCCACCGACTGCGTCGCGGCCGTGTCCGTGTCCGTTCCGCCGAGCCGCTCGGCGAGCCGGTGCACCGTTGGGTACCGGAACAGGTCCGTCAGGGCCACGGGCTGCGACAGTCGCTGTCGGAGCGCGTTCAGCACCTGGGCCGCGAGGAGCGAGTCGCCGCCGATGTCGAAGAAGTTGTCGTGCGCTCCGATGTGGTCGACGCGGAGAACGTCACGCCAGATCTCGATGACGGTTCGTTCCATGTCCGAGCCCGGCTCGGCGGGCGCGCGCGGAGTTACAGCTGACTCGTCGACGGCCGGCAGGGCCCGCCTATCGATCTTGTTGTTCGGTGTCAGCGGAAACGCATCGAGGAAGACGACGTGCGAGGGCACGAGGAAGTCCGGCATGTGCGCGCTGAGCGCCGTGCGGATGGTCGTCGCGTCGCGCGCGACGCTCGACGAGGGGACGACGTAGGCGACGAGCCGCTTGTCGCCCTCGCGTTCTTCACGTGCCACGACGACGGCGTCGCGCACACCGGGGAGCGCGACGAGTGCGGCTTCGATCTCCCCGAGTTCGATGCGATGGCCGCGAATCTTGACCTGCTGATCGCTTCGGCCCAGGAACTCGATGGTGCCATCGGCCTGGTAGCGGGCGATGTCGCCAGTGGCGTAGATGCGGGCGCCGGTATCGGCCACGAACGGATTCGGGAGGAATCGCTCGGCCGTCAGTTCCGGACGTTGCCAGTAGCCACGCGCCACGCCGAGGCCGCCGATGTACAGGTCGCCGGCAAGGCCGGTGGGGACTGGCTGCATCGACCGATCGAGAATGTAGATCTGCGTGTTCGCGATCGGACGCCCGATGGACACGGCCTCGACCGGTGGTGTCACCCTCGCCACGGTCGACCAGACCGTGGTTTCCGTCGGACCGTACATGTTCCACAACTCGGCCTCAGGCATTGCCGCCGACAATTCGGCGGCCAGCGCCACCGGCAGCGCCTCTCCGCCGACGAACGCGGCGCGCAGCTGGCGAACCGCTGCCTTCGTCTCCGGATCGAGCAGGAGCATACGCGCCATCGACGGCGTGCACTGCAGGTGTGTGGCGCGATGGCGGGTCATCAACGCGGCGATCGACTCCTCAGGAGGCGCGACCGTATTGGCCTGACGCAGCAGTGTGGCCAGGTGCGGCAGGTTGGCCAGCACCACGTCGGTGTCGACGCCGAAATCGACGAGGCATGCCACTTCATCGACACCGAGGGCCTTCAGGCGGTCGATCATCGGCAGACAGGTCTCGGGCCGGCCGAACAGCCCACTCGTCTCGTAGTAGCGCTCGAAGGAGTGTGCGACGAGCGCGTCGTAATCGTCCGGCGACAGCGACGCGAACACTTCGCTCGGGTTCTGCCCGTTGGCCCGTGCGACGAACGTCGGGAACGACTCGGCGAACGGCTTCACGAGATCGATCGATGTCCGGAGGTAGTCCATCAGCGGCTGCCGCACGGTCCGCCGTACGAACTCGTCATCGTCTGAGACGAGCGTGTGCAACATCAGTACGACGTGGCCGTTGCCGTCCCGGCCGGCTGCTCGCCACGCGTCGCGGTAGGCCGCGATCTTGATGGCCAGTTCGCCGATCGTCTGTCCCAGCAGGTGCGTCAACACGCCGGCGCCGGCCTGTGCGGCGGCCGTGAACGTCTCCGGGTTGCCGGCTGCGGTAATCCAGACCGGCAGTTCGGGTTGAATCGGCCGAGGCAGTGTCCGCAGCGGTTGCTCGACGCCGCGTGGTGTCGTGAACGTCATGGCATCGCCGCGCCAGAGCGCACGGACTGTCTCGACACCTTCGAACAGCACGCGCTTGCGATCAGCGTAGTTTTCCGGCCGCAGCACGAAGTCGTTGGGCTGCCAGCCCGACGCGAACGCGATACCCACGCGTCCGCCTGAGAGGTTGTCGACGACGCTCCACTCCTCGGCAACGCGCAGGGGATGGTGCAGCGGGAGCACGCAACTGCCGGCGCGGATGGCGACGTGCGACGTGATGGCCGCGACAGCCGCGCCAGTGACGGCCGGGTTCGGATACAGGCCGCCAAATGCGTGGAAGTGACGTTCGGGCGTCCACACGGCCGAGAAGCCGTGCGCGTCAGCGAACTTCGCGCCATCGAGCAGCAGGCGGTACTTCCGCCCAGGATCCTGCCCCTCGTCAGCCGAGAAGTAGAACAGGCTGAAGTCGATGTGTTCGGGGCGGGCCGACGCCGACAGCGCTCGATGCGCGGCCGATGCGCCGGCATACAGCACGATCGTGAAGCCGCGTGCCAGCGTCCAGAACAGCTCGAGTACGGAAATGTCGAACGAGATGCTCGTCACCGCGAACCACACGCCAGGCACCTCGTGCGGCACGCACGCATCCATGCCGGCGAAGAAGTTCGCAACGTGACGATGTTCGAGCATCACGCCCTTGGGCTTGCCCGTGGAACCGGATGTGTAGATGACGTACGCCAGGTTGTCCGGCTGCGACGTCGGTCCGAGCGCGTCGGCTGGGAACGCGTCGATCGAGTCCGACTCGCGCGTGAGAACGATGACGCGTGTCTCGGAGTCGAACCGCGACGCAAGTGCGTCTTCGGTGATGACCGCCGCGATGTTGGCGTCACTCGCGACGTATTGCAGCCGGTCGGCTGGATAGTCGGGATCGAGCGGGACGTACGCCGCGCCGGCTTTTAGGATGGCGAGCAGGCTGACGACGAGATCAGTCGATCGATACAGGCAGAGGCCCACGCGCGATTCCACGCCGATGCCGATCGATTGCAGATATCGCGCAAGCCTGTTTGCGCGCGCGTCGAGCTCACGATATGTCGTCGAGACGCCTGACGCCACGAGCGCGATCGCGTCGGGCGTCGCGGCTGTCTGCCGCGCGATCAGTTCGTGCACGCACGCGACCTCGTGCGCGACCGTGGTCTGGTTCCACGAGTCGAGAAGGCGCGTCCGTTCGGCGTCGCCAATCAACGGCACGTGTGCGAGCGGGACATTCGTCGTGACGGCGCGTGTCGCGAACGACACCCACAGGTCGTGCAGCCGTGGCAGGGCATCGGCTGGAAACGCGTTGCCCGAGGCTCTCCATTCCAGGACACCATCTGCCGCGACTGGCCGGACGAGTAGATGGATGTCTGTCGACGACTCAGCGTGTCCGCTCGGATCGATGACGATGTGCGAACGCCAGCGGGTGAAGTCGCGGAGGTGGTGTCGGTCGGGGTACCGCGCGACGACGTCCGTGAAGAACGTGCCGCCGGTTGCGCCGCGCAGCGCGTCCTGCACCGTCGCGCGGACGTTACTCCACGGCCTGGTCAGATCGATGGAGACCGGCACGCGGTCGGCGAGCAGAGACACGCCACTGGCTGGCGCGGCTGAGACAACGAACGGCAGGACCGCCTGCTCGCGGTCGGCAAGGCGCGTGAGGAACGCGGCCACCGACGCAGCGAGCGACTCGTTGTCGAGCGACGTCAGCGTGTCCGGAATCGCCGCGCGCAGGTGATGGTGTGGTCCCGCGGCCGTCGACGGACTACTGTCGTGCGCCAGCGGGATCGTCAGATCGTCGATGGCCGGGAGACGTGTCAGCCACTGTGCTTCCGTGCGGACCGCCACGCGCAGCGCCTCGACGTCCGGGCGTACCGTTTCCGGCGCGGGCAGCAATCGACCCGTGCGAAGCGCGGTCTCTGCGGTGAACTCCGCAATCGATAACGTCTCGCCGGTGGGGCGCCGTACTCCGGTGATGCGCAGTCGGCTCCGGTTCGTGCCGATCGTGATGTGCGTTGCACCGATGTCTTCGACGCGGCCCGGCGTGCCGGCCGTGTCGTCGACCTCCGCGCCCGACACCAAATAGGCGCCGTGGCCCGTGAGAAGGCGACACGCGCCGAATGGGTTGGGATACGGACCGAAGTCGAACGCGCGGACCAGGCGCTCGAGCTCCGCTGCCGAACGCGTCCAATCGAGGATGCCATGGTCGAGCGGGCGTTGGTAGCGGCCGTAGACCGTGCGCTCCGCGGTATTTTGTTCGATCGGCGCAATGCGCTCGTGGACGAGATCGTCGACGAGGGCGGTGAACGAGGCGAGGCCTGCCTCGTAGCACCTGGCGTTCAGCCCGAAGGTGGTTTCGCCCGCGGGGATGTCGAACATCAGCTGCTTCAGGATGCGGCCGGCGTCGACCTCCGCAGTCATCTCGTGCCAGGTGACGCCGTACGAGGAGTCGTCGTGCAACAGCGCCCAGACGGGTGCATTGAGGCCCGCGTACCGCGGCAGCGGGCCGTCGTGGAAGTTGATGGCAAGTTTCCCTGCAGCCGACAAGACGTGGCTGTCGAGTTTCTGCAGGTTGACGATGCTGAAGAGATAGTCGAAGGGGCTCGCGGTCAGGTGCTGCGCGAGCCCATCGTCGGCCGCGACGATCGGGATGGCACGGGACTCGGCCCAGCGGACGACTGCAAGGTCCGACGACGCCACGCCGACGACGCTCTGTCCAGCGCCGAGATAGACCTCGGCACAGCGGACGAGCAGCGACCCTTCGCCGACGAACCAAGCGGGGCGAGAAAGGCGATCAGACACCAGTATCAACCTGACTGTGAGATGGAGAACAGGGAGCCTGCTTGGCCCGCGCGACGGCCAGAGCCTGTCGCAGCGCTCGCGCGAGATCGAGTACGTCCGGCTGGGCCATCAGACTCGAGTGGCTGCCGGGTATCTCGATGACCGTGACCGACGGCGTCAGCGTACCCCAACCGAGATCGTGACCGTGCGGACCGTTCAGCGGCTGCGCATACGCGCGGAACAGCGTCACGTGGCCTGGATACGGTTTCGGGCGATACGCCAGGAACGCTTTGAAGTTCGTTTCGTAGGTCTGTTGCACGTGATTCGGCAGGTAGCTGATGTCCATGTCTTCGCGAACATCACGGTCGCGCGTGTTCATCGTCAGCATGCTGGCAAGGCGCCTTCGCATGGCGAGCGTGGCGCGCCCGAGCCTGTCGACATTGTCCTGCCAGTCGGTCGTCGCCATGTCGACCTTCAACCACTTCGGCACGTTCGCGAGCGCGTGTGCGGCCCACCGCAGGCCGCGGGGCAGGTGTTCGTGGGGCCACGTGTCGATGATGCCGAGAAACGCCACGTCGCGACCGTCGGCCAGCAGTTGCTGGGCCATCTCATAGGCCACGCGGCCGCCGTGCGAGTACCCCGCCAGGTAATAGGGACCGTGGGGATGCTGCGCCAGCATTTCCCGGCAGTACGCGGACGCCTGCTCCTCGATCGTGCGCAGGAGCGGCGCGCTCCCATCGTGGCCCACGGATCGGAACGCGTAGAACGGCTGCCGCGGATCGAGCAGGCGGGCAAGCTCCGTGAACGTGAGGACCTCGCCCCCGACGGCGTGCGGGACGAAGAGCGGGGGAAGATCGCCGGCCGGGCGGATGGCGACCAGCGACGAGAGGCCCTCGCCAGCGCTGCCGCCGCCGAGCATGGCCGCGATCTGCCGTACGGTTCGTGCTTCGAGCAGGCTGGCCAGCTTGATCTTCTCGCCGAGCTGCTTCTCGATGCGATTCGCCAGCCGAACGGCGATCAGCGAATGGCCGCCGAGATCGAAGAAGTCGTCGTTCGCGCCGACGTCCGGGACCCCGAGCAGATCCTCCCAGATGCGCGCGATCGTCCGCTCGGTCTCTCCGTGCAGCGCATCAGCGGCGCCGGAGCCAGAGCCCCCGTGGCGAACTGCCCGCGTGGCGTCGGCCAGGATCTGCTGCTGGAGTGCTTCAAGCGACACCGATGAGACGATCACTTCCGGTCCGGATCCGCTGGCCAGAATCCGGCTCAGCGCCGCGAATCCCTCGTCTTCGCTGATGCCCGCCGCTGTCAGGCGGGCGGCAAGCGGTTGCGCGTCCCCTGGCTCGCCCAACACGGCCTGGCGGGCCAGTGGTTCGGGTGCGACGCGCCGCATCGTGAGTTCGTAGAGCTCAGCGAGCACGTGGCCCCGTGTGTCACTGATAGTGACATCGAATGTCGCCATGTGCTGGGCGGTGATGTCGTTCATCAACCTGACGTGGCTGACAATCTCCGGCGTGAGAGGGCCGTAGATCTGAATGCGCCCGTACCCGAGCGGCACGTAGAGCCCATCGGATCGGTCACCCGTCAGGTGCAGACCTGCCGCCGTGGCGACGTCGAGCAGGGCCGGATGCAGGCCCGTGGTCGTCAGCTCACCGCAGAACGCCTTCGGCAGGCGCAAGGTCATCAGCGTTTCGCCGTCGCCGTCTACCTGGTGCGCGACACTCGCCCACTGCGGTCCGAACGCGATGTGCTGCGTCTGTCCATTGGCGACCATGCCTGCTTCTGTGGGGACGTCCTGACGGCATCGGCGACGCAGTTCCGCAAGCCCCATGCGTCTAGGGCGAACGCGGGCGCGGGTGACGACGCCCTTGGCATGTTCGACGATTTCCGATGAGCCGCCGCTGGTGTCTCGCGCCACACTCCAGATCTTGAACCAGCGGAATGTGCCGTTGGCCGCGCACTCACACACCACCGTGCGGGGCTCGTCGGTCGGGAACACGAGCGGCCGGAGGAATTCGACATCGCGCATTTCGATTCGCGACGAGCCGAACACGTCGCACGCGACGTGATAGACCCACGCGACGAAGCCGGTGCCGGGCATGACGGCCTCGCCCGACTCGAGCCGGTGCCCGTCCAGGGCCCAGTACGACTGTGGCGCCAGGAGGGCCGTGTATCTCACGCGATCGGTCGCGGTGTCGTCTCGGATCCCGAATGGCGACCGCGCCCCGTGTGCGGTCAGACCCGCGAACGGCAAACCACCACCTGCGATCTTCGCCGCCATACCGACGTCGCGCCAGACGCCCCAGCCGATGGCAATCGTGCGACGTGTGCCATCGGCAGATCGCGCCTGCGCGTACGCGTTGAGAAACGCGTTGGCGGCCGCATAGTCGGCTTGGCCCTGCAGACCCAGCCTCGCGCTCGTCGACGAGAACAGGACGAGAAAGTCGAGGGGAACGCCGGCCAGCGCCCTGTCGAGCGCCAGGGTGCCCTCGATTTTCGGTGACAGGACGCGGGCCGAACTGGCGAGATCCTTTTCGGCGATCAGGCCATCGTCGATGACGCCGGCCGTGTGGAAGACGCCGTCGAGACGACCAAAGCGTTTGACGACAGCCGCCACGGTCTCCGAGATCGCCTCGGCGTCCGCGACGTCCGCCGTCAGGAAGTCCACCTCGCCGCCCAGCGCTCGGACGATGGTCTGGAGCCGGTCGAAGTGACCCGGACGCCTGCGCCCGACCAGGGCGATTCGGGCGCCATGGTGACGCGCCAACCTCTCGGTGAGACTGGTGGCGATGCCACCACCTCCGCCAGTGATCAGATATGCGCCTCCCTGACGGATCGTCCGCACGCCAGGGCGTTTGACGGATTCCCACGGGGTAAGAACTTCGGTGAAGCGTCCCGCCGATCGAAGAGCGACGGGCGTCGTCGGATCCGCACTGATGATCTCTGCTGCGACGATCGACGTGGGCACACCGAGCGCGTCGATGATCCGGCACGCGATGCCGAGCTCGGTCGCGACGACCCGACTCAGGCCATCCACGATCGCCTGCTCGGGATGTCGGTCCGTGTCGCCCTCGAGGCCGAACGCTCCCCGCGTGACGACGACCAGCCGCTCCGGTGAAACATCCGCGCGGCTCGATGCGCGGGCGAGGAGGAGGAGTGGTGCGAAGCCGCGTGCCACGGCATACGTTGCTGCGGCTGTGGCGTTGCTCCCGGCCTGGGGCGTGGTTTCGGCGAGCCACAGATAGACGACGTCCTGTGGCGTGAATTCGAGCGACCGCAGGTCGTCGAGTAGTCGCGTGAAGTCGTCCGGCGACTCCGGTCGAATCGTGAACGTATCGGGTGACGAGCGTACGTAGGCGTCGCCAGGGAGCACCCACACGCAGCGGCCATGACCAGCGAGCGTGCGCGCCAACGAGTCGTTGTCGTTCGCACGCGCGGTGAACACGAGCCGATTGCGGGCGTCGGGACGCGTTGCGGCCGCGGGGAGCGGCACCCAGGACGGCGTGCGGAACCACTGACTGAGATCGGCCAGCTTCTCCAGACTCAGCGTGGATTTCGCGGCGCTCGAGCGGAGTCCGTCGGCATCGGGATCGATCCAGTAGCGCGTGTGTTCGAACGGATACGTGGGCAGCGGAACACGGCGCTGTGCCCGATCGTGCAGCGTGGTCCACGCCACGTGTTGTCCGTACGTCCAGACCGTTCCCACGGCTGACAAGAAGACGGCGTCATCCGATGTCGTGTCCTGGGCGTGCGGCATGGACGCCACGATGGCACCCGCCGAGCGGGCACCAGGATGGAGCCGTGCCAGCGTGCTCAGCGCGGTGCCGGGGCCGACCTCGACCAGCAGGCGACCGGGCGTCCGGAGGAGAGTATCGAGTCCGTCCGAGAAGCGGACGGTCTGCCGCAAATGGCGAACCCAGTAGTCGGCCGAGCTCACCTCGCTCGCATCGGCCCATGCGCCCGACACGTTCGAAACGAATGGGATCGACGGCGGTTTCAAGGCAATCGTCCGCAGGCGCTGGCGGAACTCGTCCAGGAACGGATCGAGCATCGGCGAATGCGCCGCCACGGCAATGTGCAGGCGCTTCGACTCGATGTCGCCGCCGGTCAGCTCCGCCTGCAGGCGCTCGATCTGATCGACTGGACCCGACACTACGCAGAGTTCAGGAGCATTGACTGCCGCCAGCGACAAGTCGCCCGACAGGCGCGCCCGCGCGTCGGCCTCCGGAAGAGCGACGCTGAGCATGGCCCCGGTCGGTAGCCGCTGGAAGATCTCGCCGCGCGCCTTGACGATGGTCAGCGCCTCTTCGAGCGAGAAGACGCCGGCCAGGCAGGCCGCGGCGTACTCGCCGAGTGAGTGCCCGCTCATGGCCACTGGCGTCACGCCCGATGCCAGCCACAGGCGCCCGAGCGCGTATTCGATGGTGAACACCGAGAGGATTGACAGCGTCGAGTCCTCGAGCGCGGCGCGAGCCGACTCGCGCGCGTCCGGCGTGGGGAAGAGCAGCGGACGCAGGTCGATGGCATGCTGCGTCTTCAGGACCCTCAGTACGTGGTCGACGTCGTCGCGGAAGCCTGGTCGACGTTCGTAAAGCGCACGCCCCATGTCGGGATACTGGGCGCCGCCACCGGGGAACAGGAAGACGACGCCCGGATCCTGAAGTGCGGGCCGCGCGGCCGCATGGACGCCACGTAGTGCTGCGATCGCGTCGTCACGGTCGCTCGCCACGACGTGTCGGCGATAGGCAAATGTACGGCGGCCAGTCTGAAGGGTCCAGGCGACATCGGCGAGGGGCTGGTCGGGGCGTGCCTGCAGGTGATCGGCCAGTCGCACGCTGGCGCGGTCGAGCGCCGCGGCGCTGCGCGCAGAGAGGACGAGCAGTTGCAGCGAGCCATTGTCTGGCGTGCGCTGGACCGCCGGCGCTTCCTGAAGGATGACGTGGACGTTCGTGCCGCCGACGCCGAGCGACGTCACGCCGGCCCGGCGAGGGCCATGGCTCTGCCAGGGCGCGAGACGCGCGCTCACGTAGAACGGCGTTTCGCCAAACGGAATCGACGGATTCGGCTGCTCGTAGTGCAGCGTTGGCGGCAGTTCCCGGTGTTCGAGTGCCAGGACGGTCTTGACGAGCGATGCGACACCTGACGCCGTGTCGAGGTGGCCGATGTTGCTCTTGACAGACCCGATCGCGCAGAAACCGCGCGCTTGCGTCTCGCGACCGAAGGCTTTGGTCAGCGCCGCCACTTCGATCGGGTCGCCGATCGGCGTGCCCGTTCCGTGCGCCTCGACGTAGGTGACCGTTTCCGGGCTGATGCCCGCGACGGCCAGCGCTTCGGTGATGACCGCCGCTTGCCCATCCACGGACGGCGCCAGATAGCCCACCTTTTCCGCGCCATCGTTGTTCAACGCGGACGCGAGGATGATGGCCCGGATCGGATCTCCGGCCTCGACAGCGTCTTCCAGACGACGAAGGACCACGACGCCCGCGCCGCTGCCGAACACGGTGCCCTTCGAGGAGGCGTCGAACGCGCGGCAGTGGCCGTCCGGCGACAGGATCTCGCCCTCTTCGTACAGGTAGCCGACGCCGTGCGGCAATTCGATGGTGACGCCGCCGGCCAGCGCCATGTCGCACTCGCGGCTGAGCAGGCTCTGGCTGGCCAGGTGTATTGCGGCCAGTGACGTCGAGCAGGCTGTCTGGACGCTGACGCTCGGCCCCGTCAGGTTCAGTTGGTACGAGACACGTGTCGTCAGGAAGTCTTTGTCGTTGCCGGTGTGCCGAACGAGAAAGAACCCCGCAGACCGCATGAGTTGCCGGTTCTGCAGCAGATTGCGCGCGAAATAGGCCTGCACGCCGCAGCCACCGAAAATACCGATCGCGCCGCCGAAGCCCTCTGGCGTGTACCCGGCGCTCTCGAGGGCCTCCCAGGCGCATTCCAGGAAGTGCCGATGCTGCGGGTCCATGATCGCGGCATCGCGCGGACTGAAGCCGAAGAAGCCGGCATCGAACTCGTCCATGCCGTCGAGCGTCGCCGCCGCGCGGACGTAGCCCGGGTTCGCCAATAGCTCGTCGGGCACACCAGCCGCGCGCAACTCGGCATCCGAAAGTGCGCGAATCGCCTCACGACCGTGACGTACGAGTTCCCAGAGCGCGTCCGGCGTGTTGGCGCCCGGAAACCGGCCAGCCATGCCGATAACGGCGATGGCGCCGGGCGGAAGGGAATCGGAGCCCTCCGTCATGCGGTTGTTGCCCGGAGTCCTGGAACCGACGACGAAGGCTTGGGGGAACGCGCCAGGAGGTTCATCGCAGAGACATAGTGCGGCGGCATGACGCAACGCATCCGGCGCAACGTCACGATTCTTATCGTCCGGACGCAGCATTTCCTCAATCAGTGGGGCCTGACGGAGCGACTGCGCCCGGACGCATTCCGGATTCGCGCCACGATAGCACCGGGTGGGGGTCGGTTGCCAGCCGTTCGGGGACGCGTTCTGCGACAGGTTGCCTTTGGCGACCCGGTGGGTTCCGTGCTTGATAAGATGCCTGTCGCGTAGTCCGAGACGCCATGAAAATCATCGTGACTGGAGGTGCCGGGTTCATCGGCGCCAACTTCCTCAACCTGTTCGTCCCGCGCCGTC
>CAZVHY010000085.1:11897-13491 GCA_964627115.1 uncultured Solibacteraceae bacterium | reverse complement strand
GTCCTCTTGTCGTCCTTTCGAAGGAGCTCGCTGTGAAGGCCGGGATTCACCCCAAGTACGAAGAGATCGCCGTGCGCTGCGCGTGCGGCAATACGTTCCAGACGCGCTCGACCAAGTCCGAGCTGCACCTCGACATCTGCAACGCCTGCCACCCGTTCTTCACGGGCCGGCAGAAGCTGATTGACACCGAGGGCCGGGTCGACCGCTTCACGAAGCGGTTCGGCGCGCAGAGTGCGGCATCGCTCAAGGAAGCGGCCAAGGCCAACAAGGCCGCAAAGGCTGCCAAGTCGACCCGCAAACCGTCGTCGGCCTCGGCCTGACGCGTCCGCGCGGGCGCCACACGTTCGCGCCGGGAGCCCTGCCCTGGGACAGACCATCTCCTGTCCGGTCGGCTTCCGGCGCTTTACTCCGGCGCCTGTGCGTCGTCCTCGGCGTCGAGGACGAGCCGCCCCGTTCCTCCCCTGCCCTCGAGTTTCCGCGCCAGCCGCTGAAGGCGCCGCTCCGTTTCGGCGCGCGTTCTCCCGTCAGCGCCCGCTCCCAGCGTCTCGGCATACGCGCGTGCCCGATGCAGATCCCGCGCACGATGCTCGTGATGAATCGCGAGCGCTTCGACCGCCTCCCGCTCGAGTGACGTGAGCCGCACGCGGCTCCCGGGCACCAGATCGAGAATCGCCTGCCACGCCCGCGCCGCGTCGTCGTAGCGCCTCGCACGGCGGTGCATGAGGGCGAGCCGCGCGAACGCGGACCGCTTGACCTCGGCCTCGCCCATCGCCACCGCCATCTCGTAGGCCGCTGCCGCGTCGTCGAGCCTCCCGGTGCGTTCGTAGACCTGCCCCAGCGCGAGCTGCTCGGCCGGCTCTCGGCACGCCGCGGGACCTTCCTGCGCGAGCCACAACGCGTGCGACATGACGGCAGCCAGCGACAGCAGATCGTGCCGGTTGTGGTCGAGGATGCCGGTGATGAGCGACGTCTCGCCCGTGCGAAGGAACTGGAAGTAGCGCGCAGGAATCTCGAAGCCAGGCACGTCGCCGTGCCGATGGAACCCGAGCACACGCCGCTCGAGTGCGGTGAGATTGCAGCCTTCGGCGTCCGGCCGCGCGAGATCGCGACGCCCCCAGAGACGACGCGCCGGCGGCAGCATGTCGAAGTGCGGCAGATCGTCTGTTGGCGCAGCCGTTCGATGAAACGCCCAGCGCGTTTCCATGAAGGGCACGTCGAACGTGCGGCCGTTGAACGTGACGAGCAGCGAGGCCTCGTCGAACACACGCGCCAGCGCCTGCAACATCGGCTTCTCGCCCGACGGGCCGGCCAGGAAGAACTGCCGTACGCAGAACGCGCCGTCATCGTCGAACCAGCCACACCCCGCGAGAAACGCGAGCGTCCCAGCGCCGCCGCTGAGGCCGGTGGTTTCGATGTCGAAGAACACCACGCGCCGCGCCCAGTCGGGCACGTCGCGCACGCGGGGATCGAACAGTTCGATCGGACGGCCTTCGTCGGGCCGGAAGTGCTCGATGCGCCGGCGCCCGTGCGAGCGGTCACCGTCGTAGCGCACGTCAATCGCGATACACGCGCCCGCGTCATCGACGGCCGAACC
>CAZVHY010000085.1:8440-11797 GCA_964627115.1 uncultured Solibacteraceae bacterium | reverse complement strand
GCCGCGGCCTTGGCGAGCGGTCCCGTTGCGCCCTCTGGCCCGACGCACGAAGGACACCCCGACTCGCATGGACACCCGGCAATCAGATCGAGCGTGCGGTCCAGCAGCATCTCGTGCATGCCGTACAGCGGCTCACTGAAGCCGATGCCGCCCGGATACGAGTCGTAGAGGAAGATCGCCGGTGCGGCCGACAATTCCATGGGCGACTCGCCGCGCGCCGTGCCACCGAGGCGATTGGCGCCGTCGACACCAAGTCCGTCGATGGCCATGCCGATGTCGTGGCCGTCGCACATGAGCAGCAGCGGCGCCACGTTCCGCATCGCGTGCGCGAGACCGATGACGCCGTCGCGGCGATCCGCCGTGCCGAAGGGCGCCGACGCCATGACGTCCTGCGGAATCGTCAGCCAGTACGACGTCGTGTGCATCTGCTGCTCCGGCAGCTCGAGCTCGCCTGAGCCAACGTTCTCGTTCGTGTAGAACTTGATCTTCTTGAACCCGACGACGCGCGACACGACGTGGACCTCGCCGTGCGCGCGTTCGGCCTTCGTCGCCGGCAGCAGCGCCGACGGAGGAACGTCGGTGCTCAACTCGTAGTCGCGCACCGCCAGCTCATCCTCGGGCTCCTCGATACCGGCAGCCATGGCCGCGGTACCCGGCCCCGGCAGCGCGGCAGCCGGCGCGTCGAGTGACGACGACGCGAAGGTGTCGAGAATCGTGACCTTCGTATAGGTGATGGCGTCCGTGTAGTAGTCGCACTCCACCGCGCGCACGTACGCCTTGCGCCCGTCGTAGTCGAGCTTCTCCACCTGGAAGAGCTGTCCCTCCACGATGTAGATCGCCTTTTCGTGGAGCGTCGATGGACCGCTGGTGAAGTCCGTCTCGCCGATGACGCGCTCGCCCCTCGTGGTGTCGACCACGACGAAGTTGTCCGAGCTGATCGAGCGCAGGCTCACGGCATCGGCCGGATACGACTCCTGCGTCCACTGCCACTGATCGCCGGTGAGGTGCACGAATCCTTCTTCGCCCAGGATCGCGAGAATCTCCTGCACGTCGATCGCCCCGAACGTTTCGTCGACGCGGAACGGCAGCTCGAACGCCGCGCACTTCACGTGCGCGAGCAGCACGTGCAGGTTGTCCGGATTGACCAGCGCATGTTCCGGCGACGCCTCGAAGAAGAAGTCGGGATTGCGGACGACGAACTGGTCGATGGGCGCGCTCGAGGCGACGAGCACAGCAGCCGCACGACCCGAACGCCGCCCCGCGCGGCCGGCCCGCTGCCAGGTGGATGCGATCGTGCCCGGATACCCGGCCATCACCGCCACGTCGAGCGCACCGATGTCGATGCCCAGCTCCAGCGCGTTCGTCGACACGACACAACGCACCGCGCCCTCGCGCAGATCGCGCTCGATCTCCCGGCGCCGCAACGGCAGATACCCACCGCGGTATCCACGAATCACGTCGGCCGAACCGGGCGGTCCCTGGAACGCGTCCTTGAGATAGGTCGTGAGGATTTCGGTCGATAGTCGGCTCTGCGCGAAGACGATCAACTGCAGGCCGCGCTGCAGGAACTCGATGGCCACGCGGCGTGTCTCGGCGAGGTACGACCGCCGGATGCCGAGCTCCTGATTGACGACCGGCGGGTTGACGAACAGGAAGTACTTCTCGCCGCGCGGCGCGCCGCTGCGATCGACCAGCGCGAAGTCGTCGCCCACCAGCCGCTCGGCCAGCTCTTTCGGATTGGCAATCGTTGCCGACGAGCAGATGAAGACCGGATCCGATCCGTAGTGCCGGCACACGCGCCGCAGGCGGCGGATGATGTTCGCGAGGTGGCTGCCGAAGACGCCGCGATACGCGTGCAGCTCGTCGATGACGACGAAGCGCAGGTTCTCGAAGAGTTTGGCCCACCGCGGGTGGTGCGGCAGGATGCCCGAGTGCAGCATGTCGGGATTGCTGAGCACGACGTGCGCGCGCGTGCGGATGGCCCGGCGCGCGTCCTGCGGCGTATCGCCGTCGTAGGTGAAGACGCCGATGTCGTCCGCCCCTTCGGCGCCGACCAGTTGCGCGAGCTGGTGCAGTTCCGCCAGCTGATCCTGCGCGAGCGCTTTCGTCGGGAACAGGTACAACGCGCGCGACGAGGCGTCCTGCAGGATGCTGCCGATGACGGGCGCGTTGTAGCAGAGCGTCTTCCCCGATGCCGTCGGCGTGACGACCACGACGTTGCGGCCCGAGAGCGCGTGGTCGATCGCCTCGGCCTGGTGCGTGTAGAGCTGCTCGATGCCGCGCGCCCCGAGGGCGCGGCGCAGCCGATCGTCGAGCGTTGCCGGAAACGGTGCGTACTCGGCGGGCACCGCGGGCAGCTTCCGCACGGCCGTGACGTGCGCATCGGGCGTGCGGCCGCCGCGCACCAGACCGTCCGCGTCGGCCGCGGCGAACGCGGCCTCGTGCTCGGCCTCGAGCCGCGACAGGATCGTCTGCAGCGATTTGTCTTTGTCCCCTGTCAGCGCGGGTAGCGTCACCACCGTGCAGGGATCGTAACAGTGCCGACCGGGGCGATCAAGGAGCGAAGGGTCAGATATTCGAGCGGCTCTGGCCGCCGTCGACGGTGATGCTGGCGCCGGTGATCCAACTCGCGCGCGCCGACGCGAGAAACGCGACGACGTCGCCGACTTCTTCCGGGCGGCCGAAGCGTCCCATCGGAATCTCGCGCGCGACGAACGCCTTGATGCCCTCGGGATCGTCCTGCTGGCGCTTCCACCACGATCCGCCCTCGAACGAGATCGATCCGGGCGCGATGCTGTTCACGCGGATGTTGTCTTTCGCCAGCTGCTGCGCCATCGCCTTGGCCAGGCTGATTTCGCCGGCTTTCACGACGTTGTAGGTCATGCGGCCGCCCGATTCGCGGCCCCAGATGGACGCGACCATCAGAATGACGCCGCCGCCCTGCGCGCGCATGTGCGGCACGACCAGGCGCGACATGCGGATGGCGGGAAACAGCGTCTGGTCGATGGCGCTCTGCCACTCCTCGTCCCCCGTGTCGGCAATGCCGGCTCCGCCGGCTTTGCCGACATTGTTGACGAGGATGTCCACGCGCCCGAAGGCGCCGACCGCGTCGGCCACGACGCGCGCGGCGCCTTCGGGCGTCGACACGTCCGCGACGACCGTGCGCAGGCGGTCGCCGCCGCCCAGGGCGGCGGCCGCCTGCGCCAGAGCGTCGGCGCCGCGCGCGCAGAGCACCACACGCGCACCTTCAGCGGCGAGCGCTCGAGCCGCGGCCAGTCCCAGGCCGCGGCTCGAGCCGGTGACAATGGCCACACGATCGGTGAGTTCGAGGTTCATTCACAAATGGTACGTCAGGTA
>CAZVHY010000085.1:6598-8340 GCA_964627115.1 uncultured Solibacteraceae bacterium | reverse complement strand
CTCGCACCATCGTCAGACGACGTGACGATGGACACGTACGCGTCGGATGTCTTTGCGCTGATGACACATCTCGGCATTCCGTCGGCCACGATCGCCGGCCTGTCGATGGGCGGTTACGTCGCGCTCGCGATGCTCGCACGCGACGCGAGCCGCGTGGACGGCCTCGTGCTCGCCGACACGAGGGCGACCGCCGACAGCGCCGACGCACGCGCGGCGCGCGATCGTATGGTCGATCTCGTTCGCCGCGACGGCCCCGCAGGCGTGGCCAACGAAATGCTGCCGAAGCTGCTGGGCGAGACCTCGCAGCGCCTGCGGCCGGAACTGAACGACACGGTCCGTGGACTCATCGAAGCGAACGGTCCCGACGCCATCGAGGCCGCCATCCTCGCGATGAAGACGCGCGCCGACCACTCGGACCTGCTGGCCGCCATCACCTGTCCCACGACAGTCGTCTGCGGGGCGGAGGACGTGATCACGAAACCGGAAGAATGTGAGGCGATGAGCCGCCAGATTCCCGGGGCGTATTACGTGAGCCTGGACGATGCCGGGCATCTGGCCAACCTGGAGGCGCCGGCCGCGTTCTCACGGGCGATGGTGCGATAGCGCCGGCTTGATCTCTCCCGGCCATCTCGCCCACCATGATGCGATGTTCCGTCGATTGATCGTCGTTGCCGCCGTCGTTCTCGCGCTCGGTGGCTGCCGTTTGAAGGAAGAAGAAACCTCGATGCCCACGATTCCCGCACCACCCGATGTCGCGGCCGCGCCCGCTGACGCCTCTGTCACCGCCTCCGGCCTCGCCTCGAAAGTCCTGCAGCCCGGCAACAGCAACGTGCGCCCCACGGCCGCATCGACCGTGCGCGTGCACTACAGCGGCTGGACGACGGACGGCGAAATGTTCGACAGCTCGGTCGTGCGAGGCGAAGCGATTGAGTTTCCGCTCGACGGCGTCATCCCCGGCTGGACGGAAGGCGTGCAGCTGATGGTGGTCGGCGAGAAGCGCCGGTTCTGGATTCCCGGCGCCCTCGCCTACGACAACATCCCGATGCCCGGCGCACCCAAGGGCACGCTCGTATTCGACATCGAGTTGCTCGGCGTCAGGTAGAACGAGGGGCCGAGGCCCCTCGTCGTCAGTTCTCCACTCTTGGGGCCGTGGCCTTCTGGAGTGCCGCCATCAGCGCAGCCGCCGCTGGTGGCGGCGTCAGTGTGCCCGTCACGATCTCGCGATTGGTGATCTCGCGGCCGTACAGCTCGCGGTTCTCGCCGTCGTCATCGCGCAGCGTCGAGCCCTGCAGTGAGATGCCGGCAAAGACGCCGCGGGCGCGCGACCACGCCAGAATCTCGGCCATCATCGTGGCGTCGGTCTGTGCGGCCGCCGAGCGGCCCACAGGACCTGCGGCCACCGACGCGTCGGCGCCGACCGTGAAACGGCTCGAGAGCAGACGATCCACGCCGCGCTCGTTCAACACGGCAAGGATGACGTCGGTTTCAGACCCGCCGATCTGAAACCCCACGCTGCCGCCCTCGACGCGGATACCGGCCGGGGCACTCCATCCGCCGGCGTCACTTCGGCACGACATGTAGCCGCGGCCGTACTGCCCGCCGAACCCGATCGCGGCTTTCTTCACGCCAGGCACGACCACCACGCACCTCGCCTTGCCGAGCAGACCCTGTGGAATGCCGCTGTCGCCGGCCTGCGTCATCTCGTCGAGCACGATCGCCGCGGTCTTCAACCGCTCGTCGTC
>CAZVHY010000085.1:0-6498 GCA_964627115.1 uncultured Solibacteraceae bacterium | reverse complement strand
TGATTGGCGCGAATCAACGCCTCGTCGCGCGTCACGAGACCGGCCTTCACGAGCCGGACGAGGCTCTCCTCGAGCGTGAACGAGCCCTGGCGTCGCGTAATCGTCATCTCCTGGTGCAGGTGCTGCAGCGCGTTGCGCCGGATGTGCTGGCGCGCACCATACCCCACCATCAGCAGCTCGGCCGCCGGCACACGACCACCACCATGACGGGCCGGCAACAGCGTCTGCACCCACACGGCCGAGAGTGCGGCCGCGATCTCCTGGCGGATGGTGGGCTGTCGTTCGTTGGGAAACGAGTCGCACATGCGCGCGAGCGTCGACGGCACATCGGTCGTGTGCAGCGTCGTCAGCACGAGGTGCCCGGTTTCCCCGGCGGCCAGCGCAATGCGCATCGTCTCGGGATCGCGCATCTCGCCAACCACGATGACGTCGGGCGCCTGGCGGAGCGCGGATCGCAGCGCAGACGGAAAGTCGAGCGTATCGGCGCCAATTTCCACCTGCTGCACGACACTTCGATGGTTGATGTGTTCGTACTCGATCGGATCTTCGATGGTGATGACGTGTTTCGCCTCACGGCGATTGATGGCGTCGACGAGCGCGGCCATCGTCGTGGACTTGCCGGAGCCCGTGGCGCCGCCAATGATGACCAGCCCGCGCTGGACCTGCGACAGCGCCTCGACGCCCGGCGGCAGGCCCAGACTCACGAGCGACGGCACACGCGACGGCAGCGCGCGGATGACAGCCGCCGCACGCCCCCGCTCGCGGTGCAGGTGGACACGGAAACGCCCCACCCCCTGAAGCCGATACGAACCTTCGCCCGCCGCCCCGTCGCGATACGCGCGCTGCGCGTGCGCAGGCAGCGCGGGCAGTACCAGGGCCTCGATGTCCTCGCTGTCGAGCGGATCTGCGGTCGCACGCACGACGGGGCCGTGGATCCGGAACGTCGGCGGTTCTCCGGCGAGCAGCAGGAGGTCGCTCGCCTGCCTCGACACCATCACGTCGAGCCACGTGTCGAGGCCAGCGCCCGAACGTGCGCGCTCGCCGTGGCCGAGCTCGAGCTCGTCAACCAGGCGGTCGAGGTCGTCGAAAGCATCCATGGGAACCGGTCAAAACGGTAACACTAAATCCAGCGCCTGACGCGCCGGCAATAGTCGTCGTACGCGTCCCCGAACGTGGCGCGCATGTAGCGTTCCTCCCGCGCGATGACGGCCACGGTCAGCACGATCAACACCGCGGGCAGCAGGACAAGCGCCCACCAGAGTCCGGTCGCCAGCGCCAGGCCGACGTACATGGCCGTGAACGCGACGTACATCGGGTTGCGCGACCAGGAGTAGGGCGGTTCGTCGACGATGCGGGTGGCAGCCTGCTGGAGCATGATGCCGGTCTTCATGCGCGAGAACGTGGCCATGCCCCAGAGAAACAGCAGCGACCCCACGGCCGTCAGGCTCCAGCCGGCGAGCCCGACGAGCGCAGGCGGCTCGTCCTCGTTCCTCAGGGGCATACGGTGCTCAATCCACCAGGCCAGCAGAAAGCCCGCAACGAAAATCAGCGTGGGCGGCAGCGGTGCGCCCGGACCATTACCTGTCACTCGTTCCATCCCGGTTGTCTGTGCGTTCGATTCGACTGGGGTCAGTCTTGAATACGTCATCGAACGGCCCGTTGGCAACCGTCAGCCGCCGGTAGCCGGTAGTCGATGTTCCGCAATCACCTCGATCAGCGCGTCGCCGTAGACCTCTGCCTTGCGCGCGCCCACGCCGTAGACGTGCCGGAGCTCGTCGAGGCTCGAGGGACGCAGGCGCGCAAGCTCGCGCAGCGTGGCGTCGTGGAAGATGACGTACGGCGGGACGGCCCGTGCGCGCGCGAGCGAGAGACGCAGCACACGCAGCGCCTCGAACAGATCGCGATCGACACCGTCCCAGGACTGCGCCGTGTCGCGATCGGTGCGCTCGCCGCGACTCTTCTGCGGCTTGCGCTGCCGCGCGAGCTGCAGCTCGGGCTCGGCGCCCGGGTCCTTCATCAGCGCCACGCCTGTTGCGGTCAGCTGCAGCACCGGGTATTCGCCGTCTGTCTGCCGCAGCCAGCCACCGGCCACGAGCTGGTCGATATAGCCGCGAACATGGTCGACGGCCTGATCGGCCATCAGGCCGAAGACGCTGAGCGTCTGATGGCCGCGCATCGTCACCGCCTCGGTATCACGGCCGCGCAGCACGTTGGCGACGTGTGCGCTGCCGAAGCGCTGGCCCACGCGGGCCACGGCCGAGAGCACCTTTCGCGCGATGGTCACCGACTCGGGTACGGCCTCGAGCTCGCCCAGGCAGTAGTCGCAGGCGCCGCAGCCAGCGCGCGTGAACGTCTCGCCGAAGTAGGCGACGAGCCGCTGGTGCCGACAGCCGACGCTGGCCGCGTATCGCTCCATGTCGCGCAGGAGCGCGCGGCGCGCCTCGGCGTCGCTGCCCTCGTCGAACATCACGCGCCATCGCGCGAAGTCGCCGCCCGAGTAGATCAGCACGCACTCGGCCTCGAGGCCGTCGCGGCCCGCACGACCGGCTTCCTGCTGGTAGTGCTCGAGCGACTGCGGCGCGCCGGCGTGGACGACGAATCGCACGTTCGATCGGTCGATGCCCATGCCGAACGCGACGGTGGCCACCACGACATCGACGTCTTCGTTCAGGAACGCGTCCTGGTTGCGATGACGATCGGTATCGCTCATGCCGGCGTGGTACCCGACGGCTCGCATGCCCACGCCACGCAGCCACTCCGACAGCGCATCGACCTCACGCCGCGACTGGCAGTAGACGATGCCGGCCTCGCCGGCGTGACGCGCCAGCACGTCCTGAATCTGTTTGCGCAGATTGGCCCGAGGCAGGACGCGGTACACGAGGTTCGGCCGATCGAAGGAGCCGACGAGCTCCACCGGATCGCGCAGTGCCAGTTGCGACACGATGTCGCGTCGTACGCGCGCCGTGGCCGTGGCCGTGAACGCGTGCAGGCTGACGTCCGCCCAGCGCTCGCGCAGCTCGGCCAGCTGGCGGTACTCGGGCCGGAAGTCGTGCCCCCACTGGCTGATGCAGTGCGCCTCGTCGATCGCGACGAATCGCACGGGCTGCCGCCCGATGCGCGAGAACAACGCGTGTCGTCCGTCTCCCGCGAGCCGTTCCGGCGCCACGTACAGGAGTCGATAGCGGCCGGCCGTGATGCCCGCCGACACGTCGGTTTTCATCTCGTCGGACAGGCCGCTGTGCAGACAGGCCGCCGGGACGCCGTTGCCCACGAGCGTGTCGACCTGGTCTTTCATGAGCGCAATGAGCGGCGACACGACAATCGCCAGCCCGTCGCCAACCATGGCGGGCACCTGGAAACACAGCGACTTGCCGCCGCCGGTCGGCAGGATCACGACCGAGTCGCGCCCGTCGAGCACGGCCTGCATGGCGTCGCGCTGCAGCGGACGGAAGGAGGTGTAGCCCCAGTACTGTTCGAGGATGGGCAGGAGCGGATCGGACACGCAGACTGATGGTATCGCGTGCCGCGATGGCGCGTCCTGCCATTCAACCGGCGATCACGACCCACTCGTTCCGCGCGCAGGCCCCTGGTGAGCCTCGAGGAACCGATTGAGCTTCTCGCCCACCAGTCCCGCCGCGTAGTCCGAAATGTGATCGGTATAGGTGTAGAGCAGCCGATCGTCGCGCGTCGGGCCACATTCGTCATCGTCGACCGAGCAGTAGACGTCCGAGGCGTCGAAGATCTCGACGCGATCGGGAAACTGTTGCTGAACGCTGGTCAGGAGATTCGAGTAGACCTCGATGTCCGTCCTGAACTGTGAAAGGGACACGTAGCAGGCGTCGTTGGGCCGGGTGAGCAGGCGATTGATGAGCGGTGATGCCGTCTGCCTGAACAGGCAATCCGCCGGGGCGGGCAACGCGGGATTGTCGACGACGAGGACGACGCGCTTTCCGCGGGCCACCAGCGCCCCGACGAACCGGCTGAGGCCATCGAGCGCGCGGTCGTAGCCGGGCGCTTCAGACAGCCGGGACAGATACGTCGGATCGTACTGGACGACGTTCTGCGTGCCGAGGAAGAACAACGAACGAATCGCCGTCACCAGCACCACCGTCTCGATGTCGGGACTGGCGGTCACCGCATCGAGAGCCAGCCGTGCGAGCTCAGGCTCGGCGGTCGGTTCGTCGAACAACACGGGCACAGGCGCGCCGTGTTCGCCATTGCCCCCAATCAGCACCCAACGGCCGCTGTCGCTCGACGTCCGCGCGAGGCCGGTCGACAGGCTCCGCGCCTTGCTGTCGCCAATCAGCGCGTAGCGCAGGTTGCCGCGCCGATCGTGCACGCACATGTTGAAGAGCTGCGTGTCGGCGTCGCGTGCCATGCCGCAGCCAAGACCGAGGTGCTGGCCGTAGCCCGCGTCGCCACCCGATTGTTCGGCCAGGCGGTTGATCTTCACGACCGTCCGGTTCGCCAGCCCCCGGCGCTCGAAGGTGTGGTACCCGACGATGCCGATGAGGGCCATACACGTCACGAGCACGGCCACCTTGATGTCGTCGTGCCGCCGCGCGCGCATGCGCCGTTCGATCAGCGCGTAAGTCAGTCCGGCCAGAGCCACCGACAGCGCCACCATGGCGACGCGCACCATCAGCGTCGGCACCTGAGCCTGGACGATGCGCGCGAACGTCAGCAGGGGCCAATGCCAGAGATAGAGCGGAAAGCTCACGAGACCGATCCAGACCAGCGGCGGCCACGAGAGCAGCCGCCGGTTGAGCCACGTATGCGGTCCGGCGGCGATGATCAGGGCGGCACCGAGCACGGGGACGAGGGCATTGCCGCCGGGGAACGCGGTCTGCGTGTTGAAACTGTACAGGCTGTACACGAGAAGGGAGATGCCGATCGCACCAGCCGGGCCGGCCAGTGTCGCCCACCGACCCGCGTGGATCGACGTCGTCCCAGGCGATCTGTACACGCTGCCCCAGGCGAGCAGGCCACCGGCGAGCAACTCCCAGATGCGCGTGTGCGGCCAGTAGAAGGCCGCCACGCTGTCGACGCTCAGGGTTCGGACGCCGGCGTAGAACGATGCCGCCAGGGCAACGACCAGCAGGACGACGAGCCCGGTGCTCCGCCGCGTTCGCGCGGCCTTCCACGTCGCCCACACGACCAGCGGCCAGACGATGTAGAACTGCTCTTCGATGCCGAGGCTCCAGAGGTGGAGCAGCGGCTTGGTGTCCGAGGCGGCATCGAAGTAGCCCGCTTCCTGCCAGAGAAAGAGGTTGGCGGCAAACGCCGCCGCACCGGCGGTGTGCTTGCCGAGCTGCGCGAACTCGTCACCGAACAGGATGATCCAGCCGAGTCCGTAGGTCGCGGCCAGCACGACGACGAGCGCCGGGAAGATGCGTTTGACGCGCCGGACGTAGAAGTCCGCGAGACTGAAGGACCGCTGCTCGAGCTGTTCGAGAATGATGCGGGAAATTAGGAAACCCGAGATGACGAAGAAGACGTCGACGCCGACGAATCCGCCAGGCAGCGCGGCCGGAAACGCGTGAAAGACCACGACCGCGAGCACGGCGACGGCCCGGAGTCCGTCGATGTCCGGACGATACCCGGCAGCGAGCATGCGGGCCGATGATACCCCGGGGCGCCGTTGTGGCCTGCTCCGTTCAGAACCCGCGCGCTCTCAGGAATCGCACGCCGTCGAACGCAATGGCCTCGGGTACCGGCTCGATGTCACGCCAGATGCAGACGGCCGAACTGAACTCGCCCAGGTTCGGTCCGAAGCTCTCGATGGTGAGCCACGCGTCGTAGCGCAGATCGGCAAGTACCGCGAACAGGCCGGTCCAGTCGACGTGCCCGCTGCCCGGCGTGCCGCGATCGTTCTCGGAGATCTGCACGTGCTTGAGATGGCGGCCCACGGCGCGACAGGCCGCGGCGATGTCCTTCTCCTCGATGTTCGCGTGGAACGTGTCGAAGGCGACGCCCACGCGGTCGTGGCCCACGGCCTCGCACAACGCCGTGGCATCAGCGGCCGTGTTGAGGAAGTAGGTCTCGAACCGGTTGAGCGGCTCGATGGCCAGCGCGACATTATTGGCCTCGAGCGCGGGGATCACGGCCTGATATCCCTCGATGGCGCGCTGCCATTCGTCGCTGGTCCGCCGGCGGCCAGGCAGGTAGCCGACCGGCGCATACAGCGGTCCATTCACCAGCGACGCGCCGAGATCGGCGGCCACTGTCACGACGTCGCGAATGTGCTGCTGCGTTCGCTGTCGAACCCCGGCGTCATCGCCAACGAGGTTGAACGTTTTCAGGATCACCGAACAGACCGTACACGCCAGGTCGTTCGCCTCGAGCGCACGACGGACCTCCGCCGTGCGGAACGACGCCGGCTGGGCGACCGACAGTTCGACACCGTCGAACCCGGCTGCCTTGATGCGCGGCAGCAGATCGAGATTCGCCGGCGTGAACTCCGACGTCCAGATGAACGTGTTGACTCCGAGTTTCATG
>CAZVHY010000084.1:0-13507 GCA_964627115.1 uncultured Solibacteraceae bacterium | reverse complement strand
CTCGCCCGCAGACCCGCGATCGCCGGATGTCCTGGCTGGAGCTGTTCGAGCAGGTCCGTGTAGCGCCGCGCGTCGGCGGCGAGGCCGGAGCTCGAACTGTACAGCGCCAGCAGATAGACGACGTCGACATCGGCCGGATGACGGGTGTGTGCCTGTCGCAGCACCGCGAGCGCTTCGGCGGACCGGCCGGTGTCGTTGAGCGCCACGCCCAGCACGTACGTATACCGAACCGTCTCGGGCGCAAGTTCGGCAGCGCGCCGCAACTCGAGGAGCGCATCGGCCACCTGCTTCTGCCGGACGAGTGACAACCCGAGCGCGTGGTGCACGCCCGCGTCCTGCGGCACGACTGCAAGCGCATCGCGCAGCGTTCGCTCGGCGCGCGCCTCGTCGTTCCGAAGGCGATAGACCTCCGCCAGGTTGACGTACGCGGGACCGAACCGAGGATCGAGACGAATGGCTTCCCGGAACGCCGCCTCGCTTTCTGCCATGCGGCCACGCGACATCCAGAGGCCGCCGAGACTGACCTGGCCTTCCGGGCGGTCGCTGTTGAAGCGGTACTCGTCGACCAGCTCCTGAAACGCGTGCGCGAACGAGGCCTGATAGGCCGGCGGCAGCTGACGGTCGGCGATGTCGGCGAGCACGCGCGCGGCCTCACTGCGTACCGTTCTGATGGGATCGGACAACAGCGGCGCCGCGAGTCGCATACGCACGGCAGGCTCACCCGTACTCGCGAGTCCGAGGGCCGTGCGGCGCACCATGGGATCGTCGTGGGACACGAGGCTGTCGATCGGCAGGAACGGCGGCACCCCGACTGCCGCGAGTCGAGACAGCGCACTGGCGCGCACGATGGCGGGCTGCGCGGTGTCGGTGGCCAGCCGCGCGAGGTCGGCCGCGACCGGCGCACCGCGATCCGCAGCGCCGAACGCGTCGGCGAACTGCTGGAAGCCCTGCGGCGCGTGCCCGCGCCGGCGCTCGATCTGCTGCGCCGCCCAGGCCGCACCTTCCTTGATGTGGCACGTCGAGCACGGATTCGGCACGCCGAGCGTCACAGTTTGATCCGGTCTCGGTACCCGGAAGCTGTGGTCGTGCCGCGGATCCACCACCATGTACGTCGTCGTCGGCATGTGACACGACGTACATGCCGCGGCCGTCGTGCCTGGTGTGTGGAAGTGATGCTCGGTGCTGTCGTACGCCGGCGACTGATGACACTGCGTGCACGTCGCGTTGCCCGGCAGTTTGAGGCGTCCCGAGTGCGGGTTGTGGCAGTCGCTGCACGTCACACCCGCGGCGTGCATGCGACTCTGCGTGAACGATCCGATCGTGTAGACCTCGTCGAGCTGCTGCCCGTCGGCGTGGTAGAGCAGCGGCTCGAGCGTGCTCGGGCGGAAACCGTCCTCGAACGGCTGACCGGCGTGCCAGGTGTCGGTGATCTGCGCGCGACGCGAATGGCAGCGGGCGCAGGCATCGATCTCGCGGTTGCCGGTGCGCGGCGCGCTGCGAACAGGTTTCATCGCGGCGGCGTCGAAGCGCCACGTGATACTGGCACGCTCGTCGAGGCGCGCAGTCAGGCCGGTGTCGCTGGCGGTGAGGCGACTGGAGCGCGCGAGATCGACATGGTGCGATCCCGGGCCATGGCACGACTCGCAGCCCACGCTGATCTCCGACCAGGTCGTGTGGAACTCGCGCGTCGCGATGTCGTAGCCCTTGCGCAGGTTCGTCGAGTGACAGTCCGCGCACATGAAATTCCAGTTCTGCTGGAGTCCGGTCCAGTGCAGCGGATCGTCGTGCGGAACGCTCTCATTCGGGTACAGGTGAAACCAGCGCTGCCCCCCCTCCGCCTGCGGCCGGCTGTCCCACGCGATGCTCAAGGCCTGGACACGACCACCGGGAAAGCGGATCAGGTACTGCTGCAGCGGCGCCACGCCGAACGTGTACGCGATCTCGAAGTCGGTGAGCGCGCCATCAGGGCCGTCGGTCCTGACGAAGAACCGGCCGTCGCGTTTGAAGAACGTGGACGTCACGCCGTCCTTCGTGAATGTCGCGTCGTCGAAGCGCCCGAGCACCGTCGCCTCGGTGGCGTCGGCCATCGCGATCGCATGCTGCGACTGGTCCCAGTCCGCGGCTTCCGCGGCATGACACGTCCGGCACGTCGTCGTGCCGACGTACTCGGCGGCGACGGGCGGCGACACCGGGCCAGCGGGCACATCGGGTGCCGATCCGCTTCGCCAGACGATGACGCCCGCGACGAGGAGCGCCAGTGTCACGAGCAGGACGATGAGCGCGCGCGGCGCCGGGCGCGGTTCAGTGGGCGTCTGCCTTGTGTCGTCAGGCCTCGCGCGGGGGCCGCGTTTCGATCGAGATGCCATCCGCGATGATGCCCAGTCTACGACCGTCCCCGCACCTCGGCCAGCAATTCCTCGACCCGCGCCATCACCGTCGGCCACCGGTACTCGCGCTCGACGTACGTCAGGCCCTGGCGGCCGAACTGGCGCGCCTCGTCCGGGTGATCGAGCAGCCAGGACAGTCCAGCGGCGAACTCGCGGTACGTGCCGTAGTGCAGCCCGCCTTCGGCGCGTTCGACCTGGCCTTTCAATACCGAACAGCGCGCGTTGACGAGCGCGGGCAGCGCGTGATTCCACGCTTCGAGCAGCGCGATGCACAGGCTCTCGTACGGCGACGGCATCACGAGCGCACGGGCGTTGGCGAGCAGCGCCTCGCGCACCTCGTGTGACACGAAACCGAGCACGCGTACCCGCGGGTGTGACGCGAGCGCCGCGTGTACCGGACCGGCGAGCACGAGCGTGACGTCGCGGTCCTCGTCCTCCTGATATCTGATGAAGTGCTCGACGAGCCGTTCACATCCTTTGTTGCGATCCACGCGCCCCACGTACACGACGAACGGTTCGGTGATCCCGAGCGGCGCGAGCGTCGTCGACGATACCGGCGCGGCGGGCTCGAGGCCCGTGCCGATTACCGTCGATGGGCCCACCACGCCGCCCGCGCGCGCCGTCACCAACTGGCGCTCCTCGTCGGTGAGAAAGATGTAGCCGCGAGGCAGACGGAAGTAGTCGGCCAGCACCGAGAAGTCGAGCACCGCGTCCTCTTCGGCCGTCGGCACGAGCACCGCACGCTCGTGCACGACCGGCAGACCGAAGATGCTCTGGTAGTAGCGGAACGCCCAGAACAGGACGAGGTCGTAGTCGCGGCCGTGTTCGTCGAGATACGCGACCAGTTCCGGCACTTCGGGACCGTTGGCCGCAAGCCACGCGCGTTCGTCTTCCGGCGTATGCCGGCGCGCAAACGCGCGTTCGCTCAGGTCGGCGAACGTGTGAAGGTGTCGCGGCCGAGCCACGGGGAAGCGCCGCACGCGCACCGGGCCCTCGGTCGACCATCCCGGGGCGAACGTGTTGTGCCAGTGCACGTAGTCGCTGGCGCACGACGTGAGGATGTCGACCTCGTGATGCACGGCCAGGCGTTCGGCAAGCTGGCGGCAGTGCGATTCAGATCCGCCGGTGATGGCCGAACCGTACCGCTGGACGACACAGGCCAGCTTCATCGCGGATCGGACGGAGACGGCGGCGATGTCTGCGCCCGGCGCAAGACCTCCACGTCGCGCCGAAGCCGCAGCACTTCCACCGTCAACGTTTCGATGGTGGCCATCAGCGTGTCGTTCACCTGATTCTGGCGCTCGAAGTTGTCGCGGCTGTAGTCGTACAACCACCGCGTGAGCGGCAGCAGCACACGCCGTTTCATGAACAGGATCAGGCCGCCGGTGCGCTGCCGGTGACTCGTGAGGCGCAGGCTCGTGGCCAGGTCCCAGTCGGTTTCGTCGAGGAGCAGCGACGGCATCATGAGCAGGCGCCGGCGCTCGAGCGCCGCGCGCAGCAGCGTCTCCACGTCGTCGAACATGTCCGGCTCGAGCAGAGGGGAGGCGGGATCGAGGCGCGCGATCTCCTGCCGAAGACGCGCACGGACCTCTGTCCGCACGTCATTCATCGCCTCGTCGACCGATACCGGCTGCGTCACAACCCGCTCGGCGCCAGGGCCGCCGCCGAATTCGAGCACATCTCTCCCGCAGACAGACACGGCGCGGCTGACGAGGCGTCGTCGTCTTCGTCCTCGTCGACCGACGCTTCGACCAGCGTGAGCAGGTAGTGGCGAAGCCGCACGTCGTGTCCCATCCGGTGATGGTGCAGGTAGAGCAGCGGCTGCACGAGATTCCAGTGCCAGCCGAAGTACCGCTCGGTCTGCGGCCGGATGCGCAGGTTGGCGAGCAGCGTCGTCGATGACGGGTCTTCGAGGACGAGCTTGCTCTTGCCGCGCAGGGGCAGGCCACGGAAGATGCCGGATCGCTGGTAGAGGTTCACGGCATAGCGCACGTTGCCCGGCACGCGCGGATTGCGCAGGGCGAACGCGTCGACGTACACCGCGAGCGCTACGTCGACATCCTGCGCTTCGAGCCGTCGCGCGAACTTCGTGAGGGCGCCACCACCCCAACTGTGGCCGAACACGATGATGAGCGGACTGTCCGTGGTTTCGGCATCAGCGGCCGCGCGCCGCGAGAGGGCGTCCACCTGCGCGAGGACGTCGTCGGCCGCCGTCGACCAGTCGCGGTTGTTGTAGGTCAGCGCGATCACGCGGTCGTCGCCCGCCACCGATTCCTCGATGCGATGACGAAGGCGGACGACGCCCGATACGCGGCTGTCGGCGCCCTCGCGGCCCCCGGTGAAACCGACGACGATCATGCGCGGGGCGAGCGCAGGCCGCGTGGAGAGTCCGGATGTCCGCGTCAGCGTCGCGAGCGCTTCGCGCGACTGGCGCTCGAGCAGGGCCCATTGCGAGACGAGGAACTTGTCGTCGGCGTACGCGGGCGACACGGGCGCCGCCAGCGCCATGACCGTGAATACGAACAACGCGACGACACGAACGGCGTGTGGCCGGGGAGCAATTCGAGGAAACACGACGTGCCCATCGTAACGCGTGTGGCCCCGCGTTGTGACCGGAAATGCACAGAACCGCGCGAGGAACGGTCGCTTCACCGCGGCGCAGGCGGTACGCTCCGCGTCCCCTCGTACGTCTCGCGGACGGTGAGAGTGTAGAGGCCCGGATCGCGCGGCTGGTTGAGGTCGTAGAGATAGATCTGCGCGGGGCCCGAGTAGTGGAGCAGCGGCGGCCCTTTGAGCCGCTCGGCCGCCCGTCCGCTTCGGAGCGTCTGTTCCGCGGCCGGACGATCCGCGTCGTCGATGAGGAGATACGAACGCGCGCCGCGTGCGGCGAACCAGTCGATGGCGCGATCGAGATCGCCTGGCTCGAAGGCTTCGAACACGACCGTGGTCCGGCCCGTGTAGTACCGGATGCTGCCGCTGTGCTGCCGGCTGAAGATGATCGAGCCCGGCGGCGTCAACGCGTCGACGTGCCGCGCCACGGTGACGTAGCGGCGCTCGTCCTGCCACAACCGGAAGGCGCCGCCTTCGATCGCATACGAGATCTGCCAGAGCCCCACGGCGAGAACGAGCACGGCCACGGCGCGCCTTTGCCACACGGCCGCCGGTCGCCGGTCGTCGGTCGTCGATCGCCGTCGCCCCACGAGCGACAGTACCGCCGCGGTGCCCGCCAGCAGCATCGGCCACGACGGCAACACGAATCGTAGATACCACCACGCATCGAACGGCTGATACAGCAGGTACGAGATCCAGATCACCGCGGCGAACAGCGTCATCGCGACGATGGACGCGCGATCGTCGAGCGCGGGCCAGAGCCGGCGTGTGGGGATGACGAGCGCGACGACGCCGGCAAGCGCGAGCGGCGTCTGCGTCTCGATGAGCCAGCCGCCGTACTGCCGGAGATTCGGCCAGAAGAAGCGCGTCGAGAACCAGCCGCCAATCGAGCCGTAGCCTGAAATGAACGGCGAACCGTTCAGTGTCTGATTGACGAGCGCAACCACGATGGCACCGGCGGCCGCGCCCGGAATGAAGGCCATCATCGCGCCGAGCGCGGGACGACGTGCATGCGGCGCGCTGCGCCACACGCCGTGCAGCAGCCACAGGCCGAGGACAGCGGCAGCGGGTGCGAGATTGGGACGGATGGCGATCGCGAGACCGGCGGCCACACCAGCGATGGCCGTCCAGGCGACGCGACGATCGAGCACGCCATAGAACGCGACGGCCCACGCCGCCGCCGCCGGGACGTCGCTCATCGGCAGCACCAGCATGAAGAGCACGGTCGGGCTGGTGGCGGTGAGCCACGCCGCGATCACGCCGGCTTCGGGGGTGACGAGGCGGCGTGTGATGCCGAACGTCGCCAGGACGAGCACCGCGCCGGCGATCGGCACGACCCAGAACAGGCCCTCCTGGCCGCCGATCCATTTGGCGCCGGCCATGAGCAGCGGCAGCCCTGGCGAGTACGAGGGAACGAGGTCCCACGCGCGGCCTTCGACGTTCGACGGACGATAGCCGAGCGGCGTGAGCGTCCATCGCGCCATGGCCCAGGGCGCGTCGGCGGCCCAGGACTGGTCCACCGTGAGTCGACCGGCCAGCCAGCCGTCGGCTTGCGACACGTATCCATGGGCGTCGGCGCCGCTGGCGGCCGTTGTGGCCCAGGTCAGGCCGACGCCGAGCGTGGCGGCGGCGAGGAGCCACGCGACGAAGGCCGGTCGAAGAAGGGACGGCCGCACGCGGCCGGAGTATAGCAGTTTGAGAATGTATGCACGGTGGATGTATTCGAACCGATCGTTTTGGCTCGATATCTGAAAAAGTTAGCTGATCCCTGTCGTATAGTAGGGCGTTCTGTATACAAGATCGGATTCCGTTCTTATCTCGACCTGAGGTGACTCGAATGACTCCAACGATGCGACGTGCGGCGGCTGCCGCACTGGTGATGGCTCTGGCGGCGGCGCCCGCGCTGGCGCAGGCGCCGGCCGGACGAGGCGCCGGCCCGAACACCGGCGCGCCGGGTGTCGGCCGCGGCCGCGGTCCTGCGCTCGTCACGCCCGAGGTGAAGGCCGACCGGACCGTCACGTTCCGCTTCCGTGCGCCGGACGCCAGGCAGGTGACGCTCATCGGGGAGCTCGACGGCAAGACGTATCCGATGACGAAAGATGACGCCGGCGTCTGGAGCGTGACGGTTGGTCCGTGGGCGCCCGATGTCTACAACTATCAGTTCGACGTCGACGGCGTTGTTGCGATGGATCCGGTGAATCCGTCGGTGAAGCTCGGCTTCGGCGCGTTCCCGCCGGCGAACCTGGTCGAGGTGCCGACGGCCGCCGGCGAGCTGGCGTTCTACGACGCGAAGAACGTCCCGCACGGCAGTGTGCGCATGGAGACGTATCACTCGAAGTCGCTCGGCGTGCCGCGCACGCTCTGGATCTACACGCCGCCCGGTTACGACGCCGGTACGGATCGGTATCCGGTGTTCTACCTGCTGCATGGTGCGGGCAACATCGACTCGAGCTGGATGCTCACCGGCCGCGCGAACCTCATCCTCGACAACCTCATTGCCGAGGGCAAGACGCGTCCGATGATCATCGTGAATCCGCTCGGCTACGCGCGGCAGGGCGTGGGCCTGGCGCCTGAGATCGCCGGCACGCCGGCGCCGGGCGCGGGGCTGACGGCGCAGGCGGGCATCCCGGCGCAGACCGTGGGTTTCGCGAACGATCTGCTCAACGACGTCATTCCGTTCGTCGAAGGCAAGTTCCGCACGCTGCCGGGCGCCGACAACCGCGCGCTGGGCGGCCTGTCGATGGGCGGCGGCCACACGGTGCAGATCGGGTTCAACAACACCGACACGTTCCGCGCGCTCGTCGTGATGAGCGCCGGCGCGCAGAATGCCGAGACGACCTATCCGTCGTTCTTCGCGGATCCGAAGGCGATCAACAGCAAGATGAAGCTGATCTGGGTCGGCGTCGGCAAGGACGACTTCGCGTTGAACGGATCGCAGGCGCTCGCCGCGTCACTGAAGAACGGCGGCATCAACCACACGTTCCGTCTCACCGAGGGACGTCACGAGTGGGTGGTGTGGCGCCACTATCTGAACGAAGTGGCGCCGCTGCTGTTCAGGTAAGCGCCGCATCAATCCTGGCAGTGAACGGGGCGATCCGCACGGCGGGTCGCCCCGTTGTCGTTTGGAACCGGCGTCGGCGCGTGGCTCGCGTGCGCCGGGTCGATCACGCAGGCGTCAGCGTTTCGCGGGACTTCGAGGCGGAGGCATCGGTCTCGGCCCCCGGCTGTCTGCGCGCTGAGGGCCACTCGGTGAGGATTCGCGGGATGACGCGGCGTGCCATGCGCAGGCCCCTCGCCCACCGCGCCAGCGCGCGCGCGTCCTGGCGCGTCCACGTGAATCCGTACGCCTGACGAACGGACTCCGGCAACAGGCCGATCGTGAGCAACTGCACGGGACGGAACGCGGGCCAGAAGAGTCGCCATCGTGGCGGAAAGAGGACGGCTCGAGCCAGTGCGCGACTGCTGTCGGTGATCACGATGCCGGTGCTGAGGGCCTCACGCATGTACGCCTCGAGCGCGGCTGTCGAGCGCGGCAGCATGCCCGCCGGAATGTCGAGGAGCGGCTCCATCACCGCGGCTTCCGTGCAGTAACGATCGCGCTCGTCGGGCGTCAGCGGGCCGGCCAGGCGCTCGTAGGCGAGCGGGATCGAGTCGATGAGCGTCGCGTGCACCCAGCGGAGCAGATCGGCGTCGTGGGCCGAATACGGCGTGCCGGCCGGAAACGCACCGGCGGCGGTCCGGAGCCGTCCGAAGACGCGGTCGTGAACCCGATTGATCCCCGCAGCCGTCGCCGTCGCCTCTTCGTCATCGCCGAACGTCAATGACAGCATCGCGCCCGCCGTCGAGCGGAAACGCGCCAGGCCTGCCGGCAGGTTCACGCGAAAGCCGCTGTGCGCGTCGACGCCGGCGGCGACGAGCGGGTGCGCGAGCTGCAGGAGAATGGCCCGTCCCCAGCCCGCTACCGCCACGATCTCCCGATTGATCTTCCAGCTCACGCTGCCGGGGCCCGGGCGCGGCACGCCCCGCGCGTGCAGTCGCGCGCGAACCTCGGCGCGATGCCGTTCGAAGGCCATCGCCGACGCCGTGTCCGAGCGTTGCGCGGGCGGTGCATGCGGCTGATGGGGCGGCCGGCGTGTCGTCATATGGAGAACTTTACAATACAAAGTTTATTGTGTATAGTCGGCCGTACTGCGATGCGCGTCCTTCGTGCAGCTCACCTCGGCATGTGCTTCGGCGTCCGTGACGCCATCGACCTGGCGCTCGAACACGCCGACGCCGGGCCGCTCACCATCCTGGGCGACCTCGTCCACAATCCCACGGTGCTGCGTGTCCTCGAGGCGAAGGGCATTGCCGTCGCCCGGGACGTCGCCCACGTCGGGACGCCGACGCTCATGGTGACGGCCCACGGCGCGTCGGAGCGCGCCCTCGCGCGGACGCGGGCCCTGGGCGTGACGGTCGTCGAGGCGACATGCCCGCTCGTGCGCGTCGCCCACCGCGCTGTCATGGCCCTCGCGCGCGATGGCTACCACGTCGTCATCGTCGGGCAGCGCGATCACGTCGAGGTACGCGGCCTCACCGGCGATCTCGATCGCTTCGACGTCGTGCTCAGCGACGCCGACGTCCTCGAACTCGAGGAGCGTCCACGCATCGGCGTGGCGGCCCAGACCACCCAGCCGATCGACAAGGTGCGCCACATGGTCGACCTGATCCGGCAGCGATTTCCGCAGTCGGACGTGCGCGTTCTTGACACGGTCTGCAAGCCCACCAAGGACCGTCAGTCCGCGGCGATCGAGATGGCCCGCCAGGCCGACGTCGTCATCGTGGTCGGTGGGCGGTCGAGCAACAACACGCGCGAACTGGTGGCGACGTGTGCGAAGCACTGTGCCCGCGTGCATCACGTGGAAACCGACGTCGACGTCCGGCCGGAATGGTTCGATGCGGCGGAGATCGTCGGCCTGACGGCCGGCACGTCCACGCCTGACGATGTCATCGACCGCGTCGAGGCCCGTATCCAACTCCACGCGCCACGCGCGGTGGCCATCTGAGGTATCGCACACATGTTCAGCAGTATCTGGCGCGATCTCGTCCATGCCGGCAGGTCGCTGGCCAGAGCGCGGGCATTCACCCTCGTGTGCGTCGTGTCGCTCGGCATTGGCATGACGCCGGTCATCGCCGTGCCGTATGCCGCGCACGTCATCGACACCGCCATGACCCCGCCCGCCGTGAGGACGGAAGGGTTGGTCGAGATCTTCACGCCGGCACTCGGCCCTCGAGAAGCCGCCAACAACTGGTCCTATCCGGACGTCATGGACCTTCGCGCGGCGGACACCGGCATGGCGATTACCGGGTGGGCGAATGGGGAGAGCCAGTATTCGGTCGAGACGCCGCGCGGCGTGGAGACCCAGTCCGTGACGACGAAGTTCGTCTCGGCAAACTATTTCGGGACATTCGGCGTGACGCTCGCGCGCGGCCCGGGATTCGACGACGCCGCGGACGACCCGTTGCGGTCCGAGCCGGTCGTGATCGTGGGATACGACTTCTGGCAGAACCGCCTGGGCGCCGATCCGGATGTCATCGGAAGGCGCCTGCTGCTCGACGGGGTTGCGCATGTGGTTGTCGGTGTCGCGCCGGAACTCGCCTTCGACGAGCGGCAGATTTTCATGCCGATCGAACAACATCCGCTCCTGCGCGACCGGAGCCCCGACACAGACAAGGTTCGTTCCGACCGGAGCCACGGGTGGATACACCTTCACGGCCATCTGTCGCCCGATGTCACCGTTGCGCAGGCAGGCGCGGCCGTGTCCGCCGTCACGTCTCGGCTGGCCAGAGCGTATCCAGCGACCAACGAGTTCACGTCCGGCGCCGTTGCGGCGTACGACCCGGTTGGCGTGCTCCAGCGCCCTCAATTCCGGATTCTGCAGACCGTGGCGCTGACGCTGACCGGCATGGTGCTGCTCGTCGTCTGCCTGAACATCTCCGGCATGATGCTCGTTCGCTACGCCATGCGTGAGCGGGAACTGTCGGTGCGACAGGCGATCGGCGCCAGCCGTCGCCAGCTGATTCAGAGTCTGCTTTCCGAATCCCTCATCCTTGCAGGACTCGGCGGCACGCTGGCCGCGCTCGTGCTCTTCAACGTCCCGCGCATCGTGATGTGGCTGTCTGAAGCCGCGGTGCCGGTTCAACTCCAGCAGGCCATGCGGGTCGACGCGTACATGCTTGCGGTCTGTGTGGGCGCCTGCCTGGTCACGAGCCTGATGTGTGGATGGTTCCCGGCACTCCGCTTCAGCCGTCCGTCGATCCTCTCGTCTCTCAAGGACGAGTCCGGCGTCGGCGGGATCAGGGCCGGACGGATTCATCGGCTGACCGCCGCACTGCAGGTCGCGATTGCGGTGCCGTTGATCGTCATGGCCGGCGTCTCGGTCGATCGCGTTCGTGCCACGGCCATGAACGATCTCGGGTTCGCCGCCGACCACATTCATGCCGCCCAACTGGGGCTCGATGGCGTGGCGGAAGACGTCGCGGCATTCCGCATCCGAAGCGCCAGGGACACCCTCGCCCAGGCGAACGGCGTGTCGTCGGTGACCGTGGCGGATGGCCTGCCGCTGGACTTCAGCGGTCGCGGAAGCCGGATCGCGCTGCAGACGACGCCGGACGTCGCTCCGCGGTTCGTGCGCGTCCACGTCACGCGTGTCGGCGACGACTATCTGGGCACCATGGGCATTCCGCTGCTGCAGGGGCGCGGCATCGTCGCTGACGACCGCGCGGGCGCCGAACTCGTGACCGTCATTTCGACGACGCTCGCCGAGAATCTCTTTCCGGACGCGGACGCTGCCGAAGTCATTGGGGCGCGCGTGGTGTTCGGGGACGACGAGAAGGCCGGGCGCACACTCACGGTTGTTGGCGTCACTGCCGACTTTCCGACGTCACAGATGAGCACGGAGCGAAGCCAGCTGTTGTTGCCGCTGGCTCAGCACCTGGCCCCGACGGTGTTCCTGATCGCCCGCAGCGCGGCTGGCGAACCGGCAGAGACGATCGCTGCCGCCCTTGAGAACACGGTCCGCGATCTCGCGCCAGACGATGCGAGTGCGATCGCGACGGGCGACGGCATCCGCTACGCGCGGGTTGTCACCGGCACCTGGCTCAGAGAGAACAGCATGCGCGACTTCCTGACGCAGTCGATGGTTGCCGGCGGCGCTGGCGGCGTGATCCTGGCGCTGTCCGCCCTCGGGATCTACGGTGTCGTCGGACTGATGGTCGCGACGCGTACCCGCGAGATCGCCGTCCGCGTCGCGCTGGGGGCGTCGCGCCGGCGCGTGATTGGCATGATCCTGTTCGACGTCGTGAAGTTCGTGACGCCGGGCATCGCCATCGGGCTGATGTTGACGGTCGTGCTCGTGCGTCTGAACAGCGAGAACATGGGGATCCCGCTCAGCAACGTCGAGCACGCCGCGTACGTGGCCGGTGCGGCCATCGCGATGCTCGTCGTCGTGCTCGCCGGTCTCGCCCCAGCGCGCCGCGCTTCGTCGATTCAGCCCATGATTGCCATGCGGCCGGAGTAGGGGCGACGCAGGGATCGCCGTTGCGGGCGACGCGTGCGTCGCCCCTACTTGCGCGCCGCCCGGATGATGGCGTCCATGTGGTCCAGGTATTTCTGGAAGGCGCGCCGCCCCGCGGCGGTCAGCTTGAACGTCGTGCGGGGCGTGCGGCCCTCGAAGCCCTTCTCGCACGCGACATAGCCCGCATCCTCGAGCTTGCGCGCGTGCACGCTCAGATTGCCGTCGGTGGCGTCGAGCGCCACCTTCAGATCCGTGAATGACATCTCGCCGCCGGCCGCGAGCGCGCTGGCGATCCCGAGGCGCATGGGGTCGTGGAGCAGCCGGTCGAGCGACGTGGCCGTCTGTGGCCGTTTGATCTGCACGGGCGCTGCCGCGCCTCGAGTCCGTGAGTCGACGCGTTGTGCCGAGCTTCTAGCCGCCATGGTGCCTCGCGATGTAGATGCCGAACCCAATCTGCAGGCCGCCGAATCCGATGGCGAGCCAGGTGTTCGACCACTCCTGTGGCGTGAGGATCGCCGCAATGCCCGCGGCCATGAAACACACGCCCGTCCTGATGACGACGGGTGCACTGAACATGCCGCCGATCGTCACGCCCGTGCCGTAGAGCAGCAGCCACGTTGGCGCCATCACGGCGTAGCTGCCCTCGCGCCAGAGGGCATAGGTGATGGCGGCACCCGCGATGAGCGGCGCGGCCAGGCCCAGCGCGAAACGGCGGCCGACGGTCCCGGTGAGCGGCGCGCCGCTCCCGGCGGCCTTGCGCCACATGGTGGCCACGCCGATGGCCGCTGCGACGACTGCGGCCCCGAGCCACACGACGAGCCATCGTTCTGCGGAGGGTTGGCGGGCCGCAATCGCGGCGGCCATCAGACCGACGACGCCCATGCCGGCGCCACCCAGGCCCGGCACCGCCGTGAACGTCGCACTGCGCTCCATCGTCCGCCGGATGAACTGGAG
>CAZVHY010000083.1:12283-13587 GCA_964627115.1 uncultured Solibacteraceae bacterium | reverse complement strand
AACACTCGCGGATTCCGCAGTCCGGTGCTTCACCGCGCAACGATCGGGTCGCTTGCGGCATCGAGCGTCGCGACGTCCTCGGCCGTGAGCGCGAGCGACGCGGCGCGCGCGAAACTGTCGACGTGCGCCACGCGCGTGGCACTGGCAATCGGCGCCGTGACGCCCTCACGGGCGATGAGCCACGCCAGCGCAATCTCAGCGGGCTTCGCGTCGTGCCGCGCCGCGACCGCATCGACAGCCGTCAGAATCGTGCCGCCGCGCGGCGTCAAGTACTTCCCCATCCCCGAGCCGCGCGCGGACTGACCGAAGTCGGCCGTCGATCGATACTTGCCCGACAGGAACCCCGCCGCGAGACTGAAATACGTCACGACGCCAAGCCCGTCACGGACGGCGAGATCCCGCAGCGGCCCCTCGTATGACAACCGATCGTAGAGGTTGTACTGCGGCTGCAGCACCTGGTATCGCGGCAACCCCTGCTCGGCCGCCACCCGCAGGGCCGCCTGGAGCTGCGACGCGTCGTAATTCGACGCGCCAATCGCCTTCACCTTACCCGCCTTCAGGAGCTCGTCGTAGACGGCAAGCGTTTCCTCGTGTGGGGTCTCGGGATCGGGCCAGTGCGAAAAATAGAGATCGATCGCGTCGACACCGAGTCGAGACAGCGACGCCTCGACCGCCTCACGAATCCTGCCACCGGCCAGCCCGCCCGGCGCGGCCGCGCCAACCGGCGACGATCCCACCTTCGTGAAGATCACGACCCTGTCGCGCATCCCCGGCCGTGCCTTCAGCCACCGCCCGATGATGGTTTCCGACTCACCCCCGCTGTTGCCCGGGACCCAGCCGGAGTAGACATCAGCCGTATCGATCGCGTTGAAGCCACGGCCGACGAAGGCGTCGAGGATCTTGAAACTCGTCGACTCGTCGAGCGTCCACCCAAAGACGTTGCCGCCGAGCACCACAGGTGAGATGGACAGCCCAGTCGAACCGAGAGGCACGTGATTCATCGCTGGATTATATCGACCCGGTCGTCAGACCACGACGCCTCAGCCGCAGCCGACGTGACTCACGATGTAGATGAGCGCGAGCACCGACGCCGGTACACCCAGCAACCACGCAATGACGTATTTGCCCATGACAGTCCTCCAGATACCGGAATGCGAGTGCACCGGCTGGGGGCACCTGACTGCAAGCGGCGGGCCATGAAAAAGACGAGCGCACGACGGATACGCCCGGCGATAGAACCTCTCTTTTGCCAACTTCTGCTCCGCCAACGACCACGCGCTCTGCCGTCGGCCGCGCGCGCCCCT
>CAZVHY010000083.1:9449-12183 GCA_964627115.1 uncultured Solibacteraceae bacterium | reverse complement strand
GCACCTTCTGTGTACTATTCCCCATGCGCCTCACTCGCCCGCTCATTGTCCTGACACTTGTCGCGGTCGGACTCGCCGGTTGCGCATCGTCGCAGGGGGTTGCGGCGCGTTCGAGTGCGGCCAGCCCCGCGCGGACATCCTCGTCGACCGGCAACGGCCTCGTCAGTGAACCCAACGCCGATCCGTTTCCGAGCACGTATCGCCCGCGCGAAGCGCCGGCCACGCTGATCCGCAACGCCACGCTGCTGACGGCCGCCGGGCCCGTGGTGCAGAACGGATCGATCCTGTTGATGAACGGACGCATCGCAGCCGTTGGTCGCGACATCGCCGCCGTGCCGGCCGACGCGATCGTGATCGACGCCGCGGGGCGCTACGTGACGCCGGGCCTGATCGACACGCACTCGCACGCCGGCGACTACCCTGCTCCGGCGGTTCCCGCGCTGAGCGACGGCAACGAGGCCACGAGCCCGGTCACCGCGAACGTCTGGGCGGAACACTCCGTCTGGCCGCAGGATCCGCAGTTCCCGCGCATCCTGGCCGGCGGCACGACGACGCTGCAGGTGCTGCCGGGCTCGGCCAACCTGATCGGTGGACGCAGCGTCGTGCTGAAAGTCGTGCCTGCGCGCACCGTGCAGGACATGAAGTTCCCCGGCGCGAAGTACGGCCTGAAGATGGCGTGCGGCGAAAATCCGAAGCGCGTCTACGCGGGCCGCGGCCCCGCGACGCGCATGGGGAACGTGGCCGGTTATCGCGCCGCGTGGATCGACGCGCAGTCGTATCGACAACGATGGGACCGCTGGCTCGAGTCGCGCAGCGGCGAGCCGCCGGGCCGAAACCTCGGCCTCGAGACGATGGCCGAGGTGTTACGTGGCAACATCCTCGTGCACAACCACTGCTATCGCGCCGACGAGATGGCCATCATGATCGACGTCGCCAAAGAGTTCGGCTACCCGATCCGCTCCTTCCACCACGCGGTCGAAGCGTACAAGGTTGCGGATCTGCTCGGCGCCAACGGCATCGCCGCGTCGATGTGGTCGGACTGGGGCGGGTTCAAGATGGAAGCGATCGACTCGGTGCGCGGCAACATCGGGATCGTCCACGACGCCGGTGCGCGCGCGATCGTTCACTCCGACGATCCCATCGGATCGCAGCGGCTCAACCAGGACGCGGCCAAGGCCATTGCGGCCGCGGCCGCGCTCGGCATCACCATCCCTGAAACCGACGCCATCAAGTGGATCACGCTGAACGCCGCGTGGGCGCTCGATCTCGACGATCGCATCGGCTCGCTCGAAGTCGGCAAGAACGCGGACGTCGTGCTCTGGAGCGCGAACCCGTTCAGCGTCTACGCACGGCCCGATCGCGTGTGGATCGACGGCGTGCCGGTGTTCGATCGCAGCACCCCCGACGCCTGGCGCACGGACTTCGAGCTCGGCTACGTCGCGCCGAGGGGAGGCAACTGATGACGACGCCTGTCATGCGGTACGTCCTCACGTCAGTGGCCGCGGTATGTCTGACGTGGGCCGTGATGTCGGCGCCACACGCGCAGTCGGCCACCATTGCCATCATCAACGCGACGGTTCACCCGGTGTCAGGCGCGCGGCTCGACCGCGCGACCGTGCTCATCGACAACGGCCGTATCGCCGCGGTGGGCACCAACGTGACTTTCCCTGCCTATGCGACCGTGATCGATGCCGCCGGCAAGTGGGTGACGCCGGGGCTCATCAACGTCGTATCGGTGATCGGCCTCGTCGAAATCCCGCTGAGCGGCGGCGACACGGACGAACGCGCCACGGGACAGAACAACATCGCCGCGGCCTTCCGTCCGTGGGAAGCGTTCGACGCCGCATCACCGCTGATCGCGGCCACACGCAACGACGGCATCACGACCATCGGCCTGATGCCCGAGGGTAACCTGGTGTCAGGGCAACATGCGCTCGTGGATCTCGGCGTCGGGCGCAGTGCGACGCTGCTGCGCAAAGCGCCATCGGGCATTGTCGTGCGCGTGCAGAGTGCGCGTCCTGCCGGCACGGCGTCGCGCGGCGAGCTCATCGGCAAGCTGCGGACGCTCCTCACCGAAGCGCGCGGCTGGCCCGGCCTTCGTCCCGCATTCGCCGAGAGCCGCGTCATTCCGCTGCTCGCGCAGCCGGCCGACTACGAAGCGCTTCAACCGGTCATGGACCGCACGATGCCGCTGCTCGTGGTGGCCGACCGCGTCGCCGAAATCGATGCGGTGCTGCGCATCGCGGCAGACTTCGACGTGCGCGTCATCCTCGTGAGCGCGTCGGAAGCCTGGCAGCGCGCGCCAGAGCTCGCCGCCGCCGGCATTCCGGTGATCGTCGGCGGCATCCGCAACATTCCCGACAGCTTCGATCGCCTCAACACGCGCGAGGACAATGCCGCCCTGCTGCGCCGCGCCGGCGTCACGGTCATCCTCGAAAGCGACTCGTACGGCGACGGCAACCACTTCAACGTGCGCAATGTCCGCTTCGAAGCCGGCAACGCCGTGGCCGCCGGCATGACGTGGGACGACGCGCTGCGCGCGCTCACGCTGGCGCCGGCGGAAGTCTTCGGCATCGACGACCGCGTCGGCGCACTACGGCCGGACATGGACGCGAATGTCGTCGTCTGGAGCGGCGACCCGTTCGAGTTCGCCACGCGCGCCGAGGCCGTCTTCATCGGCGGCGTGCGCGTCGACGGGCCGGATCGTCAGCAGGAGTTGATGGAGAGGTATCGG
>CAZVHY010000083.1:3045-9349 GCA_964627115.1 uncultured Solibacteraceae bacterium | reverse complement strand
TGCGCGAGTTTGCTCTGGCCGTAGCCCTGCGTCGCGCGGCCGGGACGCTCGAGCATCACGTCCGAAAAATCGATCGGCGACTGCGCTGCCGACGCCACATTGATGATGCGCGCGGGCGCGGCAGCCACGATGCGAGGCAGGAGCTGGTGCGTGAGCAGGACGTGCGACAGATAGTTCACCGCGAAGTGCAGCTCGTGGCCATCGCGGCTGGTCTGCCGATCGCCGCGGTTCCACACGCCGGCGTTGTTCACGAGCACGTCGATGCGCTGGTAGTCGCCGAGGACGGCCTGCGCGAGGGCACGGACCTCGTCGAGCGACGCGAAGTCCGCGGCATAGAACCGCGCGCTGCCGCGCCCGGCCTTCTCGATCTCGGCCACCACGGCCGCGCCACGTTCGCGATTGCGGCCGTGCACGATGACGTGGGCGCCCTGGGCGGCGACCCGCAGTGCCACGTCACGACCAAGGCCATCGGTCGACCCCGTGATGAACACCGTGCGCCCACGCATCTCACCCGCACCGGCGGCAGATTGCCCGCGTGCGGCCGGACTCACCGGAGCCATCGCCAGGATCAGCGCCGTCGCCAACGCTGCGCACACAGCGATTCTTCCCGCCCGGGGTGAACGTTGGTTCGTCATGGGCGGCATGATAGAACACGCCATGGCCCAGCTGCGCTACTCGGTTGCCGCGAGTCTCGATGGCTACATCGCCGGCCCCAATGGCGAGTTCGACTGGATCCCGATGGATCCGGACATCGACTTCGCCGCGTTGTACGCGAGCTTCAGTCACCTGGTCATGGGACGGCACTCGTACGACGTCTTCCTCGCCACCGGTGGCGGCGTCGGCCCCAAGTTGCCGGTGACGGTGTGCTCCCGGACGTTGCCCGAAGGCGAACGCGACGGCGCCACGTTCGTCCGCGACGGCGTGGCGCGCGTGCGCGCACTGAAGACGGGCAGTACCTCGAAGCCGATCTGGCTCTGGGGCGGCGGCTCACTCTTCCGGACGATGGCCGACGCCGGATTGATCGACGGCGTGGACGTGGCGATCATCCCCGTGCTGCTCGGCGGCGGCATCCCGCTGTTTCCTCCGCCCGGGCCGCGACTCACGCTTCGACTCGTTCGCCACCAGGTGTTCGAGAAGTCCGGCATCGTCGCGGTCGACTACGACGTGCAGCCCGTGGGATCGACGGACACGGCGGCGATGGCGGTGGGAGAGGAGTAGGGCAACGTCGAAGCCAGAAGACAGAAGCCAGAAGTCCCGAAAAATTCAAACTTCGAAATTCGAACTTCAAAGTCTTCAGAACTTCTGGCTTCTGGCTTCTGCCTTCTGGCTTGTCGTCATCTCCAGTAGTCCCCTCGTCATCGCCTGGGCAAACTCCGGCGCGTTGACGACGGCGTCGATCTCGTGAACGGGGATGTCGGCGCGCAGGTGTGATTTCAGCGACGTGAACAGCGCTTCGTCGGCTTCCGGCCAGTGGAATGGACCACCAGGTGCGGAGATCACCGACAGCCCACGCAGCGGCAGATAGACAGCCACAGGACCAACCGACAGATTCAACTTGTCCGCGATGATGCGGCCGAGCTCGGCGTTGTCCTCGGGCGTGGTGCGGATCAGCGTGACGTTGGCGTTGTGAACGTACGTCCGGCGACTGCGATAGCGATCGGGCACGGATTCCGGCTGCCAGAAATTGGCCATGTCGAGGCAGCCGGGCGCGATGACGGCGGGCGTGCCGGTGCGCGCGGCCGCCTCGAGACGTGTCGGACCAGCAGCCATCACGCCCCCCAGCAGTTGATCGGCCCACTCGGTCGTCGTCACATCGAGCACACCGTCGATCTGCCGGGATTCGATGAGCCCTTCCATCGTCTCGCCGCCCACGCCGGTCGCATGGAACACGAGCACCTCGTAACCGGCGCCTTCGAGCATCGCGCGCGCGGTCTCGACGCAGGTCGTGGTGTTGCCGAACATCGACGCAGCGATGAGCGGTCGATCATCGGCCGGCGGGATGTCGGCTTCGACCATGCCGCAGATGGCGGCGGCCGCGCGCGTGAAGATGCCGCGGCTGATGCGGTTCACGCCGCTGATGTCGACGATGGCCGGCATCATCACGATGTCCTTCACGCCGACGAAGCCGCGCACGTCGCCGCTCGCGAGCGTCGACACCATCACCTTCGGCACGCCAACGGGCAACGCGCGCATCGCCGCCGTGCCGACCGTCGTACCGGCACCACCACCGAGCGCGATGACACCATCGACACGGCCGTCGCGATGCAGGCGCGTCAACACGTCCACGGCGCCCTGTGCCATGACGGCGACCGCGGCACCGCGATCGCCCTCGGCCACGAGTGTCGAGAGATCCGATCCGCCGGCGCGCGCAACGTCCTCGCGCGGGATGTCAGCAGGAATCGTGGGTGCGCCGAGCACGCCCGTATCGATCACGAGCGTCCGGTGTCCGCGCGCCGCAATGCGATCGCGCACCCACGCGATCTCCGTCCCCTTCGTGTCGAGTGTTCCGACGATGGCAATGGGCATGATGGGAACAGGCTACAAGGCGACGGGGCCGCGAGGCTACGGGCGGCGCGGCTACGGGCGGCGCGGCTGCACGGCCGCGGGCTACCGACTACCGGCGACCGGTGCGACGAGGTGTTCGGGCGGGCACGGGGACCCGCCCTGCGATGACGGGGTGAACCGACTGTCTCGCCGCCGGATCCGCGGGGCGTAAAGCCCCGCGGCTACGACAGCTCGGTAGTCGGCCGCCGAGCCGCCGCGCCGCCGTGCAGCCTCGCAACCCGTCGCCTTGCAGCCTCGTCGCCTTGCCGCCTTCCTACGGCACCAGCGTGAACTGCGACATGTTGAGCAGCAGCTGCGTGTTGCTCGCGCGCTCGTTGCGGAACACGAGATAGATGTCGTGTACGCCGGTGGTCGGCTGCACCGCGGCCGCCGGCCCGGCCGGGCCGGCGGCCGCAGCCCCACCCCCACGCCCGGCGGCGGCACCAGCCGCAGCGCCTGGCGCCGCCGGGCCGGTCCCCGGTCCCGTGCCCGCGCCACCGCGCCCGCCGCGACCGGCGGGTGCGGTGTTGATGTCGCTCGGCGGGAACCCCTGCGCGGCGGCGGTGGCGACGGCACCGCCGCCGCGGCCCGCGGGGACCGCCTGCGCCGCGGGCGCCGTGCCGGCGGCCGGCGGCGCAGCCGCGGGTGCCGCACCCCCACCGCCGCGCCCGGCAGGCGCGGCGGTGGGGGTGATGGCCACCTGTCCAATCAACGTGCCAGTCGGCGAACCGAGGCGCACGTCAATCGTGCCGCCCACTTCCCCGCCGCGGCCGCCGGCCTGCGCGGTGAACGCGATCTGGCGAATACCCGTCAGATCGATGCCGCGAAACGCCGCGTAGCCGTTGTGGCGTGCCACGAGGCTGGCCGCGCCCTGACGGCTGACGTTGACCTCCGCGCCACTCAACGCCTCGGCCTGCGTCACGCCGATACGCGGACTGCGCAGCACGGTCATCGCTTCCGCGGTGCGCGGCGGCAGCGCGCCGGCACCGCGATCCGTGTAGACCGCACGCACGACCACCGCGCCACGCCCGTTGTCCCCCGGCGGCGGCTCGACGGTGTAGCGTCCCGACAGTGGCAACGACGTCATCGTCGTCTCACCGGAGCGCAGGAAGTACTCGACAACCGCGCGCGCCTCGGCCAGCGACATCAGCGGATGCGACGGCATCATCGCCGTCCCCCACACACCGGTGCCGCCGTTGCGCACCTTGCCGGCCAGCGTGTTCACGGTGGCCTCGCTGAACGGATATTTCTCGCGCAGCATCGGCAGCGATGGCCCGAGCGACACGCCCTGCGGCGCGTGACACACCGGACAGCTGTTCTGCGCCACCACCGATTTGGCCACCGCGAACTTCGTGGTCGGGTCGACGGGCGTCTGTCCCTGCGCCAGCGTCGAGGTGTCGAATCCTTCCGGGACGTAGTCGACACTCACGGCCACGCGATCGGCAGGCACCGTGCCGTCTTCGCTATCGCTCACGGTGACGGCATAGGCGAGCGGTTCGCCTGGTGTGAACAGCCCGGCGTTGATGCCGCCCGTCACGCCGACGGCCACCGACGGTGGTTCATTGCCGCCAACGATCTCGACCGATGCCGTGGCCTGCGCGTTGGCCGGATCGGTCACGGTCAATGTCGCGGTGTAGACGCCGTTGGCCGTGAGGCTCACCGTCGGATTCGGTTCGCGGAAGACGCGCGCCTGCTGCCCCGGGCTTTCGACGCGCCACTCGTAGCGCAGTGTGTCGCGGTCGTGATCCATCGAGCCCGACGACGACAGTTGGACGTCGAAGGGTACACGTCCTCCCACGCGACTGGCCGAGGCGATGGCGACCGGTGTGCGGTTGCCGCCGTTGTACTCGATGCGCACGAGCCGCGCGTCCTCGCTCTTGGCGAACCACGTGCCGCCGTAGTCGAGCAGGTACAGATCGCCGTCCGGCCCGAACTTCATGTCCATCGGCTCGACCCAGCGCTGGCCCGGCAGGAACCGCTCCATCGACTGATAGTCGCTGTTGGCGTCCATCGTGATCGACATGATCCACGCGCGCGAACAGTCGGTGGCCAGCCACTTGCCCTCGAAGGACGACGGCCAGACGCGCGGTGCGTTGGCCGCAAAGTCCGCGCGCCGGAAGATCGGTCCACCGACCGCACAGCGCCCGCCCGTGCCGACCTCGGGGAACCGTTCGGATGGGCCGTACTCGTACCCGATGAACGCCGGCTGCGCAGGCGGCAGGTCCGTGAGCCCCGTGTTGTTGACCGAGGTGTTGGTCGGACGCTGCGGATCCTTGGCCGGCCGCAGCTCGCCGGCCACGTAGTCCATGAAGGGGAAGGCCGCGTTCGGACCGACGAAATACGGCCAGCCGAAGAAGCCCGGTCTCTTCGCCTGATTCAACTCGTCGTATCCGCGCGGGCCCACGTCCGGGTTGTCGGCCTGGTTGTCGGGGCCCACTTCTCCCCAATAGAGGTAGCCGGTCTGGCTGTCGACCGACACGCGCCACGCGTTGCGATGGCCCATCGTGTAAATCTCGGGTCGCGTGCGCGGCGTGCCGGGCGGGAACATGTTGCCGGCGGGAATCGTGTAGGTGCCGTCGGCCTGCGGCGTGATGCGCAGGATCTTGCCGCGCAGGTCGTTGGTGTTCGACGCACCGCGCTGATCGTCCCAGTTCTCGCGGCCGGGACGTTCATCGGTCTGCGACGTGCCCGTGTTGCCCGAGTTGTTGCCGACCGTGACGTAGAGGTTACCCGCCGTGTCCCACGTCATGCCGCCGCCGGTGTGGCAGCACGCCTCGCGCTGCGCCGAGTACTCGAGCAGCGTGCGGTGCGAGTCGGGCACGATGCGCGTCACGGTCTCGCCGGCCGCGTTCGTCTCGTCGCGCAACTGGATGCGCGCGAGCACGTGTTTGGCCACGTCGGGGTCGGCGTACTGGATGTACATCCAGCCGTTCTCATCGAAGCGCGGATCGATCGCAATCCCCAGGAACCCTTCCTCGGCCTCACGCGGCACACCGGCCGCCGAGGTGTAGGTGTGATTGACCGGAATCGTGCCCACGGTCGTCGTCGTGTTGCCACGCGGGTTGTAGACCTTGATGTGCCCCGTGCGGCGCTCGTTGATGAACACGCGGCCATCGTTCGCGATGGCAAACGTCATCGGCTCGTCGAGTTCCCCCATCGGCACGAGCGTCACGACGTCGAACCGGCTGGGATCGACGGCATCGGCCGCGGTCCGGACCGCCGACTGCGCGGCGACCCGACTCGACCAGACACCGACGGCCGTGTCGACCGCCACCGGCAGCAGCAACAACGTGGCGCAGACCACGATCAGACTCGAACGGCGTGGGTTCCTCATGTTCCTCCGGTCCTCTCCTATCGCTCCGACACGCGCATGATGATCTTCCCGCGCGTGCGCCCCGCCTGGCTCTGTGCCCAGGCGTCGGCGGTCTGTTCGAGCGGAAACGTGGCGTCGACGTTGACGTCGTAGCGTCCCTCGGCGACCAGCGCGACGACCTGCCGCAGCACCTCGCCCACGGGCGTGCCCATCGTCCGCATCGAGCAGCGAATGCCGGCCGCCGCGCAGGCTTCGGCGGGGACCTGGCCCGAGATGGAGACCAGGACGCCGCCGCGTTTGATCGTGGACACGGATCGCGCCGCAGTTTCCGCGTCCACCGTGTTGATCACGGCGTCGAGATCCTTCGCGACGGTTTCGAAGCGCACGGTGGTGTAGTCGATCGGCTCGTCGACGCCAATCGACCGCAGGAACGCGTGATTGCGTGCC
>CAZVHY010000083.1:0-2945 GCA_964627115.1 uncultured Solibacteraceae bacterium | reverse complement strand
AGACCACGGCCCACCCCACGGTCGCCAGACACACGGCGCCCCACATCCCGACCATCCGCATCCTCACGAGCCGACATTGTTGGGGATTGGCCCGGTCACTCTCAATGCGAGGCCTTGAATCTTCCTGAAACAGTCTGAAAAACGGCCGCTCGGACGGGTGTATAGTGAACGCCGATCGCCAATCCGATTCCGTCAGGCGGAAGACCGTGCATCAGCCCGCTCGCCATCGGTTCTACCGGTTCGGTCCCAACGTGCTGGACTGCCTCCGCGGCGTCCTCTGGCAGGACGGCGTCGAGGTCCCGCTGACGCCTCGCGTATTCGACATCCTCTCCACGCTCGTCCAGCGTCACGGCGACCTGGTCACCAAAGACGATTTCATGCAGCTCGTCTGGGGTGGCGTGGCCGTCGAGGACAACAACCTCGCGCGGCAGATCTCCACGCTGCGCAAGCTCCTGCACGAGCGGCCGGGTCAGCGCGAGTACATCGCCACGGTCACCGGCGTGGGCTATCGCTTCGTGGGCGCGGTGACCGCGTCCGACGAGGTCCCCGAAGACCTGCAGCAGTCACTGGCAGACGCGTCGCCGGCGCACGGTCCGCCGCAATCGCAGACCGAGCCTGAAACTGCCGGGTCCGTGGACGTGCCCCCCGGGGCCGACGACCCGGGACGCCATCTGCCGTCGTCGCCCGCGGCCGCGCCGCCTGCCGCCGTGCCGCCAACAAACGCACTCCGCTGGGTCACGGTCCTCGCCGGCGGCCTGGCGCTGGCGGCCACGGTGCTGCTGCTCGTCTGGCGCGACGCACCGACGAGTGCGGCCAACGTCAGCCGCACGTTGTGGCAATTCACGCACGATTCGGGATCGCAGTTCGAACCGGCCTGGTCTCCAGATGGCACGCGCCTGGCGCTGGCGTCCGATCGCCACGGCAACGCCGACATCTGGGTCCACGCCCTCGGCGATTCGACGACCATCCAGTTGACGACGTCGAACGCGCACGACTGGCAGCCGCACTGGTCGCCCGATGGCCGCACCATCGTGTTCCGGTCCGAACGCGACGGTGGCGGCATCTATGTCGTGCCCTCGGGCGGCGGCACCGAGCGCCAGCTGGTGCCATTCGGATCGTTGCCGCGCTGGTCCCCGGACGGCCGCCGCGTCCTCTTCTCGCAAACGTCGCCGGATGCGTCGGTGGCCGTGAAGCTGTTCGTCGTGCCGGCCGGCGGCGGCGCCCCTGAACGTGTGGCGCACCCGGCGCTCGCCGGTCTGCAGATTGGCAGCGCAGCGTGGGCGCCCGACGGCCGCATCTCGGTCTGGACGCGCGATGAAGCCGGCGACCGCCAGTTCATCACCTTTCCCCTCGATGGCGGTCCGGCCACCCGTTCGCGTGTGCCCGCCGAGGTCGCCGCCGTCCCGTTCAGCACGACGACGTTGTCGAGCTTCGTCTGGGCGCCGTCGGGCCGCTATCTCTACTTCGAGGGCCGCACGCGCGCGGTGCGCAACATCTGGCGGGTCACGGTCGATCCCGTCACGCTCGACTGGATCCGCGGGCCCGAGCAACTGACGATTGGACCGGGTGCCGACGTCGGTCCGGCCATCTCGCCCGACGGCCTGCGTCTGTCGTTCGGCGTCAACACGGCGCGGCCCGGCGTCTGGGCCTTCGGGTTCGACCCGGCCACGGGACAACTCGACCAGAGCAGTGGCCAGATCATCTCGGGCAGTTCCGGAGAACGCGGCATCGACGTCGCCAACGACGGCCGGCGCGTCGTTTATCGCCTCGATCGCGACAACCGCCAGGAAATCTGGGGACGCGACATCGATGGCGAATCGTCGCTGCTCGTCTCCGAGCAGGGCTGGGACGTGACCGTGCCGACGTGGTCGCCCGATCAGCGCTACATCACGTATCAACGACGCCGTCGCACGCCGGCCGCCACGTCCGATCGCCGCACGGTCGTCGTGCTCGACGTCACGACGCCGGGACGGCAACCCGTGGAAATCCTGACGCTGGGTCCTGGTCAGGACGGGTTCCCCACCGACTGGCGGAGCGACGGCCGGGCCCTGCTCACCTCGTGCCGGCTCGACCCGGGCGATCGGGTGAGCGTCTGCGAATTGCCGCTGCCGGCATCGCTCGACAGCGCTCCCGGCCAACCCGTCAGTCAACGGCGGCTCGCGGCCGACGATCGGCGGTCGCTCTACCAGCAGCGCTACTCGCCCAACGGACAGTGGATTAGCTTCATTGCCGTGCCCAGGGCCGACCGGAGCACGTCGACCGTGTACGTGATGCCGGTCACCGGCGGCCCGTGGCGCCCGGTGACCGACGGTCAGGCCTACGACGACAAGCCGCGCTGGTCCCCCGACGGCCGTGTCCTGTATTTCATCTCGAACCGCGACGGCCGCTTCGACGTGTGGGGACGCCGCTTCGATCCCGACACCGGCGACCTCGACGGCCGGCCCTTCCGCGTCACGGCGTTCGAGGGCGCGCGCCAGGCGCTCTCTCCCTACCTGGTCGACCTGGAAATGTTCATCACTCCCCGGCGCATTTTCCTCCCGATGGCGGAAACCTCGAGCCGCATCTGGATGCTCGACCAGGCGGATCGGTAGAAACCTGCCTGAAAACGCTGACTTCAGGCCGAAAGGCTTGACGCGCGCACCGCGTCTGAAATCCTGGCCTCCCCGGCAGTTTTCAGACAGTTTCAGGATTCGACATAGACGCCTTCACGCGGCGGCGTGATACTCCGCCCATCGGAGGTAACCCATGAAGCTCGCAGGCAGGATTCTGCCGGCGCTGGCGCTGTGTGCGCTGGTGCTCGGTGGAACCATCGCGTCGGCGCAGATTACGACCGGCACGGTGGCGGGAAGTGTCCAGGACAGCCAGGGGGGCGTCATCCCTGGTGCCACGATCGTCCTGATCAGTGAATCGCGCGGCACCCGGAGCGTTCCGGGTGTCACGAACGC
>CAZVHY010000082.1:0-13661 GCA_964627115.1 uncultured Solibacteraceae bacterium | reverse complement strand
ACCTGAGGACGCGTGTCTGTGGCGCCGGTCGCGAGTAACATGAGAGGGCTCCCGACACCACACACATTGGAGCCATGCCGCCGTTGCGCGTCCATGGCTTCCTCAGGAGAACGAAACACGATGTCACGATCTCTGTCCGCCATCCTCGGCCTTGCTGTCATCACCTCCACGGTCGCGTGCGGTGGTCCGTCCACCAATCAGGCTGTCGAGGTGCCGCCGGCACCGTCTGCCGCACGTATCGAACTGCCGGCATCGGTCTCGTTCCCGGAAGGCATCGCGTACGACGCCGCGTCCGGCGCGCTCTACACGGCCAGCGCCGAGGACGGCGTTGTCGTGCGCGTGAACGCGTCGACCGGCGCGGCCGACGTTGTCACGCCGGCTGGCACGCTCATGCCGGCTGGAACGACGACGTTCCCGGGACCGCTGGGGATGTCGGTCGATGGCAGCAGCCGCCTGTGGATTGCCGGTGGTTTCACCGGGAAGGCGTGGGTCGTCAACACGGCTGACGGGACGGTCGCGAAGGAGGTCACGGTGCCGACGGCGCCGAGGAGCCTGATCAACGACGTGGCGATTGTCGGCTCGACCGGCTATTTCACCGACACGTTCGTGCCGACGTTGTGGCGGCTGTCGGAGTCGAACGGCACGTTCGGCGAGATCGAGCCGTGGCTCGATCTGAGCGGCACGGCGATCGATTACGCGGGCGACGGACCGAAGCTCAACGGCATCACCGTCACCCCCGACGGCCAGACGCTCATCGTCGTACACATGGGCCAGGGACGGTTGTTCACGATTGACGTGGCCACGAAGGCCGTCACGCCCATCGACACCGGTGACGCGGACCTCACGACGGCCGACGGCCTCGTGCTCGACGGCGACACGCTCTACGTCATCCGTCAGGGCGCGCAGGAAGTCGTGACGCTGCACCTGAACGCGGATCGGACGTCGGCCACGGTCGCTTCGCGCGTCACCGACGGTCTGGCCTGGCCGGCCACAGCCGCCCTGGTTGGCAACGAGCTGATCGTGGTCAACACGCAGTTCAACACGCGCGAAGCGAACACGGCCGCGCGTCCGTTCACGCTGCTGCGCGTGCCAAGGGGGAGGTAAGAACAAGCCAGAAGTTGGAAGACAGAAGCCAGAAGTTCATGAGAAGTCGAACTTCGAAGTTCAAACTTCGAAGTTTTCCGAACCTCTGGCTTCTGTCTTCTGTCTTCTGGCTTGAATCAGAGCTTCACCAACTCACTGATCCTCACCGGCGCACCGCCCTTGTCCGAACTGTGACGGGCGGCGATGCCGGTGAGGCACGACATCGCGCCGGCCCGCGAGCTCGGCAGCTGCAGGTGCGCGGGCACCTGCGTGTTCCGGAACACGAGATTCAGCAGGATGTCGTCGCCGCCCCCGTGGCCGCCCGTGGCGTCGGGAATCGAGATGAACTCCCGCTGCCCGAAGTTGCGGATGAGCTGGATGTCGGTCGGTCCGTCCACCTTCCACGGCTGCTGCTCGTAGTCGCGCACCTCGAGGCGTCCGCGCGTGCCGTTGAACGCCAGGCGATAGCCTTCGATGGGCATGAACGCGTTGAGCGAGTAGCTCATGTTCACGCCGTTCGAGTACTGCACGACGCCGTTCATCGTGTCGAAGATGTCGATGTCCTCCTTGAACACGCAGCCATCACGCTGGTAGCCGTCGGCCGACTCCGCGTTGGCGTAGAGCGCCATCAACTGCGGATTGCGCGTCATGTCCCAGTGGTAGTCGCATTTCGCCGCATGCGGACAGCCCCGGCAGTTGGTGTGGCGGAAGGGGCCGTTGTGACCGTAGTTCGCCAGACGGCCCGTGGCCGAGACGGTCACCGGGTCGGCGTCGAGCCACCAGTTGATGAGATCGAAGTGGTGCGTGGCCTTGTGCACCCAGAGTGATCCACCCCGGTTGCGCAGCCGATGCCAGCGGCGGAAGTAGTCGGCGCCGTGGCTCGTATCCAGGTACCAGGAGAAGTCGACCGACGTCACCTTGCCGATTTCACCGGCCATCAGCAGTTCCTTGATCCGCTGGTGCTTGGGCGCGTACCGGTAGTTGAACGTGACGATGACGTTCCGGCCGGTCCGGCGCTCGGCATCGAGCACGGCCTGGCACTGTGTTTCGTCGATGACCATCGGCTTCTCGGTGGCCACGGCAATACCGCGATCGAGCGCCTTGATGATGCACTCGCTGTGCGTCGCGTCGACCGTCGTCACCATCAACAGATCGGGACGCGCTTTGTCGAGCATCTCGTCCAGGTTCGTGAAGGTGGGACAGTCGACACCAATCATCTTCTGCGCAGCGGCGAGCCGCAGCGGATTGATGTCGCACAGCCCGACGAACTGCGCGGCGTCCTGAAATCCGTTGGCCACCGAACGGCCCCACATACCCACGCCGCGAACGCCCGTCCCGACCAGCGCGTAGCGCTTCGGGGCGGTGCCCGTGGCAGGGGACTGGAACGCGGGCGCCGCAAACGCGCCGAGCGCGGCCCCACCTGTGGTTTTCACGAACTCGCGCCGGGTGACACCACTCGACATCCTGCCTCCTCGTGGACGACGGCCAGCCGCGAGGATTCGCGCGCCGTGTCGTCAGTCTGTGTGTGCGTGAACGGCGTCATTATACGGACGCACGCGAGGTGTGGTACGGGAAAACGTCCGTGTTTCGGCCTGCAATACGACCTGAGCGCTCGGTGTTCCGAGTGCGACGGGGGGTGTTCTAGAGATGGCTGGACGTGATGCGCACGGCGATCTGCCAGGGATCGTACGCCGTGGCGCCGCCGGCGTCTTCAGTGACCACGACACCCGACGCGCGCAGACGTTCGACGATGTCCGTGAGTGTTGCGCGGTCGCCGACGTGCAGTTCCCACAGCAGCAGCCGCGCGTCATCGTCGGTCGCGACCGGCGCACTGGCCGCCCACGTGTTGAGGCCGACGTGATGGTGGTAACCGCCTGCGGACACGAACAGGGCGCCAGGGAATGAGGTGATCGTTGGCGCAAAGCCGAGCCCGTCGACGTAGAACGCGCGCGCGGCCGCCAGATCGCCAACGTAGAGATGGATGTGGCCGATCGTCGTTCCCGGCGGCAGGCCGTCCCACGTCGTGCCGGCGGCAGCCTCGACGAGGGGAGAGAAGTCGAGTGGCAGCGTGTCGGCGACGAGTTCGCCGTTGCGGTACTGCCAGGCCGCGCGCGGCCGATCGCAGTACACCTCCACCTGCAGACCGTCGGGATCGGTGAGGTACAACGCCTCGCTGAACAGATGATCGGCCGCCGCGAAGCGCGCACCGGCGTTGGCCGCGTGCACGATGAACCGTCCGAGGTCCGCACGGCCGGGCAGCAGCACGGCGACGTGATACAGCCCGAGCAGCCCGCGACGCGGCACGGGACGGACACCGACCTTTTCGCGAAGTTCGAGCCGCGGCTCCGGGCGTCCCCGGACACCGAGAACGGCCACGCGCGTCGTGTCTTCGTTCGTCGTCTGTACGTCGAATCCGACGATGTCGCGATAGAAGGCGAGAGAGCGATCGAGGTCGGCCACCTGCAGGACGACACGGCCGATGCGGACGTCGGGCGGCAGCGCGGTCATGACGGCACGATCGAGAGCAGGCGCGCCGACGGGTTCTGTCGTTCGACGTAGTCGATGGCCCAGGTCGACGGGAAGAGCAGGGCCGTGCGATCCGCGCGATCGCTCGTGAACATGACGCTGGACGGTACGTCGCTCAACGACTCGCGCGGCGAGTCGAGCCAGCGCGCGGCCACGAACGAGAGCGGCTCGACGCGGCTCTCCACGTTGTACTCGCTGGCGAGACGCGCGACGATGACGTCGAACTGCAGGGCGCCGGCCACGCCGACGATGGGATCGCGACCGCCCATCTGCGATCGGAACACCTGCATCAGCCCTTCTTCCTCCAGCTGGCGGATGCCATCGTCGAACTGCTTGTGCCGCTGGTTCTCGAGCCGCACGCGGCCGAAGTGCTCGGCCGGGAACCGCTCGATGGGCGGATAGATCACGCGAGCGCCGGCGTACAACGTGTCGCCGATGCCGAGACGTCCCGGGTTGACGAGCCCCACGATGTCGCCCGCGCACGCCTCGACGGCGGTCGTGCGATCGCGTCCGAACATGCGGTACGGACGCGACACGCGGATCGGCGCGTCGAGCCGCGCGTTGGTGACGAGCATGTCCTTCACGAGGCGGCCGGAGCACACGCGCAGGAACGCCACGCGGTCGCGGTGGCGCGGGTCCATGTTCGCCTGGACCTTGAAGATGAATCCGCTGAAGTCCGGCGAGGCGGGTTCGACCAGGTCGTCGCCGGCCGTGCGCGGCCGCGGCGGCGGGGCGAGTTCCGTCAGGCCGCGCAGGAACGGCTCGAGACCGAAGTTGGTGAGCGCGCTGCCGAAGAACACGCCGGTCTGTTGTCCCGCGAGATATGCCTCGTGCGAGAACGTGGCGCCGGCGGTGGCCACCAGGTCCATGGTCTCGATGAACTCGGTATAGACGTAGTCGCCGACCAGTTCGCGCACACGCGGGTCGGTGTAGTCGGCGACGTCGACGGGCGCCGGCCGCTGGCCCTGCGCGTGTTTCTCGTAGAGCAGCAGCGTGCGATCGGTGAGGTCGTACACGCCGCGGAACCGATCGCCCCTGCCGATGGGCCAGTTCAACGGCGCCGCGGCAATGCCGAGCACACTCTCGATTTCATCGAGCAGCTCCAGCGGATCGCGGCCCGGGTGATCGAGCTTGTTGACGAACGTGAGGATCGGCAGCCGATGGCGGCGACAGACTTCGTACAACTTGCGCGTCTGCGTCTCGATGCCCTTGGCCGCGTCGATGACCATCACGGCGCTGTCGGCGGCGACGAGCGAGCGGTACGTGTCTTCGCTGAAATCCTTGTGGCCCGGCGTGTCGAGCAGCGTCATGTGCCGGCCGTGCAGGTCGAACTCGAGCGCGGTCGAGGTCAGCGAGATGCCGCGCTCCTGTTCCATGGCCATCCAGTCGGAGACCACGTGCCGGCGCGTCTTGGCGCCACGCACGGCGCCGGCCAGTTCGATCGCGCCCGAGTAGAGGAGCAGCTTCTCGGTGAGCGTGCTCTTGCCGGCGTCGGGGTGGGAAATGATGGCGAACGTTCGGCGACTGGCCACCTGCGCGGCGAGATCGTCGGCTACGGGCGTGTGCGACATGGGGGCGAACAGGCGGGGCGACCGGAAACGGCGCGCGCGACCGGTTCATTCTGACACAGGCGGTGGGCTTCGCCGCGCAGGTCCTTCGCACCTGTAGGACCTGCCGGACCAGCCGGACCTCCGGACGCACCTGTAGGACCTGCAGGACCCACAGGACCAACGGGACCCCCGCCTGATCCGTCAATCCAGAGATTGCCCCCGGAGCATCAACGTTCCGAAGAGAGAAACTGATCGGTCACACGCGCCGTAAGGGACGGTGTAACATTCTGTGCGTTTCTTCATTTAGTCCCTGCGTTTGCCCGACACAGGGGTGTAGTACCACCGCGGCTGCGGCCGTGGTGTGGGTCTTCGGGCCCTGTCTGTTCTGTCTGAAGAAGGATGCTCATGTTGAAGCAACTGCAAGTGCGACGAACCACACAGGCGGGAATGCTGCTGGCAGCGGTGTTCGTTGGAGCGGCCGGCCTCACGCTGTTCGCGCAGGCGCCGGCCAACCCGCAACCGCCAGCACCCCCGGCGCAGGGCGCCCGCGGCGGTGGCGCCGGGCCAGGCGGACCTGGCGGCCCGGGGCGCGGTGGTCCCGGAAACGTCGGGGCCGACTGGGCCGAAGTCACGCCCGTTCAGCCGAAGCGGCCGGAGGAGCAGGCCAAGACGTTCCTGCTGCCGACCGGGTACCGGATGGAGCCGATGATGTCCGATCCGGACATCATCATGCCGACCGCGTTCGAATGGGACGGCAACGGCCGCATGTACGTCGTCGAGATGCGCACCTACATGCTCGATGCCGACGGCCGCGACAAGTATCAGCCGATCAGCCGGATCAGCCGCTGGGAAGACACCAACGGCGACGGCAAGTACGACAAGCACACGGTGTTCGTCGACAACCTCGTGCTGCCGCGCATGGTCCTGCCGCTCGATGGCGACAGCATCCTCACCAACGAGACCGAGACGCACGATGTCGTGAAGTGGACCGACACCGACGGCGACGGCATCGCGGACAAGCGCGAGCTCTGGTACACGGGCGTCGGCCGGCCCGGCAACAACCTCGAGCACCAGCAGGCCGGCTTCGTCTGGGGCATGGACAACTGGATCTACAGCACCTACAACGCGTTCCGCTTCCGCTGGACGCCGACCGGCATGCTCCGCGAGACGACCGGGCCGAACGGCGGGCAGTGGGGACTGACGCAGGACGACGACGGCAAGATGTGGTTCGTCGACGCGGGCGGCGAACGCGGCCCGATGAACTTCCAGGTGCCGATCCACTACGGGGCGTTCACCGTGCCGGATCAGACCGAGCCCGGGTTCCAGGTGGTCTGGCCGGCGCCGAGCATCGGCGACATGCAGGGCGGCATGCCCCGCATCCGCATGCCGCTGGCCAACCTCAATCACTTCACGGCCACGACCGGACCGGAGATCGTCCACGGGCACCGGATGCCCGAAGACATCCGCGGCGACCTGCTCTTCACCGAACCGGTGGGCCGGCTGATCCGCCAGGCGAAGATCGTCAAGGACCAGGGGCTCACGCAGCTGCGTAACGCCTATCCCGGTTCGGAATTCCTGCTCGGCACCGATCCGCTCTTCCGTCCGGTGAACATCAAGACCGGGCCCGACGGCACGATCTACATCGCGGACATGTACCAGGGGATCATCCAGGAATCGCAGTGGACGCCGCGCGGTTCGTACCTGCGCGCGAAGATCGAGCAGTACCAGCTCGACCGGATCAACCAGTACGGCCGCATCTGGCGTCTTCGGTACGACGGGTATCCCGCCGGTGGCGTCAACGCGGCGGGCGTGGCCACGACCCCGGCCTCGCCAGCCATCGAGCCGGATCTCACGCAGCCGCGCATGCTGCAGGAAACGCCGGCGCAGCTCATCGCGCACTTCACGCATCCGAACTCCTGGTGGCGCAACAGCGCGCAGCGCCTGCTCGTGCTGAAGCAGGACACGTCGGTCGTACCGACACTCACGACGATGGTGCGGTCGTCGGACAACCTGGTGGCGCGGTTCCACGCGCTGTGGACGCTCGAGGGGCTTGGCTCGCTCGACGCGGCGCTCGTGCGCGAGATGCTGAAGGATTCGAACCCGCGGATGCGCATCCAGGCGATGCGCGCGAGCGAGACGCTCTACAAGGCCGGTGACAAGACGCTCGAGAACGACTATCGCGAAGCGCTCAAGGACACCGACGCCGACATGGTCATCCAGGCCATGATGACGCTCAACGTGCTGCGGGTGCCGGGCGCGATCACGGCCATTCGGCCCGCGGTCGAAGCGAGTGCCTTCAAGGGCGTGAAGGAGCTCGGCGGTCAGTTGATTCAGCGCGCCGAAACGGCGGTCGGCCGCGCCGGTGCGGGCCTGGCGCCCGCGGCCGCGGCGGCGATCGAGCGGGGCGAGATCATCTACAACGAGCTCTGCTTCTCCTGCCACGGCGAAGATGGTCGCGGCGCGCGGCTCGAGGGCGCGCCCGCGGGTGTCACCCGCGCGCCAACGCTCGAGGGCAACGACCGTGTCAACGGCCACCGCGATCACCTCGTCCGTGTGCTGCTGCACGGCCTGACCGGGCCGATCGACGGCCAGACGTACACGGAAGTGATGATCCCGATGGGGCAGAACACCGACCAGTGGATCGCCGATGTCGCGTCGTTCGTCCGCAACAGCTGGGGTAACTCGTCGTCGATCGTCACGCCGGAAGAGGTCGCGCGCGTGCGCGCCGCGTCGGCGAATCGTTCGTCGATGTGGACGGCGCCGGAACTGGCCGCCGTGGTGCCGACGCTCGTGCCGTCGACGCCCGAGTGGAAGGTGACGGCCAGCCACAACAGCGAAACCGCGTCGCGCGTGGTGGCGACCGGCCCCACGGGCTTCGGCCAGGGGCAGGCGTGGAACTCGGGCGCACCGCAGGCGCCGGGCATGTTCGTCCAGATCGCGATGGGCGCGCCAGCCCGGCTCACGGAAGTGCAGATCGACACGCCAGCCGCCGGATTCGGTCGCGGCGGCCGCGGTGGCGCGCCGGCCGCACCGCCGGCGCCGGGCTTTGCCCGCGGCTATCAGCTGCAGGTGTCGATGGACGGCAATCGCTGGACGACGGTCGCCAGCGGTCAGGGATCGGCCGAGACCACGGTCATCCTGCTGAAGCAGCCGACACAGGCGCGGTTCGTGCGCCTGAACCAGACGGCCACGACGCCCGACGCGCCAACCTGGCAGATCCAGCGCATCCGTCTGTATCAGGTGGCGGGGCGGTAAGCACTACGACGACGTAGGGGCCGACCTTGTGTCGGCCCGTGCGACAAATGATGCGTAGGGGCCGGCCTCGTGCCGGCCCGTGCGACGGGCGGACACAAGGTCCGCCCCTACGAACAGGCGGGCCCGGCGGCAGGTGATGCCGCCGGGCCCGTTGTCTGTACGCCCGTCCGATCCAGAATGGAGGGCATGTCTGACGTATCGATGACCGACCGGGAACGCGCGGACGTTCCCGAGCGCTACCGCTGGAATCTCGAGGAGATCTATCCGTCGATTGACGCCTGGCGCGCGGCCCTGCGCGACATCGAGGCGGGCCTGCCGGGCGTGAAGGCGTTCGAGGGGCGGCTCGGAGAGTCGGCCTCGGTGCTGGCTGACGCGCTCGACGGCCTGTACGGATGGCAGAAGGAACTGTCACGCGCGTACGCGTATGCGGGCCTGCTCGCCGACCAGGACACGCGCGACACGACACACGAAGCGATGCGCCAGCAGATGGTGCAGCTCGGCGCCGCGTTCGGCACGTCGGTGGCCTACGTGGAGCCCGAGATTCTGCGGCTGCCCTCGGAAACCATCGCCCGCTTCATCGAGAGCGAGCCGAGGCTGGCGCCGTACCGGTTCTATCTGCAGGACATCGTGCGGCGCGCGCCGCACACGTTGTCACCGGCGGAAGAGAAGATTCTCGCCGATGTCGCACCGCTTGCCGGATCGCCGTCGGCGACCTTCACGATCCTGAGCAACGCCGACTTCCCGTATCCGACGGTCGCGCTGGCCGACGGCCGCGAGGTCCGCATCAACCAGGCGAACTACAGCATCTATCGCGCGAGCCGCAATCGCGACGAGCGCGAGCGCGTCATGCGCGCGTTCCTTGGCGCGCTCGGCGGTTTCAGCCGCACGTTCGGTACGACGATGAACGCCAGCGTGCAGCGGGCGCTGTTCGTGGCGCGATCGCGCCGGTACGACTCGACCCTCGAGGCCGCACTCAACGGACCGAACATCCCGGTGTCGGTCTACACGCGGCTCGTCGACGGCGTGAACCGGCACCTGCCGAGCTTCCACCGCTATCTCGCGCTGCGCCGCCGCATGCTCGGTGTCGACACGCTGCACTACTACGACCTCTATGCGCCGCTCGTCGATTCGGTCGATCTGACCTATACGCCCGACGAAGCGGCCGCGCACGTGAAGGTGTCGATGGCGCCCCTCGGTGCGGATTACGTCTCGGTCCTCGACCGGGCGTTCTCCGAGCGGTGGCTCGACTGGTTCTCGAATCCCGGCAAACGGTCCGGGGCGTACTCGCAGGACGGCGCGTTCGACGTGCACCCGTACATGCTGCTCAACTATCACGGCAAGTACGACGACATGAGCACGTTGACGCACGAGCTCGGGCATGCCATGCAGAGCTACTACTCGAACCGGACGCAGCCGTATCCGATGGCCGACTACCCGACGTTCGTCGCGGAGGTCGCCTCGACGTTCAACGAGTCGCTGCTCGTCGACCACATGCTCCGCGCGATCGACGACGCGGACACGCGGCTGTCGCTGCTCGGCAGTTATCTCGAGAACATCAAGGGCACGGTCTTCCGCCAGACGCAGTTCGCCGAGTTCGAGCTGGCCATGCACGAGATGGGGCAGCGCGGCGAACCGATCACGGGGTCGGCGCTCGCGGCGTTGTATCTCGGGATCACGAAGAAGTACTACGGGCACGATGCCGGCGTGTCGGTCGTCGACGACTACGTCGCGCACGAATGGAGCTTCATCCCGCACTTCTATCGCGACTTCTACGTGTTCCAGTACGCGACGTCGTTCACCGCGTCCGAGGCGCTCGCCCAGCGGGTGAAGGCCGGCGACGCCGACACGGTCGCCCGGTACATGACATTTTTGTCAGCGGGCGGCTCGAAATATCCGATCGATCTCCTGAAGGACGCCGGCGTCGACATGACCACCGACGAGCCGCTCGACCTGACGATGCGCGAAATGAACCGCGTGATGGATGAGGTGGAGCGCCTGCTATAGTAGGCGCCCTATGCGCCCACTCCCTGCCGTTCGCCTTCTCGTCCTGACCGCCGCCGCGTTTGTCGCCGGCACGGCGGTCCTGTCGGCTCAGACCCAACTGCCCGTCGGGAAGACCACGTCGGGGCAGGTGTCGAGCCGTGAGCCCGCGGTCTATCGCTTCACAGCGCCATCGGCCGGCTCGCTGGCCGTGGCGGTTCACGCCGATTCGGACGTCACGCTCAAGGTGACCGACGCAGACGGGCAGGTGCTGCCCGACGGCACGTCGGATCAGGATCTGTTTGGATCCGGGGGCAACGAGCAGCTCATGGTGACGGTGCCCGAGCGTGGCGAGTATCGCGTCGAGGTTGCGCTGTTCGGCGGCGGCAACGCCAAGTTCGAGATCGGTGCCGGCTGGATTGCGATGCCGGGCTTTGCGCGTCCTGCCGATCCGGACGGCCGTCCGTCGGCGGCCACCGACCTCGAGGTGGGGCGCAGCCACGAGGACTCGCTCGATGCCGATGCGGGCGACGCGTGGGACTGGTTCGCGATCACCGCGAAGACGTCCGGCAGCCTCACCGTCATTCTCCGGTCGGTCAACGACGATTCGCCCGATCTCGCGCTGGAGCTCTACACGGCCGGCAAGCTGAGCGAACACGCCGTGCGCTCGGACAATGATCTGCAGGGCAACACGACGAACGAGTCGGCGACGGTCGATGTGAAGGCGGGCGAGAAAATCTACGCCAAGGTGCTCGGCGCCACCGGCAGCCCGCGGGGACGCTACCGCATCGCGTCGAGTCTGATTGAATAGGGCGGCTACCGACTACCGACTACCGACTACCGGCTACCGGCGGACGGTAGCCCGCGGTAGCCGATCACGCCGACGCCGTCGGCGCGCCCAGCTTGAAGACGTGGGGCGCGGGCGTCTTGATCGCGTTGCGGCAGTCGACGATGAGCCGTGCGTGCGTGACGATGGCGTCGTAGTCGAACACGCGGTGATCGGTGAGGATCACCACACAATCGGCCGCGGCGAGCGTTTCGGCCGAGAGCGGCACCGACGCGAGATCGCCCGTGCCCGGCCAGTGGTCGGCGTCGAGCGCCGGCACGTACGGGTCGTGATACGTGAGCGCCGCACCCTTGTCCTGCAGCCTGGCCATCACATCGATGGCCGGTGACTCGCGGTAGTCGTCGATATCGCGTTTGTAGGCCACGCCCAGCACGAGCACCGAGGAGCCGCGCACGGCCTTGCCGTGCGAATTGAGTGCGTCGGCCACCTTCTGCGCGGCATGGTGCGGCATGGCGCCGTTGACGTGGCCGGCCAGCTCGATGAACCTCGCCTCGAAACCGACTTCCTTCACCTTCCACGACAGATAGAACGGATCGATCGGGATGCAGTGCCCGCCCAGGCCCGGGCCGGGGTAGAAGGGCATGAACCCGAACGGCTTCGTGGCCGCCGCGTCGACGACTTCCCAGACGTTGATGCCGAGCCGATCGCACATGAGCGCGAGCTCGTTCACCATGCCGATGTTGATGGCTCGGAACGTGTTCTCGAGCAGCTTCACCATCTCGGCCACCTTCGGTGACCCGACCGGGATGACCGTGTCGACCGACGCGCCGTAGAGTTTGGCGGCCAGAGCCGTGCACGCGGGCGTATGTCCGCCGACGACCTTCGGCACGTTGCGCGTGTTCCACTTCTCGTTGCCCGGGTCGACGCGTTCGGGCGAGAACGCCAGGAAGAAGTCTCGTCCGGCAATCAGCCCGCGCTTTTCGAGAAGCGGACGCACGACTTCGTCCGTAGTACCCGGATAGGTCGTCGACTCGAGCACGATGAGCTGGCCGGGCCGAAGATGGGCGGCAATCATCTCGACGGCCGACACGACGAACGACAGATCCGGGTCTTTCGTCTTGCGGAGCGGCGTCGGGACGCAGATGTTCACCGTGTCGAGCGTGGCGACGACCGCGAAGTCCGTGGTGGCGTCGAGTCGACCCGCCTCGCGAAACTTCGCGACGTCGGCCGACGGCACGTCCTGAATGTAGGAGGTGCCGGCGTTGACCGCTGAGACCTTCCGGGCGTCGAGGTCGATCCCGGTCGTGTGAAACCCGCCGCGGGCCAGTTCCACCGCCAGGGGCAGGCCGACATAACCGAGGCCGACCACGCCGACGCGGGCGGTGCGGGCCGACAGGCGGGAATCGAGGGCGGCAGCGAGGTGATCGGCCGGGGTCAGGGTATCGGGCATAGGGATGGAACCGGCGAACAACGGGGAAGCGCCGCGCCACATTATGTACCGGGTCCGGGGCGCGGCCGCACGGTGTGGTGTAATCAGGGAAAACGGGGACAGCCATGGTACTGAAGAGCAGGAAACGGTCGGAACTGCCGTACTCGGCCGTCACGCCCGAGCACATCTACCGGTCGAGACGGGAGTTCATGCGGACGGCGTCGGCCGGTCTGGTGGGCACGGCCGCTGCGCTCACGGCCGGCTGCGGCGAGGCGGGTGCGCTCGAAGCCCAGACGGTGCTGAAGGCGAGCCGGAACGCGCGCTACTCGGCCTCCGACACGCCCAATCCCTTCGAGCACATCACCACGTACAACAACTTCTACGAGTTCGGGCTCGACAAGGACGACCCGTCGCGCAACGCCGGCCGCATGAAGGTCCAGCCGTGGACCGTGAAGGTCGACGGGATGGTCGACAAGCCGGGCGACTACGGCGTCGAGGACCTCGTCAATTTCAACGCGCTCGAGGAGCGGGTCTACCGGTTGCGCTGCGTCGAGGCGTGGTCGATGGTCATTCCCTGGATTGGCGTGCCGCTGGCCGATGTCATCCGCAAGGTCGAGCCGCGGCCGTCGGCGCGTTTCGTGGAGTTCACCACGCTCCAACGCCCCTCGGAGATGCCGGGACAGCGCGTGCCGGTGCTCGAGTGGCCGTACGTCGAAGGGCTGCGGATGGACGAGGCCATGCACCCGCTGTCGCTGGTGGTGGTGGGACTCTACGGCCGCGTGCTCCCGAATCAGAACGGCGCGCCGCTGCGCATCCACAGCCCGTGGAAGTACGGCTTCAAGGCCGGTAAGTCGATCGTGCGGATTCGCTTCACCGATCGACAGCCGCGCACGAGCTGGGAACTGTCGGCGCCGCACGAGTACGGCTTCTACGCGAACGTGAATCCCGAGGTCGCGCACCCGCGCTGGAGCCAGGCCCGCGAGCGTCGTCTGCCCGAGCTGTTCTCGCGCACGCCCACGCAGATGTTCAACGGCTACGCCGAGGACGTGGC
>CAZVHY010000081.1:2238-13760 GCA_964627115.1 uncultured Solibacteraceae bacterium | reverse complement strand
TGAGCGTGTACGAGTACGACGCCGGCCTGCCGTCCTCCGTGCAGTGGAACGGCGGTATCCAGGCCGCGCTGCCCTGGTCGGCTGCTCTCGACGTCGAGTACGTCGGTCAGCACGGCTACAACATCATCGAGGGCAACAACATCAACGCCATCGATTTCGGGACGGCGTTCCTGGCGCAGAACCAGGACCCCTCGCTCGCGCCGACCACGCTCGGCAGCACGACGGTGCCCGTCGACATGATGCGGGCGTTCCGAGGTTATGCCGGGATCAGCCTGAACTCCGCCCGGGGCTGGATCACGCACCATTCGCTCCAGATCTCGCTGCAGCGCCGCTTCCGCAACGGTCTGTCGTTCGGCTTCAACGACACGATCGGGCTCCACAGCCGCGGCAGCGTGGCGCCGCGGTACGAGCATGCCCCGGACGGCTCCTTCTCGCTGCGGGCCGACCAGGCCGAGGCCGACCGGCTGTTTCAGGTGGCCCCGACGCGGCACATCATGAAGGGCAACTTCGTGTGGGACCTGCCTGACCTGAGGCGCGAGGGGACGGCCCTCCGGGTGCTGGGATACCTCGTCAACGACTGGCAGCTCGCCGGGGTGTGGACGGCGTCGACCGCGACGCCGTACACCGTCGGGTTCAGCTATCAGAATGGTGGCGCCAGCGTGAACCTGACCGGCTCGCCCGACTACGCCGCGCGCGTGCGCGTGGTCGGGGACCCGGGCTCCGGCTGCTCGTCCGACGTGCACCGGCAGTTCAACACGGCGGCCTTCCAGGGGCCGCTGGTCGGGAGTGTCGGGCTCGAGTCGGGGAGCGACTACGTGCGTGGGTGTTTCTCCAGCGTCCTCGACCTGTCGATCGCGCGGAACATCCGGTTGGGCAGTGGCCGGAGCGTTCAACTGCGCGTCGACATGTTCAACGCCCCGAACTCGGCGCGCGTCACCGGCCGAAACACCACGATGAACCTGGCGAATCCGAACGACCCGACGACGATCACGAACCTGCCGTTCGACGCGGCCGGGAACCTGATCGAAGCGCGTTCCCTTCCGCGCGGGGCCGGTTTCGGCGTGGCCAACAACTATCAGAACCCGCGCACGGTCCAGGCGCAGGTGCGTTTCTCCTTCTAGTCACACATCACGCCGCGGCCGGTCCTCCGGCCGCGGCGTGCATCTCGCGTTGCAGTATCCGATGTCGGGGCGACGGCCGCGTCGCCCCGACGCCTGCGGTTTCGAGGTTCGCCCATGAAGTCTCTCGTGTTCAGAGTGCTGGCCCTGCTGATGGTTTCGGCTGCCGCCGGCCTCGTCCTGCAGGCACAGTCGGGGCGCGTCTCGTGGCCGCCCACGCTCCAGACCATTCCTGAAGATCAGCCGGCGCCGGTGCTGTCACCCGAGGCCCAGCTGCAGACGTTCGTGCTGCCGCCCGGGTATCGCATCGAGCTGGTGGCCAGTGAGCCGCTCGTGCAGGATCCGGTGATCATGGATTTCGATGCGGCGGGCCGCATGTGGCTCGTCGAAATGCCGGGGTACATGAGTGACGTCCGCGCGTCGGACGAGCTCGAACCCACCGGCCGGATCGTCGTGCTGGAGGACCGCGACAAGGACGGACGCCTCGACACGCGTACCGTGTTTGCCGAGGGTCTCGTGCTGCCACGGTCGATCAAGGTGCTCGATACCGGCATCCTCGTCGCCGAGCCGCCGACGTTGTGGTTCATGGCCGACACGGACGGCGATCTGAAAGTGGATCGCAAGGAAGCCGTCGGGCAGTTCGGCCGGCGGGAAGCGAACGTCGAACACAACGCGAACAGTCTGACGTGGGCGCTCGACAACTGGCTGCACACGTCGGAAACCGATGTCTTCTTCCGCTGGAAACAGGGAAAGCTCGAATCGCGGCCGACGCTCTCGCGCGGCCAGTGGGGCAACTCGCAGGACGATGCGGGCCGCATCTATCGCAACAGCAATTCGGCGGTCCTGTATGTCGACACGGTGCCGACGCCGTACTACACGCGTCATCCCAATCTGATCCGGACGCGCGGCAGCCACGAATCGCTGCTCGGGCCGAACGGTGAGGTCAACGTCGTGTGGCCGATGCGCCCGACGCCGGGCGTCAACCGTGGCTATCAGACCGGCGTGCTGCGCGCGGACAAGACGCTGGCGACGTACACTGCGGTGCACTCGCCCACGGTCTATCGCGGCGATCGGCTGCCGGCCGAACTGCAGGGCAACGTGTTCGTGGCCGAGCCGTCGGGCAACGTGGTGAGCCGCATCACCTTGACCGACACCGGCCGCGGCCTGGCCTCGGCGAAGGCGTACGAGAACGCGGAATTCCTGGCGTCGACCGATGAGCGCTTCCGGCCGGTGCACCTCTCGAACGCCCCGGACGGCACGCTCTACATCGTCGACATGTACCGCGGCATCATCCAGCACCGCGGGTACATCACGGAGTATCTGTACGAACAGATCAAGCTGCGGCAGCTCGAGCCGCCGACGCGGCTTGGCCGCATCTTCCGCATCGTGCACGACACGACGGTGCGCGACACGACGACCTCACTGGCCACGGCCACGCCGGCGCAGCTGGTGGCGGCGCTGTCGCATCCGAACGGGTGGTGGCGCGATACCGCGCAGCGGATCCTCGTTGAACGACGCGACGCGTCGGTGGCCCCCACCCTGACGACGCTCGCGACCGATGCGCCCGATGCGCGCACGCGGTTGCACGCGTTGTGGACGCTCGACGGGATGGACGCGGTGACCCCCGCCCTCGTCGTGCGCGCGCTGACGGACGGGGCGCGCGACGTGCGCGTGGGGGCGCTGCGCGTGTCCGAACGCTTCCTGGCCAATGACGCCACGGTGCGCGCGTCGGTCGTCGCGACTGTCGCCGATGCCGACTGGGCCGTTCGGCAGCAGCTGGCCGCGAGCATCGGCGCGATGAACGACACGGCGCGCGTCGAGGCGGCGGCGCGGCTCTTCGAGACGCACGGTACCGATCCGGTCGTGATGGACGCGCTCCTGAGCGGTCTCGACGGCGTGGAAGTCGGCGTCATCGCGCGGCTCCTCGAGGGCGCCGAGTCGGCGTCGCGCGCCGACGCGGTCACGATGCTGGCCGCGACGGTGTTGCGTGGATCGAACTCCGACGCGGTGGCGTCGGTGTTCGGCCTGATGGCCGAGACCGCGCGGCCGCGCTGGCAGCAGGTGGCGCTGGTCCGCGGGGCCGAGGTGGCGGTGCTCAACGCGCCGGCGCCGGGCACGCCGGTCGCCGGCCGCGGGCGCGGTGCCGGACCCGTGGCGGCCGTCGAGGAACCGTGTCCGACGTGTCCCGGCGCGCGTGGCGGCCCCGGCGGCGCGCGCGCCATTCCCGATGCGCCGAGCGTGAGCGCGGCGCGCGGCGCGGCGGGGCCGGCGGCGGCCGCGGCGGCCGCGGGCCGCGGAGGCAGAGGCGGCCGCGGCGGCGGGCCGGCGCTGCGCATCGGCCAGGAACCGGCGGCACTCGTCGCGCGCGCTGGCGCCAGCGACGATCTCGCGGCGCGTCTCGGCGCCGTGCTGGCGCGCGTCGAGTGGCCCGGCAAGGCCGGGGTGGCGGTCATCCGTCCGCTCACCAGCGCCGAGCAGCAGCGCTTCGACGCCGGCCGCGAGATTTATGGCAATCTCTGTGTCGCCTGCCACCAGCCGACAGGTGTGGGGGCTGACAAGCTGGCGCCGACGCTCGTCGGGTCGCCGCTGCTCGAGGGCGGCGCCGGCCGCGCCGTGCGCATCCTGGTCCACGGGAAGGAAGGGCCCGTGGGGCTCATGCCGCCACTCGGCCAGGTGTTCAACGACGAACAGATCGCACAGGTCCTCACGTTCGTTCGCCGATCGTGGGGCAACACGTTCGATCCGGTCGAGCCGGCGGCCGTGCAGCAGATTCGCAGCCAGTTGCCTTCGCGGTCGCGGCCGTGGACCAACGAGGAGCTCGCCGCACTGCCCCCGGCGGCGCAGTAGGGTCGTACGCGTACCGCAGCACATCGCAGGAGCTGGACACACGCATGCACGTCAATCCCGATACTCCATCGACCGCCGAAGCCACTGGGGGCGTGTTCGAGGGCGTCACGCGGTACCACTGGCTGGTCGTGATCATCGCGTCGCTGGGCTGGTTGTTCGACTGTATGGACCAGCGCCTGTTCGTGCTGGCACGGCAGCCGGCGCTCACCGACCTGCTGGGCGCGGGCGCGGCGCCCGGCGCGGCGGCGACGTATGGCGGCTACGCCACGACGTCGATGATTCTGGGCTGGGCGACCGGCGGGATCATCTTCGGGATGCTCAGCGATCGCATCGGGCGCGTGAAGACGATGACGCTGACGCTGCTCGTCTACTCGGGCTTCACGGGGCTGTCGGGGTTCGCGCAGGGCTGGGTCGACTTCACGATCTATCGCTTCCTGGCCGGCATCGGCATCGGCGGCATGTTCGGCGCGGCCACGACGCTGGTGGCCGAGAGTGTGCCGGGGCAGTTCCGCGTGCTCGCGCTCGGCGCGCTCCAGGCGCTGTCGGCCACGGGCAACATCCTGGGCTCACTCGTCAGCTTCTGGATTCCGCCGGGCGGTCAAACGTGGGGCTTGCCCGGCTGGCGCATCCTGTTCTTCATCGGCATCGTGCCGTCGCTGCTGGCGGTCCCGATCGTATTCCTGCTGAAGGAACCGCAGGCATGGTTGAACGTCCGGGCCCAGGCGCAGCAGGGCGGTGGGGCGAAAACGGGATCGCTCAGCGAATTGTTCGGGCATCCGCGCTGGCGGCACCACGCGATCATCGGGCTGATGCTTGGCGTCTCCGGCATGGTGGGACTCTGGGGCATCGGGTTCTTCTCGCCTGAGTTGATCTCGACGGCCCTGCAGGGTGAGCCGCAACCGGTCGTCGATCGCGTGCGCGCGCTCGGCACCGCTCTTCAGGATGTCGGCGCGTTCATCGGCATGCTGGCGTTCACGTTCGTGGCGGCGTTCCTGAGCCGGCGCGCGGCGTTCTTCGGCGCACTGGTCATCAGCATGGCGGCGACGATGTTCGTGTTCCGGTCGCTGCAGTCGGCATCCGACGCGTACTGGATGCTGCCGATGATGGGCTTTGCGCAGTTGTCGGTCTTCGCGGGGTACTCGATCTACTTCCCTGAATTGTTTCCGACACGGCTGCGCGGTACGGGTGTGGGCTTCTGCTACAACACGGTTCGCTATCTGGCGGCGCCCGCGCCGATTCTGCTCGCGTATCTCGCGTCGCTGCTGTCGTTCCGCACGGCCGCGGTGGCGATGAGCGCGATCTACGTGGTCGGGATGGTGGCGCTCTTGTGGGCGCCCGAGACGAAGGGGCAGAAGCTGCCCGAGTAGACGAGGTTGGGATGTGCGTATGCGCCGCGGTGTGAGCACGCGCAGGCGCCGGACGGATGAAGGGAGCAGGTCATGGCAATCACGAGACGCGAGTTCGGAAAAGTGGCGCTGGCGGGTGTGCCCGCAGTGGGCGCCGTGTTGCGGGGCGATCTCGTCTCGGCGGCGCAGTCGGTGCAGCCGATGTCGCGGTGGGGTGGCGTACAGGTCGGGCTCAACGTGCCGTACAGCTTCGGGTCTGGCAACAACATCTCCGCCGAGGATTTGTTGACGCGCGTGAAGGAAGTCGGCGTGGGCGGGCTCGAACTGCGCGCGCAGCCGGTGGAGCACTTTCTCGGATCGCCGTCGATCCGCGCGGCCGCTGATGCGGCGGCCGCCGCGCGCGGCGCGGGAGGGGCACGTGGACGCGGTGCCGCCGCAGGCGCTGGTGGTCGAGGCGGGCGCGGAACGCAGACACCCGAACAGATCGAGGCCGCGCGGCAGCAGGCCGCGCAGCAGGCGGCCGAGGCGCGGACGTGGCGGCTCTCGGCACCCATGAGCCGGCTCAAGGACCTGCGGCAGATGTACGAGAATGCCGGCGTGGTGATCGAGATCCTGAAAGTCGATGGGCTCTACACCATCTCCAGCGAGGAGCTCGATTTCTTCTTCCAGATGGCACGCGACCTCGGCGCGCGGGCGATCTCGGCCGAGTTGCCCGAGAACCGCGCCGACACGAAGCGGATCGGGACGTTCGCCGACAAGCACCGCATCCTCATGGCCTACCACCATCACGCGCAAGGCAACCCGGCCATCTACGAGGAGGTCTTCGCCGAAGCGCGCTACAACGGGGCGAACATCGACATCGGCCACTGGACGGCCCAGCACAACAGCTCGCCGCTGCCGTTCATCGCGAAACACCACGAGCGCATTTCGCACCTGCACGTGAAGGACCGGCGGTTCGGGACCAACGGCGGACAGAACGTGCCGTTCGGGCAGGGCGACACGCAGATTCGCGAGATCCTGCAGGCCATCCGCGACAACAAGTGGACCATGCAGGCCACGATCGAGTTCGAATATCCGGTGCCGGACGGATCCGACCGCGTCACCGAGATCAAGAAGAGCGTCGAGTACTGCCGGGGCGTGCTGCTGGGGTAGGGGCGGGGCTTGCCCCGCCCGATGGGCGGCCCAAGGGCCGCCCCTACGGCATCGTCGTCGCGGCACGGCGGCACGGCGGCGCGGCGTAGGGGCCGACCTCGTGTCGGCCCTGACGCGTGGGCGGACACACGGTCGATGTGGGCGGACACAAGGTCCGCCCCTACGGTGCGCCCGTCGTCGCATTGACCCGCGCGCCGACCGCGGCGTAATGTCAGCAGCATCATCGTCGATCGTCCAGGAGTACTACCGGTGAAGTTCTCTCGATTTGTTCTGACGCCGCTGCTGGCGTGCGCGAGCGTTGTCGCCGTTGCCCAGCAGGACGGTCGCCCCTGGCCGCCGCCGGTCGTGCCGGTGTCGACAGACTCGGCACCCCGGTCCGCCGAGGAGTCGATGCGGACCTTCACCGTGCCGCCGGGCTACCGCGTCGAGCTCGTCGCGGCCGAGCCGCTCATTCAGGATGCGATCGTCACCGAGTTCGACTACGACGGCCGCCTGTGGGCGATCGAGATGCCGGCCTTCATGCCGGTCATCAACCCGTCGAACGACGAGGAACGTCAGCCCACCGGACGCGTGGTCGTGCTCGAGGACACCAACGGCGACGGGCGCATGGACACGCGCCGCATCTTCCTCGACGGCCTGATCCTGCCGCGCGCGATGAAAGTGTTCGCCGATGGCATTCTCGTGGCCGAACCGCCGGACCTCTGGTTCGTGAAGTTCGACGCGAACGGCCACGCTGGCGAGAAGGTGCGCGTCGCCGAGGCGTACGGCCGGCGTGATGCCGGCATCGAGCACAACGAGAACAGCCTGTGGTGGGGATTCGACAACTGGCTGCACACCTCGGAAGGCACCACGCACCTGCGCCGCCTGACTGACGGGTCGTTCGAGGTGCGCCGCACGCTGTCGCGCGGCCAGTGGGGCGCGACGCACGACGACCAGGCGCGCATCTACCGCAACACGAACGAATCGGTGCTGCACGTCGACCTGGTGCCGACGCCCTACTACGAGCGCAATCCGAACCTGCTGCGCACGCGCGGCGCGTACGAGTCGCTGGCCGGTCCGGACCGCGAAGTGAACCGCGTGTGGCCGGCGCACACCACGCCGGGCGTCAATCGCGGGTACGTCTTCAACGTGCTGGCGCCCGACGGCCGGCTGGCCAACTTCACCGCCGTCTCGGCGCCCGTCATCTTCCGCGGCGATCGGCTGCCCGCAGACGTCTACGGCAACGCCTTCGTCGTCGAACCGGCCGGCAATCTCGTCAGCCGCATCGTGCTCAACGACGATGGGCCGGACGTGGTGGCGCGCAAGGCGTACGAAGGCGCCGAGTTCCTGGTGTCGACCGACGAGCGCTTCCGTCCCGTGTATCTCAACCCGGGACCGGACGGGACGTTGTATGTGCTCGACATGTACCGCGGCATCATCCAGCACCGCGACTACGTCACCGAGTATCTGCGCGACCAGATTCTGTCGAGAGACCTCGTGCAGCCGACCGGCTACGGCCGCGTGTACCGCATCGTGCACGAGACCATCGCACGTGGCCCGGCGCCACGCCTGTCATCGGCCACCACGGCGCAACTGGTCGAACATCTCTCGCATCCGAACGGCTGGTGGCGGGACGCGGCGCATCAGCTCCTCGTCCAGCGCGGCGACATGTCGGCGGTGCCTGCGCTCGAGGCGCTGGCCGGACGCGAGGATGCGCCACGGGCGCGCCTGCACGCCCTCTGGATTCTCGACGGTCTCGATCGCATCGACGTGGGGACGGTTCAGCGCGCACTGTCGGCGCGCGATCGCGCCGTGCGCATTGCCGCCGTGCGCATCGCCGAACGCTGGATGACCGACGCGAATCATCCGATCGTGGCCGACCTGCGCGCGCGCATCCAGGACGACGACCTCGCCGTGCGCCGGCAACTGGCCGCGTCGCTCGGCCAGCTGCCCGACGAGGCGCGTGTCCCGGCCGTGGCCGCGCTCCTCGAGCGCGACGGCGAAGACCCGATTGCCATGGACGCGGCGCTCAGCGGCCTGCGCGGCGCCGAAGCCGCCGTGCTCGAGCGGCTGCTGACGTCCACGCAGGCGTCGCCGGCGCGCGAGGCCGCCATCACCATGCTGGCCGCCACCGTCGTGCGATCGGCCGACGACGTGGCGATTCAGCAGTTGTTCGGGTGGATTGGCGAATCGTCGCGACCCGAGTGGCAACGTTCCGCCGTCCTTGGCGGCGTGGAGGCTGCGTGGCTCAACGCGCGCCTTCCCGGCACACCCGCGCCGCGGCCGACCGTGGCCCCGGCCGCGCCTGCACCGTGTCCGACGTGCCCCGGTGGCCGTGCCGGGCCCGGCGGCGGGTCGGCATTCATGCAGCCGCAGGCGGGCGCGGGCGGTCGCGGCGGTGGCCGTGGCGGCGGGCCCGCGCCGATTCGCGTGGGCCGGGAACCGGTCTCGCTCACCGCCCTGGCGGCCGGTGGGGGAGCGCTCGCCGATCGCGCCACGCGCGTGCTCGACCGCATCGAGTGGCCGGGCAAACCGGGCGCCACGCCGATCACGCCGTTGACGCCGGCCGAGCTCGCACGATTCGAAGCGGGACGCACGGTGTTCGCAAATCTGTGCGTCGCGTGCCATCAGGCCGATGGACGCGGCCGCGATCGTGTCGCGCCCACGCTCGTGGGCGCCGAACTCGCGCTCTCGGCGCCAGGCGTCGTGGCGCGCATCGTCCTGAACGGCAAGGAAGGCCCCGTCGGGTTGATGCCGCCGCTCGGGCAGTCGCTGACCGACGATCAGATTGCCGAGGTGCTGACCTACATCCGCCGGCAGTGGGGGAACGTAGCGTCGCCGGTCGAGCCGTCGGCCGTGCGCGATGCGCGTGCAGAAACTGCGGGCCGTGCGCGTCCGTGGAGCCACGACGAAATCGTCGCCCTGGCGGCGGCGCGATAGCCGCGCATCCAATGCGGCGCGTACGGACGAGACCGCGTCCAGTTCGGAGGGACCAGTGAGAGTGGGAATCGTGGGCACCGGCGCCATCGCGCGTCTGCATGCCCGTGCGTACAAGAACATCGGCTTCAACGTCCGCGCCGTCGTGGACGTCAACGACGCCGCGGCACGGGCGTTCGTGGCCGAGAACGGCGGCGAGGTCGTGGCCGATGCGGAAGCGCTCTGTGCGCATCCCGAGGTCGACTACGTCGACGTCTGCACGCTGCCGAACGTCCGTCTCGGCATCGTGGAGCTCTGTGCGAAGCACCACAAACACGTACAGGTGCAGAAGCCGATTGCCACGACCGTGGAACAGGCGCGCCGCATGAACGACGTGGCGCGCGACGCGGGCATCACGCTCGGCGTCGTCAGTCAGCACCGGTTCGACGAGTCGAGCGAGTTCCTCCGCGCGGCGATCAACGCCGGCCGGCTGGGCCGCATCCTGCAATGCGACGCGTACGTGAAGTGGCATCGCTCCGACGAGTACTACGGCCGGCCCGGCAAGGGATCGTGGGAGGTCGAAGGCGGCGGCGCGCTGATCAATCAGGCCATCCATCAGGTGGATCTGATTCGCTGGCTCATGGGACCGGTGCAGCACGTGTGGGGCGCGTGGCAACTCGGGGCGGCGCATCAGATCGAGTCCGAGGACAACCTCAGCGCCGTGCTGCGTTTCGCCAACGGCGCCACGGGCGTCATTCAGGCTTCGACCGCGTTCTGGCCGGGATATCCCGAGCGCATCGAGATCCATGGCACGAAGGGGACGGCCATCATCACCGGTGATCGGCTCACCACGTGGGACGTCAGCGACGACAGCGGGAGCACGCCGCCGATTTCGCAGCAGGCGGCCTCCGGCGCGTCCGATCCCATGGCGATCTCGCTCGAGCCGTTCGAGCGTCAGTTCAAGGACTTTGCCGACGCGATTCGCACGGGCCGAACGCCGGCGGTCAGCGGACGCGACGGGCTCGTGGCGCTCGAGATGGTCGAGGCCATCTATCGTGCCTGCCGCACGGGCGAACGCCAGACCATCGTGGAGGGATAGACATGGAACGCATCAGGCTCGCGGCCATCACCGACGAGTTCTCCCCCAGTCTCGACACGGCGCTCGACGCGATGGCGTCCATCGGGATGACCGGCGTGGAACTGCGCATGATCGACGGGCGCAACATCATGGATCTCGACGACGACGCGATCGATCGCGTGCGCGAGAAGGTTGATGCGCACGGCATGTCCGTGTTGTCGATCGCCTCGCCGATCCTGAAGTGCGTGCTGCCCTCGGGACCCGCGCTCGACACCCGGTTCCAGCAGGACGCGTTTGCGTCGCGCCACACGTTCGACGATCAGCCGCGGCTGACCGACCGCGCGTTCCAGATCGCGGAGCGCACCGGCGCGCACATCATCCGTGTCTTCTCGTACTGGCGGACCGTCGAGCCGGAGCGCGTCTTCGACGACGTCGTGGTGGCGCTTCAGCGCCTGGCGGACGCGGCGCCGCAGGGCATCACGATTGGCGTCGAGAACGAGCACGCGTGCAACGTGGGCACGGGCGCGGACACCGCGAAGGTGCTGGCGGCCCTCGATCACCCGGCGCTTGGTGTCATCTGGGATCCGGCCAACGCGCTCGTGGCCGGCGAGAACCCCTATCCCGACGGCTATCGTGAGCTGGTACCGCGCCGGGTGATTCACGTACACGCGAAGGACTGCGACGTGCACGGCCACACGCCCACGTGGGGACCGATCGGGGAGATGAGCGTCGACTGGGTGGGGCAGATTGCCGCGCTGAAACGCGACGGGTACAGCGGCTGGATCAGCCTCGAAACCCATTGGCCGGGCCCGGGCGGCGACAAGCGGGAAGCAAGTTTGATCTGCGGACGGAATCTGCAGCGGTTGATCGACGCGTAGGGGCCGACCCCTGTGTCGGCCCTGACGCCGCGGTTTCGGGCGGGCACGGGGGCCCGCCCCCGCGACTGACGGTGCGGGGGCCGACCCCTGTGTCGGCCCTGACGCGGATGATTTGGGCGGACACAAGGTCCGCCCCTACGGCTGACCGCACCTCGGGAACAACACTTCGAGGCGCACGAGCCGGCCGGTGTCGCCGCTGATGCGGACC
>CAZVHY010000081.1:0-2138 GCA_964627115.1 uncultured Solibacteraceae bacterium | reverse complement strand
CGGGAACAACACTTCGAGGCGCACGAGCCGGCCGGTGTCGCCGCTGATGCGGACCGTGCCGCCGCATCGTTCGGCGACCAGCTCGAGGGCGGGAACCGCGCCCGGGAACTGCGCGCCGTATCCTGATGCCTTCACCGCGAGCACCGGGCCCGGCACGCCGGTGCCGTCTTCCTGGTGCACATCGACGACGACCGTGCCGCCCGTGGGCAGCAGGTCGCGCCCGAGTGTGACGAGCGATGTCAGCAGCTGCTGCACATCGTCGGGCTGCGCGTCGATGGGCGTGGTGCCGCCAAGATTCATCGTGAAGGCGACGTAGTCGCCGGCCAGCTTCGACAGCATCGGCTCGGCATCGAGCACCATCTGGCCGAGATCGACCGGTTCGGGCTCACGCCGCTGACGGCGGCTGAAACCGGCGAGTTGCCGGACGAGCGACGCGACCCGTTCGTTGGCCGCGTGCACGTTCGCGCTTTCGGCCGCCAGCACGCGCCGCACGTCTGCCAGTCGTGCGAGTTCGGCACTGCTCGCCGCGGCCGAGGCTGACAGCGGTTCGAGCTCCGCCATCATCGCGCCGGTCAGCGCGCCGACTTCTTCCAGACGACGATGCTGCCGGTCCTCGAGGGTCGGCGCGGCAGGCCCGGCGACGACGAGGTGCTCGATGAGTGCGGAGCGGCCGTCGGTGTCGTCCGGGTGATCGAGGCGAACCGCCGTCTCGATGACGCGGACGGCACGGCCGTCGGCGCGTTCGACACACGACACGACACGATCGACGCGTCCTTCTGACGCCAGACGTGCGGCAATTTCGGGACGATCGGCGAGGCTCGGGAAGGGGCGGCCCGCGGTGCGCGTGGTGGCGTCCGAAGCGTCTGCGTATCCGAACAACCGGGCAAACGTGTCGTTGCAGCGGACCAGGTGTCCGGCTGTCGTCGTCACGCCGTAGCCGAACGTCTCGGACGACACGAGCCGCGCGTGCGCGTCGAGCGCTCGCGCGCGATCGGCGCGCAGTGTCGTGCGTTCGCGGTCGGTGTCGGCAACAGCGGCCGAGAGACGCGTCGAGAGATCGTGCAGCTCCGCTTCCAGCGCGCGTGTCCTGGCGTCGTGCCGGTCGGCCTGATCGGCCAGCTGCCGGTTGGCCGACTGTACGGCGCGACCGAGTGCGGCGTCGACCTCGGCGAGGCGTGCCTGGCTGTCGTCCAGGGCCGACCGAAGCGTGTCGATCTCGTGCCGGAGCCGATCGTGGTCGTTCCGTTCGTCGGCCAGCGATCCGCTGAGCGCCGAACACTCGGCCTGCAGGGAGGCAATCGTTCCGTTGAGGAACTGATGCTCGCGTGCGAGACGCGAAGCCTCGGCCGCTTCGGCCTCGAGCTGCGCGCGCACGTGATCCCATTCCTCGCGTTCGCGCCGATAGCGCGCGTCGCGCTCGCTGACCTCTCGCTCGAGTGCGCCCCGATCGCGGCGCCACTCCTCGCGCTCGGCGTGGTGCGCCGTATCGGTGTGACGGATTTCGCTACGCGCGGCTTCCAGGGATTCGACGAGCTGCTGATGCTCGCCGGCCAGCGCGTGGCTGCTCGCGAGATGCTGTTCGAGCAGGCAGATGCGCGCGTGCGCCTCGTCGTAGCGTGCGCGAGCGGCCTCGACGGCCGTCCGCAGCAGGTCGAGTTCTTCGACCTGCTGGCGCGCCTGCGCAAGGTCGCCTTCGAGGGCCGCGATGCGATCGCGTGCGCCGGTCAGCTCATGCTCCAGCGCATTCACGCGGCTGCTGGCCTGGTCGTGATCGTTGCGCGCGGCGTCGGCGGTGAGGCGCAGCCCCTCGAGCTCGGCCGCGAGCGCGTTGGCGCGATCGCTCATCCGGTCGTGGTCGGCACGCGTCGTGTCGAGCGTCGCCCGCAGCTGGTCGAGCTCGCTGACCTGCTGACGCGCCTGAGTGAGGTCCCCTTCGAGGGCCGCGATGCTGCCGCGTGCGCCCGCGAGCTCGTTCTCGAGCCAATTCACACGACCGCTGGCGTGATCGTGGTCGGTGCGCAGCGTGTCGAGCGTGGCGCGCAGGTGATCGAGCTCCCCAAGCTGCTGACGCGCCTGGTCGAGATCGCTTTCGAGGGCCGTGACGCGCTGCCAGGCCTGGTCGTGATTGCCGCGCGTGT
>CAZVHY010000080.1:0-13787 GCA_964627115.1 uncultured Solibacteraceae bacterium | reverse complement strand
ATCCCTACGTCGTCGAGGGTCTGGCCACGAGCTGGCGTGTTCGGGAATGGACGACTGTGGTCGGCCCGGGCGCATTGACGGCGATGCCGCTCTAGAGTCGCAGCGTCTGCCTTCGGGCCGCGGGCCGTTCGTGCTAGGCTGTTCCCGCTTCACTCACCCCCGCGCGGCCATCCTCCCTCACCGCGCCGTCAGTACGTGTCCTCGTTCCGGAGGTACGTCACATGGCCCGTGGCCTCGACGCGCTCGAGCACATCGTCGTCCTGATGATGGAGAACCGTTCGTTCGACCACATGCTCGGAAGCCTGAAGGCCATCGATCCTCGTATCGACGGCATCACAGGCCACGAGTTCAACCTCGACACCACCGGCAGACAGGTGTTCGTCGAGCCGAAAGCGCAGTTTCAGGGACAGTTGAATCCCGATCCCGACCACCATTTCGCCGCGATCGATCTCCAGATCTTCGACGGCGACCCGAATCCGCATCGGGTCCCGACCATGGGCGGGTTCGTGAAGAGCTACTACAACCAGCGGCGCGACGTGAAGCACTCGCGGAAGATCATGTACACCTTCCCGCAGAGCAAGCTGCCCGTGCTCACGACACTCGCGCTCGAGTTCGCGGTGTTCAACGGCTGGTTCTCATCGGTACCGGGCCCAACGCTCTGCAACCGCGCATTCGCGCACTACGGCACGTCGTTCGGACACGTCGGCATGGAACTCTGGTACGCCAACCGTCAATACCGGAGCATCTACGAGCGGATGCTCGACGAAGGCTTGACGACGAAGCTCTACTACTTCGATCAGGCCAGTTCGACGATGGAGATCGTCAATCTGCTGCAGGAGCAGCCGCGCATCTTCGGGACATTCGATCAGTTCATTCAGGACTGCCGGACGGGCGAGCTGCCGGCCTACTCCTTCGTCGAGCCGAACTATCTCGATCACGACAGCGACCACGGTGCGATCATCGCGAGCGATCAGCATCCCGATCACCACGTCGGCGAAGGCGAACGGCTCATCGCGGCGGTGTACAACGCCATCCGGCTCAACGCCGATCTGTGGAAGAGCACGGCGCTGCTCATCACCTACGACGAACATGGCGGCATCTACGATCACGTACCGCCACCCTTCTGTATCCAGGATGCGTTCTTCGCACAGCCGGACAAGACGCACACCGGACGGCCGTTCTTCTTCGACCGCCTCGGCGTCTGCGTGCCGGCCGTGCTCGTATCTCCGTGGATCCCGAAAGGTACCGTCGTCGGCGGACGGACCTTCGAACACGCGTCGATTCCCGCGACGGTCACGGACTTCTTCATCGGTCCGATGGACGCCCGGTCGCCACGAGAGAAGGATGCGGAAACGTTCCTCGACCTGCTCTCACTACCGGACATGCGGACCCACGCGCCGATCTTCCAGCTTGCCTGAGGTCACCGCCATGAAGGTCATCAGGGTTCCCCGCGTCACGCCACGGGCGTTCGACACACGGCGGCCGGCCTCCGACCTGCTCAAAAAACAGGTCGCTCAGCTCGAACACGTCGTGGCCATGACGCGAGGTGCGGGTGCGATGACGATGCGGGCGACGCGTGTGAAGACGGAAAGACAGGCGGCCAGGTTCATTGCCGAAGCCACGAAGGTCTTGAACGTCGTCGCCAGACGGCCGCCGACACCTATCCCGGCCGCGACACCGTCCACGGCGTCATCCGCGTCCGCGGTGCCGTCACCCGTGCCACCGCCGGCCGTTGTGGCGATGCCCGTGCCGGCTGTTGCCTCTACGGACACGCCGGTTGCCGGCACGACGCGCACGCGTGCGCGATCGACGCGGAACACGCCGGCCAAGAAGACATCCAAGGCATCCGCTCGGCAAACCGCCGCTCGCAAGCAGAACGTCCGGACGTCCAGCGCCAGGAGCGGGCGATCGCGATGACCGTCACCCTGCGCACGATCGCGCCATTCGCGTTCACCTGTCTGCTGGCGGTTCGAATCGATGCCGGCGCCCAGGAGGCGAACCGCGTCGCGGAGGAGTTGCGGCGCGAAGCGGAGCAGTTCAAGGAGAACTGCGGTTCGCTCAACAGCGTGATGGGATGCGGCATGGTCGTCGCCACGGGCAAGCCGCTGCACGTCAGCTTCGGCAGCATCGCGCCGGGAAACGGCGTCGCGCTCGGTGCGTCGTTCGGCACACGTCACAATCCCAACGAGAACTGGCGGCTGACATGGAGCGCGGATGCCGTGCGGACGTTCGGCGGATCGCATCGCGCCGGCGTGTACATGCGCATCATCCGGACGTCGGTACCGCCCATTGTCATCGTCACCGATCCCGACGCCGCCTCGCCGGCGCCGGACCTCGCGCCGCGGCCGCACCCCGTCATCAATCTCTTCGCGCAAACGGCGTCGCTCCAGGATGTCGCGCTGTACCGGCCGGACGAGGCCGCCAGTCTCGCGTCATTTGGCATGACACAACATCTGTTCGGCGTCAGCACCATCGTCCCGGTGGCCGGCGTGTCCTGGGCGCGCACGCTGAATCTGTCGGTCACTGGCGAAGCCATCGGACGTTTCGTGTCGATCCGGGACGGCGCGGCCAACGACGTGCCCGGCATACTGGACATGTACGACGATCAGTCCGCGCCCGGGCTCGACGCGCAGCCGGACTATCTGCAGATCGGTGGTGGCGTCCGGATGGCGCCGGCCATCGGGCGCTCTGTCCGGCTCGACTATCTCGCGCGTGCCCAACAGTTCGCGAGCGGCGTCGACGGCTTCTCGTTCCGCCGCTGGACGATCGACCTCAATCATGCCGTGGCCATGTATGGCAGCTCCCGGCCGGTCGATGCGCGCGACACCAACACGCCAAACGATTGTGCGCCTTCGCCCGGAAGTGACGCGTGTCCGCCCGTCTCGTTTTCGCGCGATCGACGCGGCAGCCTCGAGCTGCGCGTGCTCGCGGTCACGTCCGGCGCCGGAGACGGCCGCGTGCCGTTCTACCTGCAGCCGACGCTCGGCGGCCGGAACGTCAACGGCCACGCGTCGCTCGAGAGTTTCGATGACTATCGGTTCCGCGGCCCGCACCTGCTGCTCCTGCAGCAAACCTTCGAGCACTCGGTATGGGGACCAATCGGTGCGTGGGTCCGCACCGATCAGGGCATGGTCGCGGCCGAACGACGCGACATCCGTGCGTCGGCGTTGCGTCGCAGCGTGGCTGCCGGCCTCACCGTGCGCGCCGGAGGTCTCCCGATGGTGGTCGTGTCCTACGCCGTCGGCGGTGGCGAAGGCCGTCACGTCTCGCTCGTGATCAACACGTCGCTGCTCGGCGGCTCGAACCGGCCGGCGCTCGACTGACGGCGTTCGGGCCACCTCCGCCGTCGGTACGCGCCCGCGTTCGTCGACGTCTGCGCCCTCCGTGCCCTCCGCGTTTCCTCGTTTACCGCGCGGCGAACTCGATCGTCAGCGGCGACTCGTTGAACTTGACGCCCGTCACGCCCTTGAAGGCGGCTGCCATGGCGCCCGGCGTTGCACTCGGCGGAATCGAGGTCAGCCGCGTCATGCCGGTCTTGTCCTTCAGCAGCGCGCCGAGATCCATCTCGAGCACGGTCACGCGCGAACCAGCCACGAACGGCGAGCTGGTTCTGACGATCGCGCCGTCGACTTCGATGTCGATGGCCACGCGGAAGCCGTTGAACATCTCGGCAATCATCGCCTCCATGCCGGGCGGCATGTCCTGGAGGTCCAGCCCGAATCCGTCGGCCTGCCCGCCTGGCGTCGACTCCGGCTGCGGCGACGATGACGATGGCGGCGTGTCGTCGAACGTGATCGTGAGCACGGCGTTGCCATTCGCCTGCCGCGTCATCCGCAGCGCGATCGGCGCGTTCCCCCCGGCGCCGCCCTGCGACAGCCCGGAGGGGTCCGGATCGATCCGCAGCGCATTCACGTCATCGAAGGCGTACACCATGCGCGCGCCTTTCAGCGCGCCGCGCGTCACCGGTTCACTCGAGACGAACCGCACGCCGCGGCCGAGCTTCTCCACGTCGGCGCGCAGGGAGTCCGGATCGAACGAGAATCCCGACGTGCTGCCCGCCTTGTCACCGTCGCCGTCCGGGGCGCCGAACAGACTCCCCATACCGCGCATGGCGTCCTCGTTGACGAGCACGACACTTTCGACCGTGCCGCTGCCATCGGCCCGCAGACGGATCACCGACTCACTGGTGAGACACCCGGCAAGCGCGGGGGCCAGCGCGAGGACGACGATGAGAATCGTGCGGGACGCCATGTGAGACTCCTCCTGGATGGGAACGGGGTGAGCATACCGCAGGGCAGCGGGCCGCCGCGTCCTACCTGCAGATGCGCTGTGTGGCGCGCGTCGTGTAATTCGCCGTCGTCGTCGACGAACCACTGGTCGACACCTGCCGTGCAAGATTGCCGTTGGCGTCGAACGTCTCGACCGTGACCACCGCGCTGTCGTTGACCCGCGTGGTGCGCGTGCGGGCCGCGGCGTCGTAGACGATCGTCCATGTGTTCGAGAAGCCGGGACCGGCATCCGTGCCTGCCGTCGGCCGTCCCGCCGCGTCCCAGGCCGTATACGTCGTCGTCGCGGTGCCGGAACTGGCGGCCGTGGTCGCCTGCGCCAGCCGGCGGTTGCTGTCGTACGTATACGTCACGCTGCCGCTGCCCGACGACGATCCGGTCAGCGACACGGACACGGTCGTGACGTAGGTACGCGGTGGCACCACGGCCACTTCGTCCACCAGATCCGCCACCGAGGCGTATTGAGCCGTCCCGGTCGTCGTGGTCGATCCGCCCTCGTTGTCGGTGTAGCGGTGCGTACACGACACCACACGCGACGAGGCACTGAACGAGCAGGTACTGTTCGTGGTGGCGCTGAAGCTGCCCGCCGTCGTCTGTGCCGCGAAATCGCTGGCCAGTTCGCGGCAGGTGCTGCCGCCTGGCGTCGGTCCCACGGGATTGCCGTTCCCGTCGCCCTTGTCGTTGCTGCCGCCGCACGCGGCGACGAGTACGGCGCCGGCCAGCGCCAGCCCCCTCAGGTATGTCATGAGTCTTCCTCCACGAGCCGCTCGCCACTATACTGTCGACCAATCGCGAGAGGTATCCAGATGAAGACAGATCGACGGTCGTTCCTGCGTGTGGCGGGCACTTCGGTAGTGGTGGGAGCCGGGAGCATGGTGAGTGCGTCGCCGGCGGCGGCGCAGGGGCCTGCGGCGGCGCCCGTGTCGTTTCCGGGGATTGCCGATCCGTTGGAAGGCCCGGTTGAAGTCATTGCGTCGGGCTACATCTGGACCGAGGGTCCCGTGTGGGTCGGCGGTGAACAGGGGCACCTGCTCTTCTCCGACGTGCCGGGCAACGCGATCTACGCGTGGAACGGCAAGCAGACCACGGCGTTCCTGGCGCCGTCCGGGTTGCAGACCTTCCCGATTCCCGACACCATCCGCGAGGCCGGGTCCAATGGCCTGGCGCTCGGTCGCGGCGGCCTGCTGATCGCCGACAGCGGCACGCGCGCCATCGCGCGCGTCGATCTCGTCACGCGTCAGAAGACCGTGTTTGCCGAGTCCTACCAGGGCAAACGTCTCAACAGCCCGAACGATCTCGTCGTCGCGCGCAACGGCGACATCTACTTCACCGATCCCCCGTACGGTCTGGCGGGCGTGCAGAAGTCGCCGCTTCGGGAGCTCACCTACACGGGCGTGTTCCGGGTGACGCCGGACAATCAGGTGCACCTGATTGCCGACAATCTTTTCCCGAACGGCATTGCCCTCTCGCCCGACAATCGCACGCTGTACGCCACGGACAACTCCGGCTGGGTCGCGATCGATCTGAACGCGTCCGGCATGCCGACCGGACAGCGGCAGTTCGTGGCCAGCGAGAGTGTGGGCGGCGCGCGTGGCGACGGCATGAAGATGGACTCGGCCGGCAACCTCTGGACCAGCGGTCGCGGCGGCATCTACGTCTTCTCGCCGAAGGGCCAGCACGTCGGCTTCGTCCCCATCGCGGGCCGCGTGTCGAACTGCGCGTTCGGCCCGGGCCGGTACCTTTACGTCACCAACGACACGCAGGTCGTGCGCGGACGCATTCGCGCGGACTTCGCGGGCGGACAGCCGATTCAGTACTGAGCGTGGCCTCGACGGATACCGGCCGCCACACCGCGTTGGCCGGCGGTATCCGTCAGACGTGCCCGTCGCCGCGGGCGCCCCGTTTCCGCCACAACCATCCGCCGGCGCGCACGGCGCCGGCGTCCTCGAGCGCCAACGCCGTGGCCATCTCGTCCAGGCCCAGCAGCAACGAGAATTCCTTCACCGTACCGACGCCATAGGCCGCCACGGCCTCGGCGGCCGACGGCCGGCGCGTGGAGCGTTCGATGTCGAGCGTCGAGGTGACCGCGGCCTCGAGCGTCTCGAACACCTGCGTGCCGCGCAGCCTGAGCGTGCCATTCGGCCCCGACACCAGTACGGTCGGGAACCCGCGAACGTCCTGCTCACGCAGGCTCGCGCGATCGGCCTCGAATGCGCGTGTCGCCTCGGCGGCCTCGAACGCGCGGGCCACCTCGTCGGGATCGACGCCAACGTCGGCAGCGCACCGGCGCAGCACGTCGAGCCGCGCGATGTTCCGCGCTTCGAGGAAGACCGCGTGCCGGATCCGGCGCAGGAACGCGTCTTCGCGATCGGGGGCCATCAGACGAACCGCGTGTACGGCGATCGACGGCGGGAACGACGACGGCAGCGGATCGGTGAGCCAGACGCCGGGATCGATCGGCTGTCCGTAGCGTTCGGCCACCTCCGCCCAGTGCGGCGCGACATCGGCCGGCGCGCCAATACCAGCGGCGCGATCCCTGAACCCATCCCATGACGGCAGCAGGCCGCCGTAGACGTGGCGAACCGTGATGCGCGAACCGTAGTGGAACAGCAGGCGGCGCCACGCGGGTTCCATGGCCCAGCAGTGAGAACAGATCGGATCCGTGAAGTACAGCACGTCCGCCACGGTCCGCACCGAGGGCGTCTCTTCGACCTGTTTCCCGTCGAGAGGGCCACAGACGCCGGTTTCGAGATCACAATGTTCGGGCTGCGGTCGGTCGTTCGCCACGAGACGAGACTAGCGGCGCCGATATGCCATCACAAGACGGCACCTGAAGGTGCCATGGTTACTTCGACGAAACCGCAGCGCGACTTGCGGCGGCTTCGCCTTCCGTGCAGCATAGAGCCACAACCGGCACATGCCCAGCGTCCCTCCCCTGGTCAAGATTGCGTCGGAAGACTGGGAGTTCGCCGAGATCCACCGGCTGAACCATCAGACCTTCGCCGAGGAAATCGGTCAGCACCCGACCGCGCCCGACAGCCGTCTGGTGGATCGTTTTCACGCCGACAACACCTACGTCGTCGCCATCGCCGGGCAGCGCATCGTCGCGATGCTCGCCCTGCGTTCCATACGCCCGTTCTCTCTCGACAGCAAACTGCCCGACCTCGACCGATACCTGCCGCCGAACCGCCACACCTGCGAGCTGCGCCTGCTCGCGGTCACGCCCGAACGGCGGTCGACGTCGCTCGTGGCCGCCCTGTTCGCCGAAACGTGGCGGCACATCATCGAGACCGGCTACGACCTCGCCATCATCTCGGCCTACGTGCCACAACTGAAGCTCTACCGGCACCTCGGCTTCGAGCCGTTCGGGCCACTCGTTGGCTCGCCGCCCGTCCTGTTCCAACCGATGATGCTGACGCTCGAACGCTTCGTGCCGCAGGCCCCGCCGGTGTTCGCGCGCTGGGCGGAGACGACGGCCGCAAGAGGCCGGTACCTGCCCGGGCCGGTCGTCGTGCATGCCGACGTGCGGGCCGCGTTCAACGATGAACCGCAGTCGCATCGATCGGATGCGTTTCTCACGCGTCTCGACCTCGTCGCCTCGTCGCTCCGCCGCCTCACCGGCGCACGACACGTCGCCATCCTGCTCGGCACGGGCACGCTCGCCAACGACGTCATCGCCTCGCAACTGGCCCTGCTGGGCGAGCCCGGGCTGATACTCACCAACGGGGAGTTCGGCGACAGGCTCGTGGACCACGCGCGACGCGCGCGCTTGTCGTTCGATGTCATGGCACGTGCGTGGGGCCAGCCGTTCGAGCTCGACGACGTGGCGTCGCGCCTGGCAGCATCGCCGCGGCCCGGCTGGCTCTGGTTCGTCCACTGCGAGACATCGACAGGCGTGCTCAACGATCTCGAGGCCATAGGACGCCTGTGCCGCGCGCACGGCACCAGGCTCTGTGTCGACGCCATCAGTGCCATCGGGACCACGGCCGGCGATCTCAGCAGCGCGTACCTCGCGTCCGGCGTGAGCGGCAAGGGGATCGGCGCCTGTCCGGGACTGGCGTTCGTGTTCCACGATCACGACGTGGCGCCAGCGCCGCACGCGTTGCCGAGAGTGTTCGACCTCGGGCTCTACGCCAGCGAGCATGGCGTGCCGTTCACACAGTCATCGAATCTCGCCTCCGCGCTCGACGCCGCGCTCCAGCGTCTCGATCTGCCGGCGCGCACCGAGACACTGGTCGAGCTTGCCGGGTGGCTGCGTCACCGGCTGACGCGGCTCGGCTTCGACCTCGTCGGTCACGATGCCTCACCCGCTCCTGGTGTCGTCACGATCGCGCTGCCACGCGACATCTCGTCGATTGACGTGGCCGCGGCGCTCGAACAGGCCGGCTGCGACATCGGCGCACGCAGCCGGTATCTGCTCGAACGCAACTGGATTCAGATCGCGCTGATGGGCGCCGGCGTGTCGAAGGCCGCGCTCTCGGCCCTCTCGATCCTGCTGCTGGTCACCTGCGAGCGGACGCGCCGGCCGCCGCGCGCGTCTGTCGGCGAAGCGAGTCTCGCGTGATCTACACCGCGTATCTCTGGCTGCTCGGCGTCGCAACGCTGGCGCCGCTGTGGACACTGCTGCTGATCCTCCCGCGTGGCAAGACGGCGGCATCGGCCGTCTCGGCCTGGGCGCGGCTGTTTCTCAAGCTGGGGGGATGTCCACTGCAGATTCGCGGGGCCGGCCACCTCGACGACGCGGTACCGGCCGTGGTGGTCGTCAATCACTCGAGTTATCTCGACGCCGTCGCGATCATGGCGGGACTGCGCGTACCGTTCCGGTTTGTCGTGAACCATCGCGCGGCGGGCTGGCCGCTCGTCGGCCTCGCGATCCGCAAGTCCGGGCACATCGTGGTCGATCGCGGCCGCCTGGCCGATCGTCACGCGTGTGCGCTGACGATGGTCGAGACGCTGCGCGAAGGGGTGTCGGTGGTCGTGTTCCCCGAGGGCACGATCGATCGCGACGGGCGGCTGCTCCCGTTTCACCGCGGACCGTTTCGCGTCGCCGCCGACGCCGGACGTCCGGTCGCGCCCGTCGTGTTGAACGGCACGCGGCACGTGCTCGAATCGAGTCTCCGCCGGCTGCGCCGCGGGCCGATCGTCATGGCCATCGGCGCGCCACTCCATCCCTCGACCGCGGATCGCGACGGCATCGATCGTCTGCGCGAGCGTACGCGCGAGCACATCGCGTCCGGGCTCGACGCGCGGCACACGCGGTCGTAGTCGCGGGGCTTGGTGCCCCGCGGCCCCGGCTGCCGGCGCGTTCAGTCCTGGTCGGGCCGCTTCGCGCGCCCGAGCGAGTGCATCTCACCGAGCTCCGGCTGCGTGCCCGTGAACCAGCCCTTCGCGAGCTCGTACAGCAGCACGGGCGCGGGCTTGTTGACATCGAGAAACTCGGCCGCGTGCACCGTCACGCCGATGAGCACCATGCGCGGGTCGTCCACCGTGCCGTCGCGCGCGTCGCCGCCGTCGGGGAACCACACCTTCCAGTCCGGTGCGTAGAGCTCGCGGATCGTCGCACGGTCGCGGCTGATGGTGGCCAGTCCGGACACCGACACCCATTCCCTGTTGCGGCTGTTGTAGTAGGAGAGGTTCACGTGCGGATCGTGCTCGAGATCGGCGAGCTTCGTCGCGCCGTCGATCGTGACGAACCACAGGTCTGCGCCCGGCGCGCGACGCTGCGTGGCCATGGCGCGCGACCGGAGGTGGCCGTCGACACGCCGCGTCACCATCATCGCCGTCTCGATATCCTCAATCTGGGCGTACAGCTTCTCAATCTCGTCAGCCATGGCGTCCTCCGTCGCATCGCCGGCATGGCGATGGCGCAACGGCCTGACGCGCTGCAAGACGAGGGCCGGCCCCGTATATCCCCTACCGCGTCAGGCGCGTCACCCGCGGCGGGCCGCTTCGATCGCGGCGACGTCGATCTTCTTCATCGTCATCATCGCCTCGAAGGCCCGCTTCGCCTCATCGCCGCCGGCCGCCATCGCATCGGTCAGCGCGCGCGGCGTGATCTGCCACGACAGGCCCCAGCGGTCCTTGCACCAGCCACAGTCGCTCTCGCGGCCACCGTTGCCGACAATCGCGTTCCAGTAGCGGTCGGTCTCTTCCTGATCGTCAGTGGCGACCTGGAAGCTGAACGCCTCACTCTGCTTGAAGGCAGGGCCGCCGTTCAGGCCGAGGCACGGGATGCCGAGCACCGTGAACTCGACGGTCAGCACGTCGCCGGCCTTGCCGCTCGGGTAGTCGGCCGGGGCCGTGCGCACGGCGGTGACCGCGCTGTCGGGAAACGTCTTCGCGTAGAACTGCGCCGCCACGTGCGCGTCCTTCTCGAACCACAGACAGATGGTGTTCTTCGGTGTCATTGAACCTCCAGACGGGCGCCCTGCCCGTACTCTTATGGGTTTGACCGGCGGTGGCGCCGGAAATCATCGGTGACGGCGTCGACGGCAGGCAGCGGGCGTTACAGGTCCTGCGATGCCTCCGACCGCCGGGGACGCACGTTCTGCGGGGGGGGGAGGGGCCAATGCCCTGCTGACACTGTGCGGCGTTTCTACCGCGCTCCTGCTCGAGGGTGGACGCCCGGCTTTCGTATTTCGTAGACGACCAGATCGATCGCCCGGCCTTCCGCATCGCGACCGCCGAGGCGCTCCGGTGTGAGGGTGGCGCCTATGCGCTCGACCGCTCGCCGCGACCGGAGATTGTCGGGGCCGATCACAAAGACCACACGATCGGCGAACGTGAACGCGTGCTGGAGCATCAGCCCTTTCATCTCGCCGTTGTATCGTCCGCCCCAGTAGTCGCGAGCCAGAAACGTCCAGCCGATTTCGATCGCGCGCTGCTCGCGGTCGTACCAGACGAACCGCGACGATCCGATCAGGCGTCCCGTCTGTCGGTCGAATACCGCCAGCGCTCCTGCCGACTCGATCGCCTGGCGGAAAAACGCGCGGAACACCTCCTCCGTGTGTCGATCGTGGTTGGGATGTTGTGCCCAGATCCGCGGATCCGCCGCTGCCTGAAACAGCGCTGCCCAGTCGTCCTCCCGGAGCGGCCGGAGTTCGACCAGATCGCCAGACAGATGGGGTTGGAGATCGGCGTTCATGCGAAGGGAGAACTGTATCAGTCGGCCCTGCCCGCCGCTTTCCCTCATCGTCACGCCGCGGCTGCGTGTCGCGCGTCAATGTTGCAGTTTCTGCGATGCCTCACCGACGGCCGAGTACGCGCTTTCTGCGATCTATCGAAATTCCCTCGAATTTCCAGCACTCCTATCCCCCCCAAAACCGGGCATGGTCCGTGCTCTATGGCCTGCACTTGTGTCGTCGCTTGTGACGACGGTAGGGTCTGGAGGTGCAGTCGTGGTGAGTATCGAACAACGTGTGGAGAAGCGAGAGGTTCGCGTGGACGCACAGCAGCAACTGCTTTCGGAAGTCCGGGACGACCTGCGGGCGTTCCGCAAGACCACCGATGCGCGATTCGCCGCCATCGACGGTCGATTCACGCAGCTCGAGGGGAAGGTGACTCGAATCGACGAGAGGTTGACGCAAGTCGAGGGACGGCTAACGCGGGTCGAGGCGACGTTGACGCGGGTCGACGAGAGGTTGACGCGGGTCGAGGGGACGTTGACGCAGATCGAGGCGAGGTTTACGCAAGTCGACGGCCGCTTCGTGCAAGTCGAGGGGAAACTGGCGGCGCTCGATCAGAAGGTGGACGCCGGCTTTGCCAGGCTCGATCAGCGGATCGACGGACTGGACCGGAAAGTCGACACCGGACTTGCTGACATTCGGCGCGACATGGGCACGCAGTTCCAGTGGCTCGTCGGGATCATGCTCACCGGCATGGTCACGATCGTCGCGGCAATTCTGGCGCTGTGACCTCTTCGCCCTCGTCAGTCCGCCTTCAACAGGCGCGCCGGCTCGGTCCGCGCGGCGACGATGGCCGCCACGCCGATCGACGCCAGGCTGATGATGACGATCAGGGCCGCGGTGGCCAGCCACACGCCATAGTCGCGAATGGACACGTCGTAGAGCTGGTCGGCAATGCGCGTGGCCACGCCCCAGCCGGCCCAGAGGCCAATCGCCAGACCAACGGCGGTGATGACGACGCCCCGGAACAGAATGCGGCGGGACAGGTGCCCGTGCGTCGCGCCCAGCGCGAGGCGAATCGCAATCTCGCGCACGCTGTCGCGCACCATCGAGACGAACAGCGTCACGCAGCCGGCCGCCAGCAGCACGATCCCCAGCAGCGCGAGCGCGGCCGTGGCCACCGCCGACATGCGCTCGGCGCCTGTCAGCTCGCGAAGATGCGCGTCGAGCCGCCGCTCGTCGGCCAGCGCCACGTTCGCATCGATGCGATGAATGAGCGCGCGAAGTTCGGGGACCAGTTGCATCGGATCGCCGCTCACGCGCACTCGAAGATAGCCCGTCGAGAACGGAAACGGCTGATACGCACACGGCTCCGGCGGTCCAAGGATATTGCGGCACCGCTGCTCCGCTGTCACGCCGGTAACCACGCGCTCCGCTGCGCCGTACATGAGCGTGCGCCCGACCGCGGATTCGCCCGGCCACAACTGCTCGGCCAGCACCTGATTGATGATCAGGCCGCTCGGCAGGTCTGCCACGCCCTCGTCGAACTCACGCCCCGCGATGACCGGAATCCCCAGCGTCTCGAAGAAGCGTGGTGAGGCGGCCGTGGCTCCGGCCTCGATGGGCGTAGCGGCGGTGCCGGGCAACGAGATGAAGTTCCGTCCGATGAAGTACGCCGGATTCCAGCCGATGCTGGCCGAGACGACACTCGGCATGGCACGCAGCGCCGGCATGAACTCCTCGTAGAAGGCTCGCGACTCGTCCTGCGTCTTGCCGTCGGGCACGACCCGCACCATGAGCACACGCTCGGGCTCCCGATAGCCGGAATCTCGGCCCGCGATTGAGGCAAGACTGTAGACATAGAATCCCGCCGTGGCCGTGAGCACGACCGACAGCGCCACCTGAAGGACGAGCAGTACCTGGCGTGTCGACACACGAAGGCCGCTCCATCCCCACGTCGGCTTCGCGTTCTTCAGGTCCGCGATCGGATTCCGCCAGGCAACCGCCATCGCCGGGACCAGACCGAACGCGACGGCTGACCCAAGCCCCAGCAGCGCCGCAACGAGAGCCATGCGCCCGTCGATCACGGCCTCGGTCGTGACCGGCAGCCGCAGGAACAGCCGCGGCGCCGCCGACGACAGATGGACGAGCGCGACGGCAACAGCCATCCCCACGGCTGCCGCCGCACCGCCGAGCAGCCCGGCCTCGACAAGGATCTGTCGCGTGATACGCCACCGGCTCGCGCCAAGCGCCGCGCGCAGGCCGATTTCCGCGCGCCGCGTCATCGCCCACCCCAGCAGGAAGTTCGCGATGTTGAAACACGCGGCCAGCAGCACCACGATACATACCGTCAGCAGTACAGTGAAAAACTGTCGTG
>CAZVHY010000079.1:10297-13812 GCA_964627115.1 uncultured Solibacteraceae bacterium | reverse complement strand
GCGCCGAATCCGTTGTCGATGTTGACGACCGAAACGCCGCTCGCGCAGGAGTTGAGCATCGCCAGCAGGGCCGTCAATCCTTCGAAGCTCGATCCGTAGCCCGTGCTCGTCGGCACCGCGATGACCGGCACCTGGACGAGGCCGCCGACCACGCTCGCCAGCGCGCCTTCCATCCCGGCGACGACAATGATGATCCGTGCGGCAGACAATCGCTGGTGTTCGGAGAGCAGCCGGTGGAGGCCGGCCACGCCCACGTCGTAGAGGCGGTCGACCGGATTGTTCATGACTTCCGCGGAAATCGCGGCTTCTTCGGCAACCGGCAGGTCAGAAGTGCCTGCCGCGGCCACCAGAATCACCCCATGTCCCACCGGGCCGGCCGTCCGGCGTTCGATGATGCTGGCGTGCTCGTGAAATCTGGCGTCGGGTACGACTTCTGCAACGCGGTCGAACGATGCGCGGCTCGCCCGCGTGACGAGCAGCGCATCACCACGACTCGCAATCGCCCGGGCGATGCCCGCAATCTGTTCGGGCGTCTTGCCCTTGCCGTAGATGACTTCGGGAAATCCCTGACGACGGGCGCGGTCGTGATCGACGCGGGCGTAGCCCAGGTCTTCGGTCGCCGTGGCGGCCCGGATGTGCCGCTCGGCCTCGGCTGGCGTCAGGGTGCCGGCCCGGACGGCGTCGAGGACGGCACGTACGGTCATGGCGGAAAACGGAACTGGAATGTTGTCGTGTGCCACTGGCCTGGAGTTTGACTCGGTCGCGGAGGCTCCCTAGAATTGCACTGCCTTCCGCGTACCGGTCGCCTCATTCTATGACCACACTCGAGACCCTCACGCTGGTGTCGTATTTCTTCGTCCTGAGCATTCTCGGGATTTATGGATGGCACCGCTACTTCATCGTCTACCAGTACATGAAGAACAGGGACAAGGCGCCGGGCGCGCCGCCCCCTGTCGACGAGTGGCCCGTGGTGACGGTTCAGCTGCCGATCTACAACGAAATGTACGTCGCGGACCGGCTGATCGACGCGGTGTGCGCCATCGACTACCCGAAGGACAAGCTCGAAATCCAGGTGCTCGACGACTCCACCGACGAGACGCGTGAGATTGCCGAGCTGGCCGTGCGTCGTCAACGCGAGCGCGGGTTCGACATTGCCTATCTGCACCGGACCGACCGCACCGGCTACAAGGCCGGCGCACTCGACGCCGGGCTGAAGGTGGCCAAGGGTGAGTTCGTCGCGATTTTCGACGCGGACTTCGTGCCCGGCGCCGACTTCCTGCGCCGCACCGTGCCGTACTTCAACGACCCCGGCATTGCCGTGGTCCAGGCGCGCTGGGGACACATCAACCAGCCGTACTCGCTGCTGACGCGCGTGCAGGCCATCATGCTCGACGGGCACTTCGTGCTCGAGCACGGCGGGCGGAACCGCTCGGGCTGCTTCTTCAACTTCAACGGCACGGCCGGCCTCTGGCGGCGCATCGCCATTGACGATGCGGGCGGGTGGCAGCACGACACGCTGACCGAAGATCTCGACCTGAGCTACCGCACGCAGCTGCGAGGCTGGCGCTTCCTGTTCCTCCCCGACGTCGTCGTGCCCGCGGAAGTCCCGGTCGAGATGAACTCCTTCAAGTCGCAGCAGCATCGCTGGGCGAAGGGGTCGATTCAGACCTGCCGCAAGGTGCTGCCGTACGTGCTGATGGCCGATCTGCCGCTCAAGGTGAAGCTGGAGGCGTTCTTCCACCTGACGGCAAACTTCAACTATCTGCTGATGATCGCGCTCTCGCTGCTCATGTTCCCGGCCATGGTGGTGCGGTACGAGATGGGCTGGACGGAGATGCTGCTCATCGACATCCCGCTGTTCGCGGCGGCCACGATGTCGGTGTTCAACTTCTATCTCATCAGCCAGCGCGAGACGTACGCCGACTGGAAGACGCGCGCGCGCACGCTGCCGCTGGTGATGGCCATCGGCATCGGCCTGGCCATCAACAACACGAAGGCGGTGATCGAGGCGCTGTTTGGCGATCCCGGCGAGTTCACGCGCACGCCCAAGTACGGCATCGAGCGGCGGCAGGACGACTGGCAGAGCAAGAAGTATCACCAGTCGATGCCCGTGCAGCCGTTCATCGAGCTGGGGTTCGGTCTCTACTTCACGATGACCGTGTTCTACGCGCTGGCCAACGGCATCTATGGCACGTTGCCGTTCCTGATGCTCTTCCAGTTCGGCTTCCTCTACATGGGGCTGATGTCGATTCTCCAGCAGTTCCGCGGCGAGCACATGCTGGTGAAGTCGCCGCAGGCGGCCGAATAGCCGGCCGCGCGCCCTCCGGTCACGCTCATGTCGACTGACGCGAAACCCAAGGCTGGCCTCGAGGACGTCGTTGCCGGCACCTCGGCGATCTGTTTCATCGACGGTGATCGCGGGGTGCTCGCGTACCAGGGCTTCGACATCCACGAGCTTGCCGACGCCGAGCGCGGCGTGTCATTCGAGGAGTGCTGCTATCTGCTCTGGCACGGACGCCTGCCGCGCCGCGCCGAGCTTGGGGATCTGCAGACGCAGCTGGCGGCGGCCCGGCGGCTGCCCGAGCCCATTCTGCGGGCGATGAAGATGTTGCCGCCCGTCGACGGGATGGACGCGCTGCGCACGCTTACGTCGATGCTGGCGCACTACGATGCGGACACGTCGGCCAGGACGCCCGATGCGCAACTGCGCAAGGCCATCCGTCTCACCGGACAACTCGGGGCGCTCGTCGCGACCTGGGGCCGGCTGGCCGTCGGTGGCGGGCCGATCGACCCGGATCCGGCACTCGGCCACGCGGCGAACTTCCTCTACATGCTCACAGGCCGCCGGCCGTCGGCGCTCGAAGCGCGCGCGTTCGACGTGTCGCTCGTCCTGCACGCCGACCACGAGCTGAACGCCTCGACGTTTGCCGCGCGCGTGGCCGCCGCCACGCTCACCGACCTGCACTCGGCCATCGTCGGCGCCATTGGCGCGCTGAAGGGGCCGTTGCACGGCGGCGCCAACGCGGACGTGATGCGCATGCTCCTCGAGATTGGCCGCGATGCGGGGCCGGAACGGGCCGAGGCCACCGTGCGCGCGAAGCTCGCCCGCAAGGAGAAGATTGCCGGCTTCGGCCATCGCGTATACCGCACCGAGGACCCGCGCGCCACGCACCTGCGGCGCTTCTCGAAGATGCTCGGCGAGCGGGCCGGGGAGCCACAGTGGTTTGCCATGTCCGAGCGGATCGAATCGGTCGTGAAGGGCGAGAAGAAGCTCAACCCGAACGTCGACTTCTACTCGGCGTCGGCGTTCTACTCGCTGGCCATCCCGATCGACCTCTACACGCCCATCTTCGCCGTGAGCCGCATTTCGGGCTGGACGGCCCACGTCCTCGAGCAGTACACCAACAACCGGCTGATCCGGCCGCGAACCGAGTACATCGGCCCGCCGTATCCGCAGCACGTCCTGCCGATCGACCAGCGATAGCGACGTCAGGGCCGACACGGGGGTCGGCCCC
>CAZVHY010000079.1:0-10197 GCA_964627115.1 uncultured Solibacteraceae bacterium | reverse complement strand
GGCAAGACCTGTCGGGAACCGGCATAATAGGCGTTTGTCCGGCATGGATCAGAAGCTCATCCGCAATTTCTCGATCGTCGCTCACATCGACCACGGCAAGTCGACGCTCGCGGACCGATTCCTCGAATACACGGGCGCCCTCCAGGCGCGCGAGATGGAGGCGCAGGTCCTCGACAGCATGGACCTCGAGCGCGAGCGCGGCATCACCATCAAGGCGCACGCCGTTCGTCTGGCCTACAAGGCGAACGACGGCCAGACCTACGTCCTGAACCTGATCGACACGCCGGGACACGTCGACTTCCAGTACGAGGTGACGCGGTCGCTGTCGGCCTGCGAGGGCGCGCTCCTGCTCGTCGACGCATCGCAGGGCGTCGAGGCGCAGACACTGGCCAACGCGTATCTCGCCATCGAGAACAACCTCGAGATCATCCCGGTCATCAACAAGATCGACCTGCCCGGCGCCGAGCCCGACGAGGCCCGGCGCCAGATTCAGGACATCATCGGTCTGCCCGCCGACGGCGCGATCCTGGCCAGCGGAAAGGCCGGCACGGGCGTTCCGGAGATCCTGGAAGCCATCGTCACGCGCCTCCCGCCGCCGGAGGGCGACCCGGCGGCGCCGCTCAAGGCGCTGATCTTCGATTCCTGGTACGACCCCTACCGCGGTGTCGTGATCCTGATCCGCGTCATAGACGGCCGCATCGCTCCTGGGATGAAAATACGGCTGATGGCAGCCGGACAGGACTACCAGGTCGAACAACTCGGCGTGTTCAACCCCAAGCCGGTGCCGGTCGACGGGCTCGGTGTGGGCGAAGCCGGGTTCATGGTGGCCAACATCAAGAACGTCGCCGATGCGCGCATCGGCGACACGATCACCGAGATTGCCCGCCCGACGGCCACGCCGTTTCCCGGCTTCAAGGAGCTCAAGCCGATGGTCTTCGCCGGGTTGTACCCGGTGGAGGGATCGAAGTACGCCGAACTGCGCGAGGCGCTCGAGAAGCTGCGCCTGAACGACGCGTCGTTCTTCTTCGAACCCGAGACGTCGGCCGCGCTCGGCTTCGGCTTCCGCTGTGGTTTCCTCGGCCTGCTGCACATGGAAATCGTGCAGGAGCGGCTCGAGCGCGAGTTCAACCAGGATCTGATCACCACCGCGCCGGGCGTGCTCTACCGCGTCACGACGACCGACGGCGAGGTGCAGGAGATCGACACGCCGTCGAAGCTGCCCGAGACCGGCCGCATCCGGCAGATCGAGGAGCCGGTCATCACCGCCACGATGATGACGCCGTCGGAGTTCGTCGGGCCCATCCTCGAGCTCTGCCAGGAGAAACGCGGCATCCAGAAGGGCATGGAGTACATCACGAGCGGCCGCGTGCTCGTGACCTACGAGCTGCCGTTCAACGAGGTCGTGCTCGACTTCTACGACCGGCTGAAGACGATCTCGCGAGGTTATGCCTCGCTCGACTACCACGTCACCGGCTACTGGGTATCGCCGCTCGTGAAGCTCGACATCCTCGTCAACGCCGAGCCGGTCGACGCGCTGTCGATCATCGTCCACGAGGACAACGCGTATCCGCGCGGGCGGGCGCTGGCCGCCAAGATGCGTGAGCTGATTCCGCGGCAGATGTTCGAGATTGCCATCCAGGCGACCATCGGCACCCGCGTCATCGCGCGGGAGACGGTGCGCGCGCTCCGGAAGAACGTGCTCGCGAAGTGTTACGGTGGCGACATCTCGCGCAAGCGCAAGCTGCTCGAGAAGCAGAAGGAAGGCAAGAAGCGCATGAAGCGCGTCGGCCGCGTCGAGATCCCGCAGGAGGCTTTCCTCGCCGTCCTCAAGATCGGCCAGGGGGACTCGTGAAGAAGTCGGTGGCGCGCGAGTACTTCGAGTCGCTGGTCGTGGCCGTCATCCTGGCGCTGTTCGTCCGGACGTTCGTCTTCCAGGCGTTCAAGATTCCGACCGGATCGATGGAGAACAACCTGCTCGTCGGCGACCATCTGCTGGTCAACAAGATGGCCTACGCGCCGGCACTCACGTCGTTCGAGCGTCTCCTGCTGGCGAACAAGCCGATCGAGCGGGGCGACGTCATTGTCTTCAAATACCCCGTGCAGCCCGACCGCGACTTCATCAAGCGTGTCATCGGCCTGCCGGGCGATCGCCTCGAACTGCGGCGCAAGCGCGTCTACATCAACGGCGAACAGCTCGACGAGCCTTACGTCCGGTACCTGGAGCCGCCCTCTCCTGATGGCCCCGTGCGCGCCGGCGATCTGCGCGAGGAGTACGGCCCGGTGACCGTGCCCGACGGGCAGTACTTCATGATGGGCGACAACCGCGACAACTCGGAGGACAGCCGCTACTGGGGCTTCATGCCCGCGTCCTACGTGAAGGGCGAAGCCCTGGTGATCTATTTCTCGGTGGCCGACGCGTCATCGGGATCCGGCTCGATCGGCGGCGTCCGCTGGGGACGACTGGCCAATCTGGTGCGGTGACAAACCACGCCCCCTGTGGCGCGTGGCCGGCGGAGTGAAGCGTGACAGCGATTCTCGACGAGAACATCGAAGCCATCTATCAGCAGGTCAAGTGCAGGAATCCCGGGGAAAGTGAGTTCGATCAGGCGGTGCGCGAGGTGCTCGAATCGCTCGGCGGCGTGCTCGTGAAGTATCCGGAGTTCGCGCGCGAGCGCATCATCGAGCGCATCTGCGAGCCGGAACGGCAGATCATCTTCCGCGTGCCGTGGCAGGACGACCAGGGCGAGGTCCACATCAACCGCGGCTTCCGCGTCGAGTTCAACAGCGCGCTGGGGCCCTACAAGGGCGGCCTGCGCTTCCATCCGTCGGTGACGCTCGGCACGGTCAAGTTCCTGGGCTTCGAACAGGTCTTCAAGAACGCGCTCACCGGCCTGCCGATCGGCGGCGGCAAGGGTGGGTCCGACTTCGATCCGAAGGGCAAGTCCGACGGCGAGGTGATGCGCTTCTGCCAGAGCTACATGACCGAGCTCTACCGGCACCTCGGCGAATACACCGACGTGCCGGCCGGCGACATCGGCGTCGGCGGCCGCGAGATCGGGTACATGTTCGGCCAGTACAAACGCATCACGAACCGGTACGAGTCCGGTGTGCTGACCGGCAAGGGCGTCGGCTGGGGCGGGTCGCTCGTCCGCAAGGAGGCCACGGGCTATGGCGTCGTCTATTTCCTGCGCGAGATGTTGAAGGTGCGCGGTGAGTCGATCGAGGGCAAGACCTGCGTCGTGTCCGGCTCGGGCAACGTGGCGATCTACACGATCGAGAAGCTGCACGAGCTCGGCGCACGCGTCATCGCGTGTTCGGACTCGGCGGGCGTGGTCGTCGACGAACGCGGCATCGATCTCGATCTGGTGAAAACGCTCAAGGAAGTCGAGCGCCGGCGCATCGCCGACTACGTGAAGTATCGTCCGGAGGCCATCTATCAGGCCGCCGGCAACATCTGGGACGTGCCCGCGCAACTCGCCCTGCCGTCCGCCACGCAGAACGAGCTCAACGGCCGCGATGCGCGGACGCTCGTCGACAACGGCTGTATTGCGGTGGCCGAGGGCGCGAACATGCCGACTACACCCGAGGGCGTGCGCGTGTTCCTCGAGGCCGGCATTGCCTTCGGACCCGGCAAGGCCGCCAACGCGGGCGGCGTGGCGACATCCGCGCTCGAGATGCAGCAGAACGCGAGCCGAGATTCCTGGTCGTTCGAGTTCACCGACCGCCGGCTCGACGAGATCATGACCAGCATCCACACGCTCGTCTGTGAGACGGCCGATGAATTCGGGGCGCCCGGCAACTACGTGCTCGGGGCCAACATCGGCGGCTTCACCAAGGTCGCCCGCGCCATGGTGGCGCACGGCCTGATCTAGCCCAACCCGAGCCGCACGACGGCGTCACCCGGCGTGACGCCGTCGACCTCGACCGCCTTGTTGCGCGCGGTCTGACCGGCCACGACGCGGACGTCGCGTTTCGGCACGTCGAGTGCGCCGGCGATGGCGGCGATCACCGCTTCGTTGGCGGCGCCATCGACAGGCGGAGCCGTCACACGCAGCAGCAGCCGCCCGTCGCGCACACCATCGACGCCGGCGCGCGGCGACCGCGGGATCACCCGAAGCTCGAGGCGGACGCCGTGCGGGGTCTCGCGCACCGGTCCGGGGATGGTCATGGCTCGCCGTCGTCGCGGGTGCCGAAGATCGACGTCCCGACGCGGACCATGGTGGCGCCCTCTTCAACCGCCACCTCGAAGTCGTGGCTCATGCCCATCGAGAGATCGGCGAGTTTACCGGCCGGCGCGCCCTGCGCGACGAGGTCGTCGCGCAGCTCGCGCAACTGCCGGAACCACGGCCGCGAGTCTTCGGCGTGCTCGGGCCACGGTGGGACGATCATCAGTCCGCGCAGGTCGAGATGCGCGGCCGCCGCACCCGCGTCCACGAGCGCGCCCACCGTATCGCGCGGTGCGCCGTATTTCGTGGCTTCGCCGGCGAGATCGACCTGGATCAGGATGCGCGGCCGCCGGCCGGCGTCGCGCGCGGCCGTATCGAGCTTCGCCAGCAGATCGAGGCGGTCGACAGACTGGATCCAGTCGAACGTCTCCACGGCCTTGCGGGCCTTGTTGCTCTGGAGATGGCCGATCAGGTGCCACTCGGCCGTCACGTCCGCGAGGGCGTCGCGTTTGGTGACCGCTTCCTGTACGCGGTTCTCGCCGAACACGAGCTGGCCGTCGGCCACGGCCGCGCGAACGAACTCGGGACCGAAGGTCTTGGAAACGGCGATGAGGGTGATGTCGGAGGGCGTGCGGTGTACCCGGTGCGCCGCCGCCTGGAGGCGGCGACGCACCGAGTCGAGATTGGACGCGATGTCCGCGGCGTGCGGCATCTACTGCATCTTCTGCAGCTCGGGCAGCATGTCCTTGGCCATCTGCGCGTTCGGACCGTTCGGCGCGATCTGCAGGTACTGCTGGAGCGACTTGATGGCCTCGCCGACGTTGCCCTCGTTGATGAACGTCATGCCGAGCTGGAAGTGCGCCTCGGCCATCTTCGGATCGAGCTGGATGGCGCGCTGGAACTGCGCCTTCGCCTCGGCGACCTTGCCGGAGTTCATCATGATGGCGCCGGCGTTGTAGGCCGAGGTCGCGTCGCCGCCGCCGTCGGCGCCGTGAAGCTCCATGGCCTTGGCTGCCGCGTCGGCCGCGAGATCGAGCCGGCCCGTCGTGTTGTAGATGGCTGCCAGACCGTCATAGGCCGCCGCCGACTTCGGGTCCACCTCGAGCGCCTTCTTGAAGGCCGCCTCCGCCTGGTCGTTCTGCTTGCGGCGCGCGTGGATTTCGCCGAGCTGCACATGGCATTCCGCGCAGGTCGGAATCTTCTCGACCGCCTCGTTGAGCTTCACCGCGGCCGTGTCGAGATCGTTGGCCGTCAGCGCCGCATTCACCTCGGCGAGCAGCGTCTTGAGGGCCGCCGCTTCCTTGGCGCGCGCCGCTTCCTCGGCCGGGCTCGCCGCGCCACCCCGGCGAATCACGATGTCGGGCACCTTGCCGGCCGACCCGATCGAGACTTCCACGTTGTTGGCGAAACCCGTGGCGCCATCCTTCGAGGCGGAGATGTTCCAGCGGCCAACGGCGTTCAGGCCGGCGCGCACCCACTCGCCGTTCTGGTCCGTCTTGCCGGTGAACTTCACGGGGATACCGCCGGTGAACTCGAAGACCACTTCGGCGTCCGGGACGGGCTTCCCGGATTCGTCGACGACACGGCCCTGGAGAGAACCCAGCTGTGCATGGGCCGGCGACGCCGTTGCCAGCAACAGGGCAACGCACGCTCCGATGAGAATTCCGGGAATTGAACGCTGACGCATCATTACTGCCTCCACTACACGTCTAAACGACGAATGCTTCAAGTTTATTACACCGGTGCCCTCTCGCCCCGACTGTCGTCGCCGGCCGCCTTCACGCCCGCCGGATCCGTGGGGCACGAAGCCCCGTGGCGACGACAGCCATTTTCGTCGTAGGGCCGGCCACTGGGCCGCCCGGCGGCGGCAACCGCCGTCCATCACGTATTGAAGAACTGCCAGACGTCTTCCATCGCCGACGTGATGGGCGCGGGCGGCATCGACGCCAGGAAACGGCGGCCGTAGGACATGCGCGTCAGGCGCGGGTCGAGCACCGCCAGTACGCCACGATCCGACCGGCTCCGGATCAGCCGGCCGAGTCCCTGGAGCAGCGTCAGCGTGGCCAGGGGCACCTGGTAGTCGTGAAACGCGTTGCCGCCGCGCTGTCCGATGGCCTCGATGCGCGCCTGCACCAGCGGATCGGACGGCGAGGCAAAGGGCAGCCGGTCGATGATGACGCAGCTGAGCGCCTCGCCGGCCACGTCCACACCCTGCCAGAAACTGGCCGTCGCCAGCAGCACCGCGTTCGGCGTGGATCGAAAGTCGCGCAGCAGCGCCGGCCTCGGGGCCGTCCCCTGCACGAAGAGCGGCCACTCGACGTGGTCTTCGAGAGCCGCCTGCACCTCGCGCATGGCGGCGTACGACGTGAAGAGCACGAACGCGCGTCCGCGCGAGCAGTCCAGCAGGCTGGCCACTTCGTGCGCGGCCCGGCGATTGAATTCCGGCGATCGCGGATCCGGCATGTCAGGCGGCAGGTACAGCAGGGCCTGCGTCCGGAAGTCGAATTCGGACGGCACGCGGAGCGTGTCGGCAGCGGCCAGGCCGAGCCGCGCGCGGGCGTAGTCGAACGCGCCATCGACGGTCAGCGTGGCCGACGTCAGCACGGCCGCGCGGCGCGGGGCGATGATGAGATCGCGGATCACCTCCGACGCGTCGATCGGCGCGGCGCGCAGCGTGACGTGCCGGCCGCGTTGTTCGATGAAGTGCACGTACCGTTCATCGTCGGCCGCGGCCACGATGGTGAGATCGCGACGGATCGCGTCCGCTCGCGCGCGCAGGCGCACGAGGTCGTCGGCGCGCTCGGTGTGTGGCGCGAGCGCGGCGCCAACGCCTGCCAGCGCGCTGGCCAGGTCCTCGCGCGTTGGCGCGACGTGTTCGGCCATGGCGGCCGTCACCTTGGCGCGATCGCCGCCAGACGGCCGCGCGTGCATCTCGAGCCGCAGGCGATCGAAGAAGCGATGGGCCGCCTGCTGGACCTCGAGCGCGGCCGCGGCGAGCGCGTCGGCGAACACCTGGTCGTCGCGGCGTGCGGCGCCGGCGCTCGTCACGTCGCGCACGAACTCGTCGAGCCGGTGCGCGCCGACCGCCACGCCGAAGTACTGCGTGGCCACGTCTTCCAGCTGGTGGGCTTCGTCGACGACGAGGAAGTCGCACTCGGGCACGACCTCGCCGAACTGACCGTTCCGCACCGCGGCATCAGCGCACAGCAGGTGGTGATTGACGACGACGAGCTGCGACTCGGCCGCGCGTTCGCGCATGCGCGTGACGAAACAGTCCGCGTAACGCGCGCAGTCGCGGCCAATGCACTGTTCGTGCGTGGCGGTCAGATCCTGCCAGAGCGGCAGGCTGTCGGGAAGATCGTCGATCTCCGCGCGGTCGCCGGTGACCGTGTGCGGCAGCCACTCGCCAATCCGTTCGAGCCAGTGCCAGTCCTGGCTGGCAGGCGTCACGGCCTCGCGTAGGCGCTCGTACCGGTGCAGGCACAGGTAGTTCGTGCGACCTTTCATGTAGGCCGCGCGGATGGGCACGCCAAGCGCGCGGGCGAGCGCCGGGATGTCCTTGTAGAAGACCTGGTCCTGGAGGTTGCGGGTGCCGGTCGACACCAGCACGCGCGTGCCGGCCGCGACGGCCGGTACGAGGTACGCGAGTGTCTTGCCCGTGCCCGTGCCGGCTTCAGCCAGCAGGACACCATTCGTGGCGAACGCCGTAGCCACGGCGCGGGCCAGCGCCAGCTGGCCGGGTCGCGCCTCGAAATCGCTCAGCGCCGTGGCGAGCGCGCCGGTTTCCGGATCGAGGATCCGGACGACGCGTTCGACTAGCCCGCCAGCGCCGGATACAGCGGGAACTTCCGGCACAACGTTTCCACGTCGGCGCGCACCGCCGCCAGGGCGGCCTCGTCCTCTGGCGCGGCGAGCACGCGGCCGATGAGATCCGCGACCGTATCCATCTCCGCCTCACGCATCCCGCGCGTCGTCACCGCGGGTGTGCCGATGCGGATGCCGCTACCGACCATCGGCGAGTTGGTGTCGAACGGGATCGTGTTCTTGTTGACGGTGATGCCGGCGCGTCCGAGTGCGGCTTCGGCCACCTTGCCGGTGAGGCCGCGCGAGAAGACGTCGACGAGCATCAGGTGATTGTCGGTGCCGCCGCTGACCAGGCGGAAGCCTGCGCCCGCAAGCGCCGAGGCCAGTCGTGCCGCGTTCTTCACGATCTGCTGCTGATAGACGCGGAATTCGGGCGCCAGCGCTTCCTTGAAGCAGACCGCCTTGGCCGCGATGATGTGCATCAGCGGACCGCCCTGCACGCCGGGGAACACCGATCGATCGATGTCCTTCGCGTACTGCGCGCGGCACAGGATCATGCCGCCGCGCGGGCCGCGCAGCGTCTTGTGCGTGGTCGTGGTGACGAAATCGGCGTGCGGCACCGGGCTCGGGTGTTCACCAGCCGCGACCAGGCCCGCGATGTGCGCCATGTCGACCATCACGAGCGAACCCGACGCGTCCGCGATCGCGCGCATGCGGGCGAAGTCGATGCGGCGCGGATACGCGCTCGCGCCGACGACGATCATCTGCGGCCGGTGTTCGGCGGCCAGACGTTCGACCTCGTCGTAGTCGATCCGCTCGTCCTCCTGGCGGACGCCGTAGGGCACGATGTTGAAGTACTTGCCAGAGAAGTTCAGCGGATGGCCGTGCGTGAGGTGGCCGCCGTGCGCCAGGTTCATGCCGAGGATCGTGTCGCCCGGCTTCAGCGTGGCCATGTAGACGGCCGTGTTGGCCTGGGCGCCCGAGTGCGGCTGCACGTTGACGTGTTCGGCACCGAAGAGCGCCTTCGCCCGTTCGATCGCAAGCGACTCCGCGACGTCCACGAACTCGCAGCCGCCGTAGTACCGCTTGCCCGGGTAGCCTTCGGCGTACTTGTTCGTCATCACGCTGCCGGCCGCTTCGAGCACGGCCATGCTGACGAAGTTCTCGGAGGCAATCAGTTCGAGTCCCTCTTCCTGGCGCTGGACTTCGTGGCGGATGGCGTCGGCGATATCGGGATCGAAGCTGGCGAGATGTGTCATCGGGAAACCTGATCGAGAGCGGACAGTTTGTCGACGCGGTGCTGGTGCCGGCCGCCGGCAAACGAGGTATCGAGAAAAATGTCGAGCAGACGAACGGCCACGGCCGGGTCGGTGAGCCGCGCGCCGAGCGCCAGCACGTTCGCGTCGTTGTGCTCGCGGCTCAGCCGTGCCGACGGCTCGTCGACGACGGCCGCGGCCCTGATGCCGGGAACCTTGTTGGCCGCGATGGCCATGCCGATGCCCGAACCGCAGACGAGCACGCCGCGGTCGCTCGAGCCCGACGCGACGTCGTGTGCCACGAGGGCGGCGAAATCCGGGTAATCCACCGAATCCGTGCCCGTGGTCCCGAAGTCCGTGTAGGGGATGCCCCGCTCGTCGAGCCGTGCCTTGAGCTGGTCCTTGAGGACGACGCCCGCATGGTCGGCGCCGAGCGCGATGCGCATAACCCGCAAATGATAGCTGAAAACGTACTATAGGCGCATGACACCCACGGCCGTGATCTCACGGCGCGGGGCCGAGCGGCTCCGAACCGGCCACCCCTGGATTTATCGTTCCGACATTGTCGAGGCCACGGCCGAGCGCGGCGACATCGTGCGCGTCGTCGGCGACCGTCGTCGTCCGCTTGGATGGGCGTACTGGAGTAGCGAGTCGCAGATTGCGCTGCGGATGATTGCGACGGGCTCCGGGCCCGCACCCGACGAGCGCCGTTTCATCGGCGAGCGCGTGCGCGCGGCCGCCGCGTATCGCGCGTCGCTGGGCATCGACGCCACGGCGTGGCGCGTCGTGCACGCGGAGGCCGATGGGCTGCCGGCGACGATTGTCGACCGTTATGGCGACGGGACCGACCACTGGTTCGTGGTGCAGACGCTCACGCAGGGCGCCGATCGGCGCCTGCCGGTGCTCGTGGCGAGCCTCGTGGACGAGTTCCAGCCGCGCGGCATCCTCGCGCGCAACGATCCGAAGGTGCG
>CAZVHY010000078.1:12429-13952 GCA_964627115.1 uncultured Solibacteraceae bacterium | reverse complement strand
CCGTGGATCGAATCCGGGCGGCGTGCTCGTCATGCGGTACACGCTCGTCAGCAGCAGGGCGGCGCCAGCCAGCAGCACGACAGTCATGGCGACCTGCATCGTCTGCAACATGCCGTGCACGTGACGCTGCGCGCGTGTGGATCCGGCAATCCGTTGGCCGCCCGACAACAGGCCATCCGGTACGGCAGACGCGAACACGCGGGCAGCAGACGCGCTGCCGCACAACAGTCCGGAGAGGACGCTGACGACGGCGCCAAACGCGAGCGCACGCGCATCGAGCGCAGGCAGACCGACGCTGAAGACGGACGCGGCGAGCTCGGCGGGCACGATGGCCGGCAGCGCACGAATACCCCACGAAGCGAGCACGGCCGCGGCCGCCGTGCCGATGCCGGCGAGCACCAGCCCTTCAGTGAGCAGTTGCCGCGCGACGCGTCCGCGTGTCGCGCCGAGCGATCGACGCACGGCAATCTCGCGCTGTCGCGTCAGCGTGCGAGACAGGAGCAGGTTCGCCACGTTCGCACACCCGATGGCCAGCAGCAGGCCGACGGCACCGAGCAGACTCGACAGCATCACCGGCGTCGACCGCGCACCCTGCCTGTAGTACTCACCAGCCCGGTTCCAGTCGCCGGGACGAATGTCGATCTTCAGCGGTCGCCACGTCGCGTCCGGTCGGGCCAGTAACGCATCCAGTTCCTGCTGCGCCGAATCGACCGTCAACCCCGCGCGCAGGCGCGCGACCAGTTCATCGCCACTGCCCTCCGCGATCGGCGTCCACGCGTCGGTGTGAACGCCGACAAAATAGCGGAACGTCGGCGGCATCACGCCAACGATCGTGCGTGTACCGCCCACGAACGTGACTGGCGTCCCGATGACGCCTGGATCGGCGCCAAATGCGCGGCGCCAGTACGCGTCGCTGATGACGAGCGCATCGGCTGCCGCAACATCGTCAGTCGAGAAGTCGCGTCCGAGCTGCGGGGCGATGCCCAGAAACGCGGGAAGCCCCGGCGCGAATCCGCCAACCTGGACGCTCACGTCGGGACCATCAACGAAGGCCACGGGCCTGGCGGTGCTGTACGCCGACACGCTGTCGAAGACCTGCGGAATGGCGCGCACGTGCTGGATCTGTCCTCCGTCCATCTTCACCGTGACGTGGTCGCCACCGCGCGTCACCGCAACGCGCTCCAGTTCGACGAGCTGATCGGCATCCCTGTACGGCAACGGCCGCAGCAGCGCGGCGTCCACGATGCTGAAGATGACCGTGCTCGCGCCAATACCAAGTGCGAGCGAGACCACGGCAACCGAGGTGAGACCAGGCGCGCGCACCAGGCCGCGGCAGGCGTAGCGCACGTCGCGCACCGCGTCCGACAGCCAGATCAGGCCGCGCTGGTCGCGGAGCGCGTCCATGGTGGGCGCGACGCTGCCGGATCGGACCACGGCCAGACGCGCGGTATCACCCGACGGGTGACCGCGGCGCCGCAGCTCGTCGGCTTCGATGGCAAGGTGGGACTCGAGCTCGTCCTGCA
>CAZVHY010000078.1:10123-12329 GCA_964627115.1 uncultured Solibacteraceae bacterium | reverse complement strand
CGGCTTCGTCGCCGGTGGTGCGAAACAGGATCGACGCGGGATCGGACGTCTGGGCAATCGGCAGATAGATCGTGGCCTCGTCCTCCATCAGCGAGATGGCCCGCACGTCCTCGGCAACCCCGACTACGGTCAGGAATGGATCGCCAGCATCTCCCCAACGTTTGAAGCGCTGACCAATCCAGGCGCCCGACGGCCAGAACCGCCTGGCCGTGCTCTCGCTGACGATCGCCACCGGCTGCCCATCGCTCACGTCGTCCCCGTTGAAGGATCGGCCCGCCACGATCCTCGTTCCGACGAAGGGGAAGTAGCCCGTGCCAACGAAGTAGCTGCTCGTCCGGATGGTGTCGGCAGCGCTTTCGTCGAGTCCCTCAGGCCGAAATCCCGCGATGCGACCACCCTCAACGGGAGGCCGACCAACGATAGCCTCCGCGATGCCGGGCATCGTCTTCAAGCGGGTGACCAGGTTGTCGAGGAATTCGCCGATCGGCGCCAATCCGGCCCTTCCCGTCCATCCCGTGGCGCTGAAGTCCAGCGACGCATATGCGAGATTCCTCGGATCGAACCCCGGCGGCGTCATCGCCATCCGGTACACGCTTGCCAGCAGCAGTCCCGCGCCAGTCAGGAGCACGACCGTCATCGCCACCTGCAACACGTGGAATACGGCGTGCGTGCGGCGCACGGCGCGGTTGGGCCCGGCCACACGCTGGCCACCCGCCAGCACATCGCCTGTCGCGTCGGAGGCGAACGCGCGTGCGGCCGACGTACTGCCGCACATGAGTCCCGAGAGCAGACTGACGAGCCCGCCAAAGGCCAGTGCTCGAGCGTCGAGTTGCGGCAGGCCGACGCTGAACACCGATCGGGCGAGCTCTGCGGGTACGACCGCGGGCAGCGCGTGAATCCCCCACCACACCACCGCCGCCGCGGTCGCGGTGCCGATCCCGGCGAGCACAAAGCCTTCCGTGAGCAATTGCCGGGCGACGCGCCCACGTGTGGCGCCGAGCGATCGGCGCACGGCAATCTCTCGGCGTCGTGCCAGCGTGCGCGACAGCAACAGGTTCGCCACGTTTGCGCAACCGATGGCCAGCAGCAGTCCGACGGCACCAAACAGGCTCGACAACATCACCCCTGTCGACTGCCCACCCTGTCCGAAGTACTGGCCCGCGCGGTTCCAGTCACCAGGCTGAATCTCGACACCAAGTGGCTTCCAGGTAGCGTCCGGCCGCGCCAGCAGCGCATTCAATTCCCGTTGCGCGTCGTCGACGGTCAATCCGGCACGCACGCGTGCGATGACCTGGCGCGCTTCACTTTCCGCTGTGGGCAGCCATGCATCCGTCTGACCGCCCACGAAGTACCGAAACGCCGGCGGCATCACGCCGACGATCACGCGCACGCCGCTGGCAAGCGGCACTGTCGCCCCAATCACCTCCGGATCGCGATTGAACGCGCGGCTCCAGTACGCGTCGCTGATGACGATGCGGCCGCCGGCCGTGACGTCGTCGTCGGTGAAGTCCCGGCCGAGTTGCGGGGCGATGCCAAGAAACGCCGGAAATCCCGGGGCGAACGCGCCGACACCGAGACTGATCTCCGGGCCGTCGGCCAGCGCGAGACTCCTCGCATCGCTGAGCGCCGCCGCACCTTCGAATACCTGTGGCATCGCGCGTATCTGGTCGATCCGACCACCGTCCACCCTGACCCGCACACGGGCGCCGGTCACGGTTTCCGCGATCCGCAGCAGGTCCACGAGCCGATCGGCATCCCGGTAGGGCAACGGCCGCAACAGGGCGGCGTCCACGATGCTGAAGATGATGGAGCTCGCGCCGATGCCGAGGGCGAGCGAGATCACGGCCACGGTGGTGAGGCCAGGGGCGCGCATCAGGCCGCGGCAGGCGTAGCGAATGTCACGGACGGCGTCCGACAACCAGGTCAGGCCGCGCTGGTCGCGGAGCGCGTCCATGGTGGGCGTGACGCCGCCGGATCGGACGACCGCGAGGCGCGCGGCGTCGGCCGACGCGTGCCCCCGGCGCCGCAGTTCGTCCGCTTCGATGGCGAGGTGGGATTCGAGCTCGTCCTGCAGATCCCGATCGGTGCGGCGCCGCCGGAGCGCCGAACGCACTCGACCGAACACGTCGTGGAACAGTCCCATCGCCGCCTCCTATTGGCAATGCCAATGGAGTCTAGCGCATGACCATTCGATTGACAAACAGAG
>CAZVHY010000078.1:6507-10023 GCA_964627115.1 uncultured Solibacteraceae bacterium | reverse complement strand
TCCTTGTAGACGCCGGCGTGCGCCAGGTTCAGCGCGTTGGTGATGGCCACCATCGGCTCGAACGCGATGAACCCCTTGCCTGCCGGCGTGGCGCCTTCGGGCAGCGGCACCGCGGGTGGCGCCACGCGAACACCCTGCGCGGGATCGACCGGGAACGGTCCCGATGGCGCGGGGGCAGGTGCGGGACCGCCGGCACGGCCAGGCCCACCGCCGCGCGCGCCCGGCGCACCGCCGCGGCCGCCCTGGCCAGCCGCCATCAACGGCGTCGACCACAGCAGCACCGTCCCGTACTTCCGCCCGAGGCTCACGTGCAGTTCCTTGCCGCCGCCCATCAGCTTCATCGTCGCGCGGCCGTTCGCGTCGTGAATGAGATCGGTGAACACGTCGTCGACCAGCGCGTAGTTCTTCAGCTGGATGGCCGTGCGCTCCGCGTTGAAGAACTTCTCGATCGGTTGCGTCTCGCCGGTCGGCAGGCGCTGCGGAATCTCGACCCAGTGCGTTCGGGCATCGACCGAGACCGTCCAGTCGTTCCGGTTGCCGTCGGGCAGTTCGTAGATGGGGTGATAGCCGAAGACGACCGGCATGGGCTCGGCGCTCATGTTGTCGAGCCTGGTGCGCACCTCGAGCTCGCCGTTCGACACCCTGTAGGTCATCGTGATGGTGTGGGCGAACGGCCACTGCTGCATGAACCGGGGGTTCTTGTAGAAGTCGAGCCGGCAGATCACCCACGCGCCGGTCTCATCGGCCTTGAACTCGACGAGCTGCCAGTCCTTCGTGCCGTTGACGAAGCCGGTCGACGGAATCGGCCCGCGGACGCTGCCCAGTTCGAGGTCGAAGTTGTACTTCTGCCCGTTGGCGTAGAACGCGGTCTGGTCGAGCCGGTTCGCGAACGGCGCGAGCAGCGGCATGCCGTTGTAGCCGGGATTGGCTCGGAACGCCTCGAGCGTGGCCGACGTGCGGACGAGGTCGTGCCCCTTCACGCGAATCCGCCAGGCGTTGCTCATGTCGGGAACGACCTCCACGTGCATCTCGGCCGTGGCGTCGACGAGCTCGATGATGTCGCCCTTCTGTACGGCGGTGTAACGTTGGGCGGCCGCAGGGGCAGCCGACACCAGGACGAAGATTGCGGCCAGCGCAAGTCGCAGCAGTTTCATAGAAGTCTCCGATGGAACACACAGCATAGAGGAGTTCCGGGCCGGCGTCGAAGCTCCCCCGGAGTCACGCCTCGCCGGGCAGCTTCGTTCGTTCTTCGATCGCGATGTGGAACGCGGTGTTTGCCGCCGGTACGCCAGCATAGACGGCCACCTGCAGCAGCACCTCCTCGACGTCGGCCCACTCGAGCTCGTGCGCCACGCCCGAGCGCAGGTGCAGGCGGAACTCCTCCCAGCGGCCCATGGACGCCGTGATGGTCAGCACGAGCAGCCGGCGCGTACGATGGTCGAGCCCCGGACGCGTCCAGATCGTGCCCCACGCAAAACGCGTGATGAGCGCCTGGAAGTCGTGATTGAAGTCCGTCGTGTTCGTGATGGACCGATCCACGTGCGCATCACCCAGCACGGCGCGGCGGACCGGCATGCCGGCATCGAGTGCGTCGAACGGTTTCGGCAGCAGGAACCGGAACAGCGCGGCCGAAAACGATCGCGGCTGCTCGAGATTCGACAGGTGCGCCGCCTTCAGACGGACGACGGTCGCGGCCTGGATCGACGAGGCGAGCTGCTCGCTGTGAGGCGTCCAGGGCATCGAGACGTCGAGGTCGCCGGCAATCACGAGCGTGGGCACCGTGATGCGTGCGAGTGCGTCTCGCTGATCCATGTCGCGGATCGCGGCGCAGCAGCCCGCGTAGCCGACGGCCGAGGTTGCCAGCACCGTGCGTCGCGCCGATGCCACGGCCGGCGGATGACGCCGAAGCGACGCCTCGGTGAAAAATCGCGACATCACGGTGTCGACGATGGCCGGCATTCCACCGGCGAGCACCGTCGTTCGGCGCGCCTCCATGGCCGACGGTTCGGCCACGCGCGCCGTCGTATTGGCCAGCACCAGGTGCGTCAGCCGATCCGGCGCGTGAATCGCCAGCCACTGGCCGATCATGCCGCCCAGCGACAGGCCGCAGAACGCGAACGTCTCGATGCCGAGTGCATCGGTCAGCGCGAGAACATCCTTGCCGAGCTGCTCGATCGTGTAGTCGCCGGTCGGCACCATCGACGCGCCATGACCGCGCGTGTCGTAGCGCAGCACGCGGAAGTGCGGCGCGAGGTCGGCGACCTGCGCGTCCCACATGCCGTGGTCGAGCCCGAGCGAATGGGACAACACGACGACCGGTTTGTCGTCGGCGCCCTCGAGGCGGTAATAGAGTGCGCCGTCGGTGGTGGTGATGAACGCCATGGGTCAGACCTTCCTCGAGCCCGGCGTCCCGGCCGCCGCGAGCAGACGCGCGCGGAACACGTCAGCTGAACCGAGGTACGAATCGGCGGCGAACAGCTCGGTGCGCTCCTGGGCCGGCAGCCGATCGGTCAGTGCCGGCGTGGACGCCACGACGTCCGCCAGCGTTCGGCCGGATCGCGTGGACTCATCGACAGCCCCCTTCACGAGCGCCGTCGCTTCCTGCCGCCCGATCTCCGGCGCGAGCCGAAGCACGAGGCGTTCGGCAAAAATCACTCCGCGGGTCGCGTCGATGTTCTGACGCATGCGGGCCTCGTCGACGGTGAGCGATTCGAGGACGTCAGCCGTCGCGGCTGTGGCCGCGGCGGCCGTCTGCACGGCGTCGACGAGCGTCGACGCCTCGACGTGCCAGCCGCCCACGGCGCGTTCGTGCTCGTGATCCATCGCCGACAGCATCGTGGCCACGAGCCCCGGCATCCTGAGCGCGCACGCGCGAACCGCAGCACACCTCGACGGGTTGCGCTTGTGCGGCATTGTCGACGAGCCACCGCCGCCTTCGAAGGCCTCGCCGATTTCCGGCTGCATGAGCAGCGCCACGTCGCCGGCGATCTTGCCGAGCGCACCGACGTACACACCGGCTGCCGCGACGAAACCTGCAAGACGATCTCGCTGCGCATGCCAGGGCGCATCGGGAACCTCGAGATCCAGTTCACCGGCGAGCGCCTGCTCCACCGCCGGACCGTGCGCGCCGAGTGACGCGAGCGTGCCGGCGGCTCCGCCGAACTGGATGACCTGCGTGCGATCGAAGGCGTCGGACCAGGCACGCCAGCCTCGTGTGACCGCGCCAAACCACGAGGCCGCCTTCAATCCGAACGTGACCGGCACGGCCGGCTGGAGCAGCGTGCGACCGAGCATCGCCGTGTGTGCGTGACGGACGGCCAGCGCGTCGAGCGTCGAGATCACCCGCAGGTGATCCGCCTCGATCGACGCCCAGGCCTCGCGCAGGCAGAGCACGAGCGCCGTGTCGAACACGTCCTGGCTCGTCGCCCCCCAGTGCACGTAGCGCGCAGCCGCCGCGTCGCGCTGCCCCACGCGCGCAACGAGATCGTCGACGACCGCGATCGACAACGTGGCGTT
>CAZVHY010000078.1:4326-6407 GCA_964627115.1 uncultured Solibacteraceae bacterium | reverse complement strand
AACACCGTCTCGCCTTCGCCCTGAATCCGGATCGCCATCGTCCACGCACCGTCGACGAGGTCGGCCACGAGCGTGCCACGCCGAACGTCGGGCACGAGCGCCATCACGGGATCGGTGGCCAGCAGCGAATCGCCGGCGAAGTACACGCGCGTGAAGATGTGCCGCAGCATGCCCCGCGCGAAAAGACACACGTTGATGTGCGCGGCCTGCTGACCACCGCCGGCCGTCGCCGTAGCGCCCGGGCGGATGGTGTCGAACTCACACCAGCCGTCGCGGTCCGTCGCGCATCGGCCCCAGCCACGAAACGCCTCGCCGGGATCCGGATTCGGATGATCGGCAACTTCGACGTACCGGCCGCTTGCGTCGGCCTGCCAGAGTTCGATGAGCGCGTCGGGCAGCGGCTGACCGGCGCCGTCGAGCACACGCAGACGCAGCCGAATGCGCTCGCCCGGCGTATTCGGCCCCGTCATCACGCGGTGACGCGGTTCGGTGTCGAGACCGATGTGCAGATACGGGCCAACGGTCTGCGAGCCCGTGGCCACGAGCGACGTCTTCTGCCCGCTCACGCGCGTTCCTCCCAGGGTGTGGCGTTGTCGCCGCGCAGTACGATGTCGAACACGTAGCCGAGCGCCCACTCCGGCTGCGTGATGCTCAGATCGAACGTCGAAATCAGTCGCTCACGCGCGCGATCAGATGGCAGCGACTGCAACATCGGATCGAACGGCTGGAGCGGATCGCCGGGAAAGTACATCTGCGTGACCAGTCGCGTCTGGAACGATCGACCGAAAATCGAGAAGTGGATGTGCGCCGGCCGCCATGCGTTCGGATGATTGCGCCACGGATAAGCGCCCGGCTTGATGGTCGTAAACCGGTAGCGCCCCTCGCTGTCGGTCTCGACGCGACCAGCGCCGAGAAAATGCGGATCGACGGGCGCCGGATGTGTGTCGACCACGTGCCGGTACCTCCCAGCCGCGTTAGCCTGCCACACCTCGATCAGCACGTTCGGCTGCGGCCGGCCGTCTTCGTCGACGACGCGTCCGGTGACGATGATGCGCTCGCCCTGCGGCTCACCGCCGGGACACTGCCGCGTCAGATCGTTGTCGCTCGCGCGCAGCGGCAGGTGTCCGTACACGGGCTGCGTCAAATCCGAATAGCTGGCGGGCAGCTGAATCAGCGGCTGCCGTGGCGCACGCAGCACGGTTGACGCGTACGGTGGATACAACAATGGCGGCTGGCTCTTCAGCACGTCTGGATTGGTCTCGTTCATCGTTCGCCCTCTTGTCCCCCGGGTCTAAAGCCCCGGGGCTCCATTGAGCCCGTGCGCCTGCGCCGTGCGTGCGTTGAGATCGCGCAGCGCATCGAGTTCCGCGGCCGTTGGTGCGGGCGTTTCGGCCACGTCACCGGCGAACGTCACCGGCCACCCCGTCGCTTCCACCACCTGTTCGCGTGTGACACCGGGATGAATGCTGACCACGACAAACTCTTTCGTCTCCGGATCCGGTCTCATCACGCACAGGTCCGTGACGAGCAGTGCCGGCCCTTCGGTGCGCACGCCGAGCTCCCGCCGCTCGCGCCCCGTCGGGCCGTGGCCGAGCGACGTCTGGAAGCTCAACCGTTCGACGAACGCACGTGGGTTGTGCCGCATCACGATGTAGATGCGTTGACAGCCGGTCGCAATCTCGGTCGCCCCGCCGCTGCCCGGCAGCCGCACCTTCGGTTTCGAGTAATCGCCGATGACCGTGCTGTTGAGATTGCCGAAGCGATCGACCTGCGCCCCGCCTAGAAAGCCAATCGTGATGCGCTCGCCCTGCAGCCAGTACTGGAACATCTCCGGCACCGACACGGTCGCGAGTGCGGTCTCGCAGAGCTCGCCGTCGCCAATCGAGAGCGGCAGCACGTGCGGCTTCGTTTCGAGCGTGCCCGACTCGTAGAGCAGCTTCAGCCGCGGCGCGTGCGTCAGCCGCGCCAGGTTACACGCGGCCGACGGGAGTCCGATCCCGACGAAGCAGACATCGTCGTTCGTCAACGCCCGCGCGGCGGCGACGGTCATCATCTCCGTCGCGGAATATGTCGTGCTGGTG
>CAZVHY010000078.1:0-4226 GCA_964627115.1 uncultured Solibacteraceae bacterium | reverse complement strand
AGCGACTCGCCGGTGAACGGACACTCGATGAACCGGATGTTGGGATTGACCGTCGCGAGATCCGACCCGCGATACCCGCGAAAGAACGCGGCGGGCATACCGGCCGCGCCGGCGGCATACGCGTGCGCCATGGCGGAGTGGCTGTGCTCCTCGATCTCGAGCGGCACCGGCCACTGCGTTTCCACCGCGTCGCGCAACCGGTGCAGCGACCCAACACCTGGATTGCCGCCCCACGAGAAGATCAGCTTCTTCGCGCAGCCGCTGCCGATCATCTGGTCGTACACGAGATCGGGCGTCATCCGGATCAGCGTGAGATCCGTCAGCCGCTGCCGGATGATTTCGTGGCCGGCCGCAAACGGAATCAGGTGCGTGAAGCCCTCGAGCGCCACGCGGTCGCCGGAACGCACGAGCGTTGCCACGGCGTCTTTCAAGCTCAGGAATGTACTCATCGATCTCCAGCCGCCGGCACATGTCTCGTGACGAACGACAGTGCAATGAACGTGACGACCATCATGCCGGCCACCACGGCGAAGAACGCGCTGGTCCCGCCGATGTCCGCAGCCCAGGTACCGATGAACCCGGTCATGAACGCGCCAATTCGTCCGAACGCGACCGCCGTCCCGACGCCGCGCGCGCGCACGGCCGTCGGATAGACGTGCGCGGCCAGTGCGTACATGGTCGTCTGCACACCGTTGATCATGCTGCCGGTGAGCGTGAGCATCGCCATGATCGCCAGGAGCGACGCCGTCGGCGAGATGTCCATGAGCGCGAGTCCAACGGCACCGGCAATCGCCACCGCCGTCATGGTCAGCATGGCGAGACGCGATCCGAGACGCGTGATCACGAAACCGCCCAGCAGCGCGCCGGCGACGCCGCCGAGATTGAACGCCGTGATGCCGGTGTTCGCGGTCGCGGGGTCGAAGCCCGCGCCGCTCAGCAGCGTCGTCAACCAGCTGAAGCCGAGGTAGACGGCCAGCAGACACGAGAAGAACGATCCCCAGAGCGCAATCGTGTCGCGCCGGAACCCGGCGGAGAACAGTGTCCCGAACGACGCCTGCTGCACGGCACGTCCCGCCGCGGGATCGACGAACGCCGTATCGGCGGCGAGCGTGTGCCCCATCTTCTTCATCACGGCGACCAGCTCCGGCCAGCGCGCGCGACGACGGGCGAGAAACTGCGGCGACTCGGGCAGCAGGTATCGCAACGCAATGGCTGCGACAACGGGGACAATTCCGCCAATGATGAAAAGATTGCGCCAGCCGAGCGCGGGCAGCGCCTGAATGCCGAGGAGTCCGGCCAGCGTGCCGCCAAGCGGCACGCACACGATCGTGACGGTAACGGCAATGGGACGCACGCGCACGGGCACGTACTCCGCCGCAAGTGCTGCCGCGTTGGGCATCGCACCGCCCAGACCGATGCCCGCGAGGAACCGCAGCACGGTCAGCGCCTCAGTGGAGTGCACGAACGCCGCGGCCACGGTCAACACGCCGAACACCCACATGCTGCCAAGCAGCGCTGCGCGGCGGCCGATGCGATCGCCGACAAACCCGGCAATCAGGCCGCCGACCATCATGCCGCCGTAGCCGAACGAGACGACCGGCGCGAAGGCGCTTCGCTGCACGTCCCACTCGGCCATGACCGTGGGAATCACGATGCCGAGCAGCTGGTTGTCGATGCCGTCGAAGACGATGGTCATCGCGACGAGGAAGACGAGCCACTTCTGGTAGCCGGTCCACGTTCCCGCGTCGATCAGCGTGCCGACGTCTACGGCGTTGTCGCGTCCCTGCATCTACTTCTCCTCGCGGCGATAGGGATCGAGTCAGGCGAACGGAATGCCGACGTAGTTCTCCGACAGGCTCGTCATCGCAGCCTCGGAGCGGACCAGGTAGTCGAGCTCGGCGTACTGCCGCTGATGATCGAACACGTTCGTGCTGTCGGATCGGTGCAGCGTGGAGGTCATCCACCACGAGAAACGCTGCGCCCACCATGTGCGGCGCACGCCACGCTCGCTGTACGTCCTGAGCCCCGCGTCTCCGCCGCCAGCGTAGTGGTCGGCGAACGCGCCAGCCAGGCGCCAGACGTCTGCCGCGGCGAGATTCAGCCCCTTGGCGCCGGTCGGCGGCACGATGTGCGCGGCGTCTCCGGCAAGGAACAGCCGGCCGTATTGCATCGGATCGACGACGAAGCTGCGCATCGGCGTGATCCCCTTCTGGAAGATCGATCCGACGTTCGGCTTCCAGCCGTCGGTCGTGGACAGACGCGTCAGCAGTTCGTCCCAGATGCGATCGTCCGGCCAGTTGTCGAGGTGGTCGTCCGGATCGCACTGGAGATAGAGACGCGTCACGGCGCTCGACCGCATGCTGAACAGTGCGAAGCCGTTGTCGTGCCGCGCGTAGACGAGTTCGTCACTGGACGGTGCGGCATGTGCGAGGATGCCAAGCCACGCAAACGGGTAGACACGCTCGTACACGGTCAACACGCCCCCGGGAATCGACGGCCGGCAGATGCCGTGGAAGCCGTCGCAGCCGGCAATGAAGTCGCACTGCAGCTCGTGATCGGCTCCGCCGCGGCGATACCGGATCGTGGGTGTGGACGCGTCGACGTCGTGCACGCTGACGTCGGCCGCGTCGAACAGCAGCGGGCGGCCGGTCATCTCACGCGCGGCAATCAGGTCCTTCACGACCTCGTTCTGGCCGTAGATGGTGATGGCGCGTCCACCCGTGAGGCCGGCCATGTCGATGCGGTGCCGTTCGCCGCCGAACGCGATGTGCACACCCTCGTGCCGCATCCCCTCGCGTGCGAGCCGCGCACCGACGCGCATGTCGTGGAGCAGGTCGACGGTGCCCTGCTCGAGCACACCCGCGCGCACGCGCTCGATGACGTAGTCGCGATCGCGGTTCTCGAGGATGACCGAGTCGATGCCGCGCTGGTGCAGGAGATGCCCGAGGATCAGGCCGGCCGGGCCCGCGCCCACGATTCCGACCTGTGTCCGAGACGTGGGCATGCGTCGTCGTTCAGGCGCGCTCGACGAGCAGTGAGATGCCCTGCCCCACACCGACGCACATCGTGCAGAGCGCACGTGTCTTCTTCGCGCGGACCAGTTCGTTGACCGCGGCAATCACGAGCCTGGCGCCACTGGCGCCGAGCGGATGCCCGATCGCAATCGCGCCGCCGTTCGGATTGACGTGCGGCGCGTCGTCGGCCAGGCCAAACGCGCGCGTCACGGCCAGCGCCTGCGCGGCGAACGCCTCGTTCAGCTCGATGACGTCGATGTCGCGCATCCGCACGCCCGTGCGCGTCAGCAGCGTTTCGGTTGCCGGCACGGGACCGATGCCCATGACGCGCGGCGCCACACCGGCCGCGGCCGCGCCGATCACGCGCGCGCGCGGCGTCAGGCCATGTTCGCGCACCGCGGTTTCCGACGCCACGATGAGCGCGGCGGCACCGTCGTTGATGCCCGACGCGTTGCCGGCCGTCACCGTACCGTCGGGCCGGACGATAGGCGACAGCTTCGCAAGCGCATCGAGTGTGGTGTCGGCGCGCGGATGTTCGTCGACACTGACCGTCGTCACCGTCTTCTTCGGCGTGACGGTCACGGGCACGATCTCTTCGGCGAAGTGTCCGGCCTCGTGCGCGGCAACGGTTCGGTGCTGGCTCCTGAGAGCGAATGCGTCCTGATCGGCCCGCGAGATCCCGTGTTCGGCCGCGACATTCTCGGCCGTCTCAGCCATCGAGTCGGTGCCGTAGCGCTTCTGCATTTCGGGGTTGACGAATCGCCAGCCGAGCGTGGTGTCCTCGAGCTTCACGCTGCGGCCGAATGGCGCATCCGACTTGCCCATCACGAACGGGGCGCGCGACATGCTCTCGACGCCGCCGGCAATGATGAGCGACGCGTCGCCGGCCATGACCGCGCGCGCGGCCGTGGCCACCGCATCGAGACTCGAGCCGCACAGGCGATTGATCGTGGTGCCAGGTACGCTTGCGGGCAGACCGGCGAGCAGCAGCGCCATGCGCGCGACGTTCCGATTGTCCTCGCCCGCCTGGTTCGCGCACCCGAACACGACATCGTCGACGCGCGCCCAGTCGACGTGGGACTGCCGGTCGATCAGCGCGCGGATCGGGATGGCCGCGAGATCGTCGGTCCGCACTGACGCCAGCGCGCCGCCGTATCGGCCGAAGGGCGTGCGGATTCCATCGCAGATGTAGGCTGCCTGGCTCATGGGTCG
>CAZVHY010000077.1:12674-14019 GCA_964627115.1 uncultured Solibacteraceae bacterium | reverse complement strand
CTCCAGTACTCGTTGAGCTGACTCGGCACTTCGACGAAGTCGCGCGGCGTCGGGCCGAACGACGGGTATGTCACCTCTGACAGCAGCGCGTGCAGGGCGTGTCCGAACTCGTGAAAGAGCGTCGTCACGTCGTCGATGGAGAGCAGCGTCGGTTCACCCGGCGCGCCCTTGATGAAGTTGTTGTTGTTCGACGCGATCGGCGTGCGCACCTCGTCGACGCTCTCGCGCCAGCGATAGATTTCCGCCCACGCGCCGGATCGTTTGCCGGGCCGCGCGTAGTTGTCGCCGTAGAACACACCGACGTGCGCGCCCGTGGCCGCGTCGACCACTTCCCACGTCCGCACATCCGGGTGGAACACCGGCAGCTCGCCCGTGTTCTCGCGGAACGTGAGGCCGAACAGTTCGCCCGCGGCCCAGAAGGCCGCCTGAATCATCTGCTCGAGCTCGAAGTACGGACGAATCTCGTTCTGGTCGACATCGAATCTCGCCCGGCGGACTTTCTCGGCGTAGTACAGGTAGTCCCACGGCTCGATCGTGACGGCTGCGCCCTCGGCATCCGCCATCGCCTGCATGTCCCGCACTTCCTCGCGCACGCGGGCCACGGCTGCCGGCCACACGCGCATCATCAGCGCCTGCGCGCGATCCGGCGAGTGCGCCATCGTGTCGGCCATGCGCCAGTCGGCGTGTGTGGCGTAGCCGACGAGCCGTGCCCGTTCACTCCGCAGCGCCACGATCCGTACGATGATGGCCTTCGTATCGCGCGCGTCGCCGTTGTCGCCGCGATTCTTGAAGGCGCGCCACACCTTCTCGCGCAGGTCCCGACGTGACGACGACATGAGGAAGGGGTCGACACTCGAACGGGTGTTGACGACGATCCACGCGTTCGGAAGGCCGCGGTCGACGGCCTCGGCGCGCGCCGAGGCGACGAACGACGGCGAGAGACCCGCAAGGTCTGCCTCGGACTCGAGCGCGACCCACGTGTTCTCGTCGGCGAGGATGTGTGCCGAGAACTCCGCGAACAGCGCGGCCAGTTCCTGGTTGATGGCGCCGAGTCGCGCCTGGTCGGCGTCGTTCAGCCGCGCGCCCGCCTTCACGAACCGTTCGTAGACACGTTCGACCAGCCGGACCTGCTCGGGCGTCAGGCCCTGATGATGACGACCGGCGTGGACGGTTTCGATGCGCGCGAACAGCGCGCGATTGAAGGTCAGCTCGTCGGACGCGGCCGCCAGCCGCGGCGACCACTCGTGGTCGAGCGCCTGCCAGGCCGGCGTGCTCATGTTGTCGATCATGACGCCGAAGAGCGCCAGCAGACGATCGAGCGTCCGGCCCACACGTTCGAGGCCCA
>CAZVHY010000077.1:8784-12574 GCA_964627115.1 uncultured Solibacteraceae bacterium | reverse complement strand
CGATCGGCGCCGGCGCTCGAGTACGGGTTCCCCCGTACGGTCCTCATCAGCGTGAACGACGAAGTCGTGCACGGTATTCCCGGCAACCGCATCCTGACCGATGGTGATCTCGTCTCGCTGGACGTGACGCTCGAGAAGGACGGGTACGTGGCCGACGCGGCCCGCAGCGTCGTCGTTGGCGCCGGCAACACCGCCGCCCGCCGGCTGGTCGCCTGTGCGTCGGCCTCGTTGACGGCCGCGCTGCGCGTCGTCCGACCCGGCGCGCCGGTCAACGCCATCGGCCGCGCCGTCAGTGGCGAGGTTCGACGGCAGGGATTCGGCGTCGTGCAGGGACTGGCCGGCCACGGTGTTGGCCGATCGATTCACGAAGCGCCCGACGTGCCCAACGACTTCAATCGGTGGCAACGCGACGTGCTGACCGACGGCCTCGTGATCACCATCGAACCGATGATCAGCGCCGGCGCCACGCGCGTCGTGCAGGACGCGGATGGCTGGACGCTGCGCACGCGAGACGGCAGCCTTGCCGCGCACGTCGAACACACCATCGTGGTCACCGCTGCCGGCCCCGTGATTCTGGCCGCCTGAGAGTCTGCGACATGTCCTTCACGTCGGCGGCCCTGGGCCGCATCAAACCGTCACCCACGATGGCCGTCACGGCCAAGGCGCGCGCGCTCAAGGCCGCCGGACGCGACATCATTGCGCTCGGCGCGGGCGAGCCGGACTTCGATACGCCGGAGAACATCAAGGAGGCGGCCATCCGCGCCATCCGCGACGGCCGGACGAAATATACCGACGTCGACGGCATTCCCGAGCTCAAGGACGCGATCGTCCGGAAGTTCAAACGCGAGAACGGGCTCGAATACTCGCGCGCGCAGGTGAACGTCTCGCCAGGCGGCAAGGCCGTCATCTTCAACGCGTTCATGGCCACGTTGAGCCCCGGCGACGAGGTGATCATTCCGGCGCCGTACTGGGTGAGTTATCCGGACATGGCGCTGTTGTGCGACGCGCGTCCGGTGTTCGTGCCGACCGGGCTCGAGCAGGGCTTCAAGCTCCAGCCCGACGATCTCGAGCGCGCCATCACGCCCAAGACGAAATGGCTGCTGCTCAACTCGCCGTCGAACCCGTCGGGTGCGGCGTACACGACCGACGAGCTCAGGGCGATCGCCGACGTCCTGCTCCGCGCACCGCACGTCCACGTGCTGACCGACGACATCTACGAACATCTCGTGTACGACGGCTTCACGTTCTCGACGATCGCGCAGGTCGAGCCGGCGCTCTATCCGCGCACGCTGACGATGAACGGCGTGTCGAAGGCGTATGCGATGACGGGCTGGCGCATCGGGTACGCGGCCGGGCCGGAGGCCATCATCAAGGGCATGGCCGCGGTGATGGGACACTCGACGTCGAATCCCTGTTCGATTTCACAGTACGCCAGCGTCGAGGCGCTCGATGGCCCGCAGGACTTCATCGAACCGAATCGGCGGCTCTTCGAGCGACGGCGCGATCTCGTGGTGTCGATGCTGAACCGGGCGCCGGGCCTGACGTGCCCGACACCCGAAGGCGCGTTCTACGTGTATCCCTCGTGCGCTGCGCTCGTCGGCCGCCGGGCGCCTGGCGGTGCCGTGATGACGACAGATGAAGATGTCGCGCGCGAACTGCTCGAGGCCGAAGGCGTGGCCGTGGTCCACGGCGCGGCGTTCGGTACGAGTCCCTGCTTCCGGATCTCGTACGCCACGTCGACGGAATGGCTCGAGGACGCGTGCACGCGGATTCAGCGTTTCTGCGCGTCACTCCAGTGAGGCGTTGCGGACGCGCAACCGCCCGTTAGAATAGACCCCCTCCCAGTTCGCAACCACTGTTGCGACTGACGAATCTGTAATCGCTGCTCCCCTTCGGAGGATAGATGTCCGTGACAATGAAGACGTATGCCGCTGTGGCGGCGCTGGTGGTGTGTCTGGGCTGGCCGTCGCAGGCCTGGGCGCAGCGGGAAGTGCAGGCCGTCGGGAGGCCGTCCGAGATTATCGGCAATGTCTACACATCGGCGATTGTCGGCACGGTCGGCAATATCCAGCTCTTCGTGCCGCTCATCAACCAGGCGCTCGCCCGCGAGGGCCTGCCGCCAGTCAACGTCAACTACGATCGGCTCGCGTTCGACCTCGCGCAGGACGTGGCGACCGCGTTCGTCCTGACGAGTGCGATCGGCAACGAACTCTCGACGTTCCCGATGGGCTCGTCGGCCGGCGGCTTTTCGTGGACGTACGATCCCGGCCTTGGCGTCTTCAGCCGCGCGAGCGACAGTTTCGGTCCGCTGTTTGCCGATCGGGCGCTCACGCTCGGGCGAGGGCGCATCAGCGCGGGTGTCAACTTCCAGCGCGCCACCTTCGACACCTTCCAGGGCAAGAGCCTCGACAACGGCGAGATCCAGTTCTTCTCGGAGGTCGTGCCCGACATCGCGGGCGTCGGGGCGTCGTTCGTCCGGACGGAAAACACGCTCGGTCTGAAGCTGTCGACGACGACCGTCGGGTTCTTCGCGAACTACGGCGCGACCGACAGGCTCGACGTCGGCGTGGCCCTGCCCATCGTGAGCGTCGCGCTCGATGCGGCGGTGTTCCAGCGGCTGGCCCTGTTCGAGGGCACGCCCATCGACTCCATCAACTTTCGCGGATCCGCCTCGGCAACCGGCATCGGCGACATCACGCTGCGCGGCAAGTACCGGTTCTACGACGCGCCGGGCGGCGGGCTGGCGGCCGCGATCGACGTGCGGCTGCCCACGGGCAACGAACACGACTTCCTCGGGATTCCAGGTTCCCAGACGAAACTCTTCCTGATCGGATCGACGGCCTACGGGCGCATCGCGCCCCACGTCAACATCGGCTACACGATCTCACGCGCCAACGACCTGGTCGACCCGGATGGCTTCGGCAGCACGATGTTCCTGCTCGAACCGCCGTCCGAGTTCAGCGTGACTGGTGGCGTCGACGTGGCCATCATGCCGAAGGTCACCGTGGCCGGCGACGTACTCATCCGGACGCTGCGTCAGACGGCGAAGCTCGTCGAGAACGCGAGCGAAGTCGGGGGCGGTCTCACCGAGTTCCGCACGACGTTTCCGACGGACGTGACGGTGAGCTACGGGTCGCTCGGATTGAAGCTGAATGCGTGGGGCGACACGCTCGTGACGGGAAACGTGTTGTTCCCGTTGAATCGGAACGGTCTCCAGGATTCGCTCATGGTGACCGCCGGGATCGATCTGTCGTTCTGAACACGGGGAACGGCAGATCGCGTGACTGAATCGGCCGCCCGCATCGACGGTCTGTACAATTTCCGCGATACGGGCGGCCTGCCGCTCACGGCGGGCGGCACCTCGCGCACCGGCGTGCTCTTCCGTTCGGACGCGCTGTCGGGTCTCACCGCGTCCGGTCTCGATGCGCTCGCGGCCACGCCGGTCGGCGTTGTCGTCGACTTCCGGACGCCGCACGAGCGCGAGGCGCACCCCAATCGTCTTCCGGCCTCACGGCCGTTTCGCACCGTCGCGCTCTCGATACTCGCGGGATCGGTCGTCGACATGGCCGCGATCTTCGCCGGCGACGGCGGCCGACCGTCGCCCGACAGGGTCGCCAGGGCCATGGCTTCGCTTCCCTCGTTGGGCGACATGTACGTGGCGATGCTCGCCGGAGGCGCGCCGGCCTTTGCCGATGTCGCGCGCCTCGTCGCGGCATCCATCGACGAGGCGCCGACCGCGGTGCTCCTGCACTGCACCGCCGGCAAGGACCGCACGGGCGTGGCGACCGCG
>CAZVHY010000077.1:6242-8684 GCA_964627115.1 uncultured Solibacteraceae bacterium | reverse complement strand
CGAGCTCGAAGCGTTGCGCGGCCGTCTGGCCGATCAATAACGCGCGGTTTCGAGTACGGCGTTCAGCACGTCGTGCGAGCCCGGGAGGATGACGTCCTCGAGATCCGGGTGATACGCGACCGGCGTGTCCATCGCGGCCACGCGGCGGACAGGCGCGTCGAGATGGTCGAACAGATCGCTCGCGATACGCGCGGCGATTTCCGCGCCGAAGCCGCACGTCAGCTGATCCTCGTGCGCGATGACCACACGGTTCGTGCGGCGCACGGCCGCGGCAATGCCGGCCCAGTCGAACGGCGCGATCGTCCGCAGGTCGACGACCATCACGCTCACGCCTTCCTTCTCGGCCTGCTGCGCGGCCAGCAGCGATCGCTGCACGAGCGCGCCCCACGTCACGATGACCACGTCGGTGCCCTCGCGGCGCACGGCGGACTTGCCGAACGGCACCATGTACTCGGCGCCGGGATATTCGCCCTTGTTGTAGGTCTGACGGTAGAGGTGCTTGTGCTCGAGGAAGAGGACGGGGTCGTCGCTGCGAATGGCCGTGCGTAGCAGACCCGCCGCGTCCTGCGCGGTCGACGGATAGATGACGCGCAGCCCGGGGCAGTGCGCGAAGATGCTCTCGCCCGACTGGCTGTGGTACACGGAGCCGCCGCGCAGGTACCCGCCAATCGCCACGCGCACGACCATCGGGCACGAGAACGCGTTGTTCGATCGATAGCGCAGCATCGAGATCTCGTCGCGCAGCTGCATCATCGCGGGCCAGATGTAGTCGAAGAACTGAATCTCGACCACCGGCTTCAGGCCGCGCGTGCCCATGCCGCACGCGCGCCCGACGATGGCCGCCTCGGCCAGCGTGGAGTTGAACACGCGATCGGAGCCGAACTGCCGCTGCAGGCCGAGCGTGACCTTGAACACGCCGCCCTTGCCCTGCACTTCACTCAGGTTATCTTCGCGCGTGGCGTCGGCGACGTCTTCACCAAAGACGACGACGCGCGGATTGACCGCCATCTCGTCCTTCAGCGTGCGGTTGATGGCGGCCACCATCGTGTCTGGCGCGCCCGACGGATCGAGCGGCGTGTCGAACGCGGCCGACGCCGGATCGATCGTGGGCGAGTAGACGTACAGGCCGGCGGTCGATGGCGACGGCTTGGGCGCCTTGAGCGCCGACTCGGCGGCCTCGGCGATTTCCTCGTCGACGCTGCGCGCGATCTCGGCGAGCTCGGCGTCCGAGGCCATGGCGCGCTCGACGAGCAGGCGCGCCAGTTTCGTCAGCGGATCGCGCGCGGCTTCCTCGGCACGTTCCTCCGCGGACTTGTACGCGCGCTCATCATCTGAGTGCGAGTGCGAGTAGGGACGCGTCACCGTGGCGTGCACCAGTGCCGGGCCGCGGCGGCTGCGGCACCACGCGGCCGCATCGGTCATCGCACGATGGCTGGCGACCACGTCCGTGCCGTCGCAGCGGATCACCTTCAGGTTCGGGAACGCTTCCACCAGCTTCGAGATGCTGCCGCCGGGCGTCTGCGCTTCGACGGGCGTCGAGATGGCGAAGCCGTTGTCCTCGACGACGAACAGCACGGGCAGCTTGCGGAGGCACGAGACGTTGAGCGACTCCCAGAACTCGCCCTCGCTCGTGGCGCCGTCGCCGACCGAGACGTACACGACTTCGTCGGATCGAAACCGCGAGAGCCGATCGGGGATGTCGGTGATCCGCTCGTAGAGCATGCCCGCTTCGGCACAGCCGACCGCGTGCAGGCACTGCGTCCCGGTGGCGCTCGACTGCGAGACGATGTGCAGCGCGGGATCGCCCCAGTGCGACGGCATCTGCCGGCCACCGCTCGTCGGGTCGTCCTTCGAGCCGACACCGGCGAGGAACATCTCGCGCGGTGTCATGCCGAGCGCGAGGCACAGGCCGCGATCGCGATAGTAGGGATAGAACCAGTCGTGTCCGGGGCGCAGCACGAGGCCGGCCGTCACGAGGATGGCTTCGTGTCCCGCACCGCTGATCTGGAAAAACAGCTGGCTCTGGTTCTTGAGCTGGATTTCCTTGTCATCGATGCGCCGCGAGAGCAGCATCAACCGGTAAATCCGAATCAGGTCGTCGCGTGTCAGCACGTCCGGAGAAACGGCGGTGAACTCGGCGGCGGGTGAACCCGGGGTGGCGGCGGCTCGTCGTGACAGCGTGCTGGTCTTCATCCGGCAACAACCCCTCCGGTCGTCTCTGAGGCCCCTGGAACCGCTCGATTATACTCCTCGACACTTCGCAATGACCCCACGGATCGCACGGCATCGCTGGGACGACATCCCGCTTGACAAGGTCACTGAAATGGTTGCCCGCAAGACCGTTGGCGGCACCGATCTCGAGCTGACCCAGGCCTACTTCAAGAAAGGCACGAAGGTGCCCGTGCATGCCCACGATGGCGAAATGTTGCTGTACGTGCTCCA
>CAZVHY010000077.1:3163-6142 GCA_964627115.1 uncultured Solibacteraceae bacterium | reverse complement strand
TCGTCAATGCACCTTGCCGTCTCCGCCCCAATAGTCCTTTCCGCCCTTGTGCACGTCGAAACGCCGGCGCATGCGGTCCATGCGGCGGCGCGCGATCTGGCGGCGGAGTTCCATCAGCAGACCGCCCGGTCCCTGGAGATAGAGCCAGCCGGCGAGCAGGCCGCCGAGGTGTGCGATGTTGGCGACAGGGCCACCGCCGGCATTGAGGGCCGAGAGGAACGCGATCGCGCCGATGATGGTCACGAAGACGCGCGCCTTCAGCGGGAAGATGAACATGAAGAGAATTTCACGGTGCGGGAAGAGCAGCGCCCACGCCATCAACAGGCCGTACACCGCGCCTGACGCGCCGATGGTCGTCGTGTAATAGAGCCGAGCGGTCGCGTCGAACGGGAGGAACGCCGCGATGATGGTGCAGAGTCCGGCGCCGATGCCGCAGACGAAATAGAACTTCAGGAAGAACGGCGTGCCCCACCGGCGCTCCAGCTCGACGCCGAACATCCAGACCGCGAGCATGTTGAACAGGATGTGGCCGAACGACGCCGTGGAGTGAACGAACAGATACGTGCCGAGCTGCCAGATCTGCGCCTGTTCGAGAACGGCCGACGGCGTCAGGCCGAACATCCCGATGACCGCGCTCGGTGCGACGAGTGTCAGCAGGTACGCGCCGACGTTCGCGATGATGAGCAGCTTGACCGCGGGCGTGATGGGCCCGGGCCCGAACGAGACACCGGAAGTCGAGGGAAGACGCACAGGAGCATCCTACCCAAGTACGGGTCAGCGGCCGAGTTTTGCGCGGATGCGCGCCACGGCCTGGTTGAACTCCTCGATGCGCAGTACCCACGACGCGGCGGCCAGTGCGACGAGACTTGCCCCGATGACGGCAAAGACGCGTGCGCCGCGCAGGATCGTGCCGTCGCCCGGCAGCACGTCGCGCAGCCAGCGCTCGCCGCTCCACGCGGCCAGCGCCATGACGATCGTGGCGACCGAAATTTTCACGAACGACCACCAGATGCGCCGTCCATCGACGCCGCCGATGCGGCGCGACAGCAGGACGAGCAGGAGTCCCGCGTTGACGTTGGCCGCGATGGCGGTGCCCAGGGCCAGGCCCGTGAATCCCATCCACGCGTTGAGCGTGAGGTTCAGCACCAGGTTCACGACAATCGTGATCAGGCTGACGATGATCGGCGTGCGCGCGTCCTGGAGCGAGTAGAAGCAGGGCGACGCAATCTTGACGATCGAATATCCGACGATACCCGGCGCATAGAACAGGAGCGCCGAGGCCACGAGCATCGTCGAGTCGGCCGTGAACTCACCGCGTTCGTAGATGAGCTCGACGATGGGCGAGGCCAGCACGATCAGGCCGACCGTGGCCGGCACGCTCAGCATGAGCATCAACCGCGTGCCCCAGGACAGGGTCTCGCGCATGCCCGCGTAGTCGAGGTCGGCGGCGCGCCTGGCAATCTGTGGAATGGCCGCCGTGGCGATCGAGACGCCGATGATGCCAATCGGCATGTAGATCATGCGGAAGGCGTACTGGAGGGCTGACACCGCGCCGTCGTGCCCGGTCGCGAGGATCGTGTTCACGAACAGGTTGACCTGCGCCGCGGCCACGCCAATCGACCCCGGGCCCATCAGCATCAGGACCTCGCGCACGCCCGGATCCTTCGGGTCGAGGACCCACTTGTGCCTGTAGCCCAGGCGCCAGATGGTGGGCACCTGCACGAGGATCTGCGCCACGCCGCCCGTCAGCATGCCGAGCGAGAGCGCCATGGCCGGCTCGACGCCGATGCGGGTGAACCAGGGCGTGAGCAGGGCCGTGCACGCGATGAAGCAGACGTTGAGCAGCGCCGGCGACATGGCCGGCACGAAGAAGTGCCGCAGGCCGTTCAGCATGCCCATCAGCGCCGCGGCCACGGCAATCAGCATCAGGAACGGCATGTTGACCTGCGTCAGCAGGACCGTCAGCCGGACCTTGTCCGGGTCGGTGAACTCCGTGTACCAGTGCACCAGCGGGCCGGCCAGCACGATGCCCAGCACCACCATGATCCCCGTCACGATGAGCAGGCCGTTGAGCACCTGCGCGCCCAGGCGGAAGGCCCCGTCGCGCCCGCGCTTTTCGAGGTGGCGGGTGAACGTCGGCACGAACGCGGCGCTCATGGCGCCCTCGGCGAACAGGTCGCGCAGGAGCGTCGGGATGCGGGTGGCCACGCCGAAGGCGTCGGCGGCCATGCCCGTGCCGAAGAAGTAGCTCTGGACGACGTCGCGGACCAGGCCGAGGATGCGGCTGGTGAGGGTGGCGATGCCAACCAGGCCCGCGGACCGCGCAAGCCGGCCGCCGCTCATTGGACGCGGGCTGCAGGTGGGCGGGCGACAGGCATGGGGCGGATGGGCGCCAGGCGCACAACGCGGCAACCAGCCGCGTGTCGACCCGGCGCTCGGAGGGTACCGGAAAAAAGTAGGGGCCTCAACCCCTGCGATTGAGGCCCCTGCCCGGAGGATGGATGAGAGGCTTTCGTGCCTTTCACCGGGTTAGACGGCCGGTCCGGCGAGATGGTTTGCGGCCAGTCGTCACCCTGCGAGTTTTTTCTTCACGGCCTCGCTGACGGCCCGGCCGTCGGCCGACAGGCCAGCCAGACGGGCCGTGACGGCCTTCATCACCTTGCCCATGTCCTTCGGCCCGGCCGCACCGGTTTCCGCGATGGCCGCCTCGATGGCCGAGGCGATGGTGGCCTCGTCGGCGGCGGGGGGCAGGTAGCGCTGGAGAAAGACGATTTCGGCCTGTTCCTTGTCGGCCAGCTCGGGCCGTCCGCCGGCCCGGAACTGCTCGGCCGCGTCGCGCCGCTGCTTGACCAGGGAATTGACCACCTGCACCGACTCGGCGTCGTCGAGCGGCTTCTTCTTCTCGACCTCGCGGTTCATCAGCGCGGCCTTGAGCATCCGCAGCGGGCCGAGCGCGGCCTGGTCTTTCTGCTTCATCGC
>CAZVHY010000077.1:0-3063 GCA_964627115.1 uncultured Solibacteraceae bacterium | reverse complement strand
ACGGTCGGCAGCGCTTCGAGCTCGGACGGCAGCGCAAAGACGTCAGCGATGGCGGCGTACTTCGCCACGACATCGTTGGGGACGAGACCGGCAAACGTGACGCGGTGCGCCACGCCGGCGGCGGTCGCGCGCGCTTCGAGGTCGGCGCGCAGCTCGCCCGTGCCGCAGATCACCAGCCGCACGTCGTGGCGCGTGCGCGCGATGTTCGCAAACGCGTCGATGAGATGCCGCTGACCGGCCAGCGGGTGCAGCCGCTTGACGTTCAGGATGACGCGCGGCTCGTCGATGCCGAGCTCGCCGCGATACCGCGCGCGCATCGCGTCGTCGGCCTGTCCGAACGCGGCCGACACCGGCGGATAGATGACCGACAGGCCCTGCCGGTCGAGCCCAAGCTCGACGGCTCGATCCATCAACTTCTGGCTGTAGAAGGTGACCGCCTGCGCGCTCCTGTACGCGCGCGTGAACGGATCGATCGGCCAGCGCCGGTGGTAGTGCCAGATCTCCGTGCCGTACAACGTGAGCACGACCGGGATGCCGCGGCGATGCGCCCAGCTCGATGCCACTTCGATGATCAGGCCGTTGCTGTGCAGGTGCACGACGTCCGCGCCGTCGCCGATGTCGTCGAGCGCCGCGGCGATCGAGCGCGCACGCTGCAGCGTGTCGATGCGGAGCGTGCGCAGGAGTCGCGACGTTGCGCGCGGCCGCGTCTCGCGCACGGGCCCGGGCAGCCCGGCACTGTTCGCGTGGGAGCCGAACGTCTCTGTACCCTTCGCGTACGGGCCGACCCCCGCTTGCCCCGCCGAAACTGGGCCGCGGAGGCGGGTGTCGGCCCGAATTCCCTTCCCCTGCGTGACGAACGCCACCTCATGACCCGCCTCGTGCGCCCAGTGTCCCAGGTGCGCGGGCAACAGCGCGTTGGCGGCCTGATCGGGCGGCAGGTGTGGCGAGACGTGACAGATGCGCATGCGCCCGTCGTTCAGCCGGCCGCCGCCACCGCTCGCGCGCGCGGCTGCGCGAACCGGTCGGCGTACTCCGCGAACGTCATCGGCTCGGCACCGAGTTCAGACGTCGCGTATCGCAGCAGCTGGCTCAATCGTTCGAAGAACGCGTCGAGCTCCGCGTCGGTCCGGTTGTACGGACTGCCGCCGACGATGGCCTCGCTCGAGTGGAAGAGCAGGTTGAGAATCGGGACGTGACGGCGCGCGAGGTCGAGCGCCAGGGCCTTCATGTCGGCCGCAGACGTGTAGGACGGGCGCAGCCAGCGCACGGTGGCGATGCGCGCGAGCCTCAGCGCGCGTTTCGTCTGGTACGGCCACGGCGCGCGTCCGTACGCGAGTTCGAGCCAGCGTGGCACGCGACGACTCAACGCGGCCGACACCGGCAGCTCGAGCACGGCACTCGTGCCCGGCCGGGTGGCGGAGTCATACGCGAGGTAGTAGGGCGTGAGCGGCGCATCGACGAAGTCGGGCCCGCCCTTATGCGCTTCGTAGAACAGCGGTGTGACGCTCGAATCGATACGGTAGCCCTGCTGCTCGAGCGACGACACGTGACGCGCCGAGAACCCGAACCGGCCGGACCGGTACGACACCGGCCGTACGCCAACCGCATCGGTGATGGCTGTGGTCAGCGACGCCAGTTGCGCGTCGAACTGCGCGTCGGGCAGCGACAACGCGTACGGGTGCCGGTCGACGTCTTCGGGCGAGAACGGCGGCGTTTCCCACGCGTGATGGTGCGCACCAATCTCGCAGTCGCCGCGGGCCAGGAGCGCGCGCAGCGTCTCAGCCGACACCGCATCGGTCACGACCGGATGGGTGACGACGTATGTCGGGCGCACGCCGTGGCGCGCGAAGAAGTCGTGCAGGCGATCGAGCTCGCGCGTGTTGCGGAACGTCTGGTGGCGGCGCGCGTCGGCGCTCCACTGGTTGTCGCCCTCGGTGTCGATGGCGACGAGGAGCGCCGGGCCACGGGCGGTCGTCATCGATCCTGATCGGAGTCGCCGAGCGTGACGTGCCAACCGTCGGTCGACTTGTAGAACTCCGGCGACACCGACACCGCATTGATCTTCGCCACGAAGTCCATCGTCGACTTGACGCTGTAGTAGCCAGACTTGCGCAGCAGCTTGCGGAAGCCTTCGTGCGTGGCGAACGTGCGGATCTTGTCCGAGTCGGCCGCGCGCGCTTCGCGATCGACCCAGCGCAGGAGCGTGATCATGCCGGCGGTGTCGTCGGGCGCGGTCAGGAAGTCGACGAGCAGCGTGACGCGCCCGCGCGGCTCCTGCACGTGGCGGTACACGGCATACCCGGCCGGTTCGTTGTCGCGAATGAGCGCCGCCACGCTGTACCGCACGTGCGGCGTCAGGATGTACTTCCAGTTGAGATACGCGGCGTCGCGGCGCACCGCAAAGCGGAACGCCGGGCCGACGCGCTCCCACAGGCGCGTGAACCCGTCGTCGAAGTGCCGGATCGTCCGGACTTCGCCGTGCAGCGGCTTCGTTCGCGAGACGACACGCACCCAGGGGAACGTGACGTAGCTGACGAACCGGTTCAGCGCCACCGGCCAGCTCGGACGGCGCAGCGCGCGGCGGCTGAGCGGCTTGACGAGGCACGGCACGGGACCGACCTCGGGCCATTGCATCTTCTGGAAGAGCCGGTGCGACGACTCGGACAGGCCGAGGCCGAGCGACGCGCCCGTATTGCGATCCCATGTGCGGAACAGCACGTCGCCCAGCCCCTGGCGCTGGCGCTCGGGCGCCACCATCACGTCCATGCCCCAGGAGCCGTCGATGTCCTGGCCGTCGACCGACACTCGCACGGGCATGGTGGCGTACTGGCCGATGACGGTCGTGCCCTCGCGGGCCAGCCAGATGAGCGGGCCTTCGGCCGGCACGTTGGGATTGCGGCGGTACTGCCAGTCCCAGCGCAGGCGATTGGCGTCGGCCGCGTCGGGCCCGAAGACGCGCCGGTACAGCGCCTCGACCTGGCGGCGGTCGTCGGAACGGTAGCGATCAACTTCGGCCATGACAGGGTATTAGGCTACAAGACTACGAGGCTGCGAGGCTACGAG
>CAZVHY010000076.1:0-14087 GCA_964627115.1 uncultured Solibacteraceae bacterium | reverse complement strand
CATCGACATGGCGCCAACACTCACCCGGCTCGTCGGACGACGCGGCCGGCTCGTGCTCGGCGGCATCAGGTCGTCACTGGCGTCCGATGTCGAGCAGACCTACCGGCATCTCGGCATGCGGCAGATGCGCGCGCCGTCGCGCGACGGCTGGACGACGATCACGTTGCAGGCGTCGTGGTGAAAGACTAACGGTCGACGGCTATGACGTACGCAGCAGGAACGGGTTGCGGATCCACGCGTCAGCGCTCATGGAGCTCGTCGCGTGTCCACGTGCGTCTCCCCAGCGTCCCAAGCGATGGCGCGTTCTTCATTGCTGCCAATGCGCGTCGCCTGGCCGCGTCGTAGCGCCGGTCCTCGTTGGTCAGTATGACGCTCTATGTCTCCGCCACGAGAACGAGCGTCGCACGTGAATACATGACGATGCGCCGCACGAAGCTGCCGCGGTGATGGGCGTGTCGGCGAGTACGCTCAAGACCCACCTGTTGCACGTGTTCGACAAGGCGGTGTACATCGGCAGACCGACCTCGCGAGACTGGCCGCGGCGGTAGCAGCGCCCGTGTCACGCGCCTCGGTACGAAGGTAATGGCTATTCGGCGCGCGGCTCCTGCTGCGCGCGATCGAGGCGCTCGGCGAAATCCGCGAGGAACGCGCGACGCCACTGGCTGACCGTGCGTGCGCCGTGGTGAATGCCCTCGCTCGCGTCTGGCGCGGGATCGTCGGTCCACCAGTTGGGATGACGCGACGACGGCGTCTGAACCACGTCGATGGATGGGGCAATAGCAGTCACAGCGCCCGACACGCCGTCAAGCGCAGGAGCATTGCTGCGGATCCGATACGTGAACAGCCGCGGATCGCGCGGCGCGAAGCGGAAGCGCATGTTCCCGTTGCCGTCGACGTGCCCCGCGAGCGTCTGATTGTCGATGATGAGCTGTGCCTCTGGCGACGCCGGCGCGCCAGCGCCGATCGGCAACGCGAGCTCGACGATGGCGAACAGCTCGACGCGATCGCCGGCCGTCGTCGGACGATTGAAGACGGCGTAGGGCCTGTCCCAGGCGCGCACGTAGCGTCCGCCCCAGCCTGGCGCTGACGGGTCGTCGGGCGTCCCGCGCAGGAGCCGCGCCACCGAGGGCGTGTCCCCCATCTTGACGACGCCCTGGAGCTGCGTCCCAAAGTAGTCGCCGAGTGCACCGTGTCCGGCCACATGACGCGCGACGAACGTCTCGTTGCCCCGGTCGTCGGCCTGATCACCGCCAACGAACCAGCCGCGATAGGTCGCGTTGGCCTCGATAATCCAGAGCGCGGGATGACGCGACGCGATGTACTGATACGCGTCAGGACTCCATTTCTTGTTGGGTCCACCGATCCAGTACACGCGCAGCTTCGGCAGGATGTCCGGCGCGTCGTGGAGCGCCTGCGCGAGGTCCTCAAAGCCGCCCCACACCAGCACGTGCAGCGGTCGATCGTCGTCTGCACGCGCGCGCTCCACGATCCAGTTCGATCCCTCGGTCGTCCGCCGTATGCCGGCGAACGGCGCGACCTCGGTTTCTCCCTGCATGGCCAGGCGCCGGAGGACGTCGGCGGTCGGATAGCGCGAGGAGTGACGTGCGAGGCGCGGATGATCCCTTTCGTACGCGTCGATGACCTCGAGGATGTGACTCTTCCTGCCAGGCCCGTACGGTGACGAGATCAGTCCCTCGATGTCCAGGACGTCGGCATAGAGCAGCAGGTGGACCAGCGACTGGAAGTCGTCGGGATCCGTGCCGCCGATGTCGGTCGAGACGATCACGCGCGGCCGTGCGCCATCGAGCGCGCCGCCCGTACCGATGGCCGGCTCCGCCGCCTGCGTCATCGCCGCGATGAGTACCACTGACAGACGCCACACTGTGGACACGCGGCGAGTGTGGACGCCCGGCAGCCGGCTGTCAAACTCCGGAATGGCGACGCCGCGGCGTCTCCTCCGTCGTGCAGCCCTGCGGCCGTGCAGCCGTGCCGCCGCGCAGCCATCTCACAGCGCAATCCCGATCTGGAACGCCGCACTGTAGCCCGACACGGGATCACCGACCGGCGTCACGAGCTCGTCGGCCAGACTGTCGGCGAAGATGTTGTCGCGCAGGTTCGTCGTCGGGTTCGACCCGCGGCTGCCGTACGCGGTGGTCGCGTGAACGGCGTTGCTGATCGACTCGGGGAACGCGATCTGCGTCACCTTACGCGACACGCCCCCGATCGTGACCTCGGCGTGAATGTGTGTCGCTCGCCCCTGATACCAGCCGGGATAGACCGTCGTGAAGGTCACCTGTCCGGCGGCATCGGTTGTCTGGATGCCGCGCAGGTACGTCTGCCCCGCCTGGCTGCCGTAGGACGAGTAATTGCCGACGGCATCACACTGCCAGATCTCCACCTGCGCGCCACTCACCGCGGCGCACGCGGCGTTGGCGTTGACGACGGTGATCGCGAGCGTCAGCAGCGTGCCGGCCTTGCCCTCGCGGATGTCACTGCGGAAGAGATCCGACAGCGACGGATAGGGCCCAACCGTTTCCGTTGGCGTCACCCCGCACGATCCCGGCGTCGTCGTGGTTGGTGTCGTGCCTGGTGAGGTGGGTGACTCCGCACAGCCCCAGGCCATGGCCGCGCCGGCTGCGCCAATCACCGACAGCGCCTCGCGCCGTCCGATTCGTTTGATGTCGCACATGAGGGTCTCCGCGAAGAATGAGAAGCCGAAGAGAAAGAAGGAAGCGAGCACGTCAGCGGGTGTACGAAGTGCAACCGGCGTGCCGCGTCCAATTCGGGCCTTCGGTCTCTGGAGATACGCGGGCGTGACAAGGCCGTGGCAGCAGCGTGACGCGTGCCACAGGTCGCAGGACACTGCGCCACCGCGGGAGGACGCGCGTCAGTTCGATTCTTACGACGAGGCGTGCGGCGTCCGATCGGTCTCGGTCAGCTCCTGCAGGACGCCGATGAACACCTCGAACGGCTGCGCGCCCTGCAGGGCATGCCGGCCATTGAACACGAAGGTCGGCACCGCCCTGATGCCCAGGCTCCGGGCTTCGTCGAACGCGGCGTCGAGTTCGGGAACGCCCTCGTCCGATGCGAGGTGCTGTCGCACGCGATCGCGATCGAGACCGACGGCCACCGCCGCGTCCGCCAGCTGATCGATGTCCGCGATGTTGCCCCCCTCGCTGAAGTGCAGCGCGAAGAGGCGTTCCAGCAAGGCACGCTGCGCGCCGGCGCCGGCTTCCCGGCCGGCGAACGCCACGAGCCGATGCGCCAATCGGGTGTTGGCTGACAGCGCACGATCCCACGCGAACGACAGGTCCTCGCCCGCCGCGGCCTGGTTGACCGCGTCGAACATGCCGTCGACCGGCCTGCCAAACCGCCGTGCGAGATAGGCCGACAGCGGTTCGGCCGTCGCGGGTGCGCCCGGATCGAGCTGATACGGACGAAGCCGGACCTCGACGTCATCGTTCAGACCGGCCGCTTCCAGCGCACGCAGGAAGCGGCGATGACCGATGTAACACCACGGGCACACGATGTCGGAGTAGATGTCGACCTGCACAGGCATCCCCACATTATCTGAAACCTTTCGACGTCCCGTGTGTCCTCCTCCTCATGACGCGGCACGTCGCGTTCACCGCGACGACGCGTCCGCGTATTGACAGGTGAGGCGGCGTTCTGCCGCCAACCATTCACGGAGAGAGCAATGAAGGCGTTCTTCTCGAGGGCGATCGCCCTGCTGGTCGTGGTGTGCCTGCCGCTGTCGGCTGGCGCACAAGGAACGCGACCGGCACGTCTGCAGGTGACCGTCGTCGATCCGAGCGGTGGCGCCATTCCCGGCGCGGCCGTCGTCCTGACCGGCGTCGAGCGGACGACACAGGACGTCGGCATCCGCGCGACGACCGATGACAACGGCGTGGCGCTCGTCGAAGGCGTCGTGCCAGGCCGATATCGGATCGAGGCCACGTTTCCGGGCTTTGATGTCGGCCGCGTCAGCGACGTGCGCGCCCGCTCGGCAGGCGACAGCCGCCTCGTCGTGACGCTCCCGCTCCGCGCCATCGAAGATGCCGTGGTCGTGGGCGTCGACGCGCGCGAGGCTGGCGCGGATCGGCGGACATCTGAGTTCGGCCTGACGCTCTCGGACGACCAGCTTGGCGCGCTCGCCGACGATCCGGTCGAGATGCTGCGGCAGGTGCAGGCGCTGGCCGGGCCCGATGCCGTGATTCGCGTCGACAACTTCGAAGGTCAGCAGCTGCCGCCAAAGGAACAGATTCGATCCGTGCGCGTCGTGCGCGACCAGTTCGCGGCCGAGGCTGCCAACCCGGGCAACACATTCGTGGACGTGATCACCCAGCCGGGTGTGGGCCCGCTCCGCGGCAGCATGAACGTGATGTTCCGCGACGGATCGATGACCGGCCGAAGCCGCTTCACCGACCGTCGAGGCCCCGAGCAGACGCAGAACGTCGGCGGCAACATCGGCGGCACGATCGTGCAGGGCCGCACCAGTTTCAACGCGTCGCTCAACACGACGCGCGACTTCACCACGCCGATCCTGAACGCGGCGGTTCCCGGGGGACATCGCGCCGAAACGCTGAACGTGCGTCAGACGTCGCGTTCCCTGAACGCGAGCGGCCTGGTCGATCACGGTCTCACGCGAAGTCACACGCTGCGTCTCGGCGTATCGGTGAATCACGGCCTGAGACAGAACCTCGGCATCGGCGCCTACAACCTGCCCGATCGTGGCTTTTCGCAGGAACAACGCAACGTGGGCATCCGCGGACAACACGCCGGCCCCATCGGCAGCCACGCGTTCGTCAATACGCGCGCCTCGTGGACCGGTACGCACATGGACATGCACTCGGTCACCGAAGCGCCAACCATCGTGGTGCTCGACGCATTCACGAGCGGCGGCGCGCAGAACGAGCAGTTCGTCGATCTCGATCAGGCACTGTTCGCGTCCGACCTCGACTACGTGCGCGGCCGCCACGCGTGGCGCGTGGGCGTTCAGCTCGACGGCAACCGGTTCTCGGCGACGAGCCGCTTCAACTATCTGGGCACCTATACCTTCGCCAACCTCGACGCGTTCGAGGCCGGAACGCCGCTGCTCTATACGCGGTCGCTCGGCAATCCCGTGAACCGATACGGCAACGTCCAGGGTGCCGTGTACGTGCAGAACGACATCCGCCTGCGTCCAGGCCTGACCGTCAGCCCAGGTCTCCGCTACACCATGCAGACGCGCGTGAACGATCGCAGCGGCTTTGCACCACGCTTCGGGCTCACGTGGTCGCCGCGTCAGAACGGCGCCACGACGCTGCGCGGCAGTGCCGGGCTGTTCCACGGTTTCCTGCCGCTGCCGATGATCGAGCAGACGCTGCGGCTCGACGGCGAACGCCAGCGCGAGATCTACCTCACCACTCCGTCGTGGCCGGATCCGGGCGCCGTCGACGCACTCGAGATTCCCACGAACAAGTACGTCGTCGGCAACTTCAACCTGCAGCGCAACTTCCGGTACAGCGCGGGTGTCGACCAGGTGATTGCGCCGCGGCTGCGCATCAACGTGCTCTACAACTACATCCACTTCCAGCAGCAGCCGCGCGGCTGGAACAGCAATCTGCTCGTCGACGGCGTGCGTCCGGATCCGCGGTTCGCCAACGTCATCGAAGCGGTCACCGACGCCGAGGGCCGTCGTCACGAGGTGGCGCTCAACGCCACGCTCAATCTGGCCCCGCCCGGTCCGGCAGCCAATCGGGCCTGGTTCAACTGGCGACGGTTGAACGTCAACGCCGGCTACACGTTCGTACGCGGACGCAGCAACACCGATGGCAACTGGGCCGTGCCGCAGACAGGCAACATCGACGACGACTGGGGCCCGGCGTTCGGCGATCAACCGTACCGCGTGCAGGTGCTCGTGACGAGCACGCAGGTGCGCAACGTGACGGCCGCGTTGACGCTGCTCGCCAACTCGGGCCCCGTCTACACGATGACCACCGGGTTCGACGACAACGGCGATGGCTTCGTGACGGATCGTCCTGCCGGCGTGGGCCTGCGATCGCTTCGAGGTGCGGGTCATGCCACGGCCAGCGCACGAATCCAGTACGCGCTGCCGATTGGCGGTGCGCCAGGCAGCGGCGGTGGTCAGCCGCGGTATCGCATGAACGTGTTCGTCAACATCCAGAACCTGACCAACCGGCAGAACCTCGGCGGCTACAGCGGGGTAATGACGTCGCCGTTCTTCATGCAGCCAACGCTCGCGTCCAATCCCCGGCGCGTCGACATCGGCATGGGAATGACATTCTGATCACGCCGGCACCACCCGCAGCAGGTTGGCCAGCGCCGCGAGCGCGGGTGGCTGCTGTCGGCGGCTGGGATAGTAGAGGAAGTACCCGGCAAACGGCGGGCACCAGTCCTCGAGCACGCGCACGAGCGCGCCGCTCTCGAGGTACGGCCGCAGGTGGTCCTCGAAGCCGTAGACGAGCCCCGCGCCGTCGAGCGCCGCACGAAGGAGAAGATCGGACGAGTCGGCGGTCAGCGGTCCGGTAACGGCCACCGACAGCGCGCGTCCGTCCTTCTCGAACTCCCACCGGTATGACCCCATCGATCCGCGGCCGCAGTTGATGCACCGGTGCGTCGTCAAATCGCGCGGTGAGACCGGCATGGGATGTCGCGCGAAGTACGCGGGCGATCCGACGATGGCCGCGCGCTGATCGGGGGAGACACGCACGGCCACCATGTCGCGCGCGACATACTCGCCGAGCTGAATGCCGGCGTCGAAACCGTTGGACACGATATCGATCTGGTCGCCGGTGATCGTGACATCGAGCGCCACGTCCGGGCAGGCCTCGGCGAACGCCGCCACCTTCGGCGCCAGCACCAGCGCGGCGCCGAAGGGCGACGCGATCAGGCGGATGCGCCCGGCCGGACGCTCGCGCAGATACGTCAGCTCGTCGAGGGCATCGCGCACGTCACCAATCGCCGGCTGCAGCCGCGCGATCAGGCGCTCGCCCGCTTCCGTGGGTGACACGCTGCGCGTCGTGCGCGACAACAGGCGCACCCCGGTCCGTTCCTCGAGCCCGCGAATCGCGTGGCTCACCGCCGACGGCGACACGCCCAGCCGGCGCGCCGCTTTCGTGAAGCTTCGTTCATCAGCCACCGCCAGCAGCGCGGACAGCACATTGAGATCATCGCCGGGCATTCGTGAATTCTACTCAGGACGTCATTCTGATTCTGCCGTCTACACACGCGGTTCGAACGCCCCTACCCTTGAAGGATGTGTCATCTCACGGCAGGCCGGCAGTGGATCAGGGGTCAGAACGTCGCGAGGCTGCTTGCCGCGGCGCTCGTGATCGCTCTTGCAGGTCAGACGCTTGAAGCTCAGCAGGACGTCGACACAGCGCCGGTCCAGGTATCCGGCTCGGTCAACATCACCACCAAAGGCATCTCGAACGTGCCGGCCCTGACACTCGGACGTCCTGCGGCCATCGTCGATCTCGCCGTGCGCAAGGGCAACGTGGGGTTCGAGCCGCAGTTCAGGTTCGACGTCAACGGCAAGCCCTGGTCGTTTCTGCTCTGGGGGCGATATCGCGCGGTGCAGGGCGACACGTTCCGCCTGACACTCGGCGCCCATCCCTCGTTCTCGTTCCGGACGACGACGGTGACGATGAACGATCAGGTGGAGCGTGACGTGATTCAGGTGCGCCGCTACGTGGCAGGAGACATCACACCCACGTGGGCGTTGACCGATCGCACCACGGTTGGCGGCTACTACCTGTACTCGCACGGCCTCGACTTCGGCGCGCCGCCGCACACGCACCTGGCCGCCGCGCGCGGGGCGATCTCGAACATCCGCGTGTCGAACCGGCTCGTCCTGCAGATAGCGCCGCAGGTCTACTTTCTCCGGACGAACGGTCAGAACGGCACGTACGCGAATGCGAGCGCCTCCCTTGGTCTTCGCGGTTCGCCTGTCTCGCTCAATACGATGATCAACGTGCCGATCGACACCGACGTGGCAGGCGGCAAGGATGTGCTCTGGAACGTCAGTCTGACCTACGCGTTCCGATGAACCGCGGCCGGCGCACCGGCTGGACACGTCGCGTCGTCGCGGTTCGAACGTACCCCGTCGTCTACCCACGCCGTCCATGGCGCCACGTCGACACAACAGACGGGACATGTGCACGGCCGGCACCGATCCTGCTACGCATACGGCGTTCCCCGGACGGAGGTCGCCATGCGCTTCATGCCCATCGCCGCCGCGTTCGTCATTGCGCTCATTGGATCGGTGGCCGTCGGGCTTCGGCCGGGCTACTCGTTCGGCTCACTCCTGATGGCCGCCACGATTGTGGCGGCGATGACGGGGCTCGCCGCATCCGTGCTCCAGTTCCTGCCGCAGCGGTCCTTCATGCCGGCCGCCACGCTCTCAGGCGTCATCCTCGGGCTGATGGTGGGGCCGATGATGAACTGGGCGCAGGTGCTCGGGTTCGGCGACGTGCGAGGCCCGGCATCGGTCGTGTGGCCCGTGGCCGTCGTGACGGGGCTGCTGTGGAGCCGGACGGCCGGTCTCGACTTCCCGACCATGCGCCGTCGGCGATCGGAGATCGATCACCCGCGGGCGCGCTGACGGAGCTGTCGGGCCGCGGAGGGCAATCGACGACACACTCTGCGGCCTGTCTGTCCCACTCGTCGAGATTGCCGCTCTCGATCCGACGGCATCGATCCTGCTAAACGGATGCCGGCGTCCCCAGTCGCGCGCGGCATTTCGCCCGTCGTGCGAATCATGAAATGCTGCGTCAGGCGATGACACACGTTGCCTGACGCGTCGACCTGGGAGACGCCCATCCGGCGGCTCCCGGCGCACGGCATCGTGCGGTCCCTGCGGCGCCGAACGCGGGGACGAGATGCGGACAGTCGGCCACCAGCCCACGACCTCGAACCACAGCCCGACGACACGAGGCACTCACCTCGCAGCAGCCGCATGGCTCACGCTCGCGGTGTTCGTCGCGTGCATCGTCGGCATCTACACGCGGCCCGCGGGTCTGCTTGCGAGCGTGTGGCCGGCCAATGCGGTCATGGTTGGCCTGCTCATCCGCTGGCCCGCGGCGTCGAGCGCGATCGGCTGGATCGGCGCAGCGGCCGCGTACGTGGCGGCCGACCTGCTGACGGGATCGCCGGTGTTCAAGGCCGCCGTGCTCAACGGCGCCAATCTCGTGAGCGTCGGCGTGGTCTCTGCGATCTATGCGCGGCTGCCGATCGAATCGGCCAGGCTCCAGGGTCCCACGGCCGTCGTCCATCTCCTGTTCGCATCGGCTGCCGCCGGAGCCGCGGCGGGCATCGTCGGCGGACTCACGGCGCCGTTGTCCTCCCCGAGCGGGGTGTTGAGCGCGTGGGCCTTCTGGCTCGCGACTGAGTTCGTCAACTACGTCGCGATCCTGCCGGTGATCCTCGCGGCGCCAGCGCGTCGATCGCTTCGCGTCGCGCGACCGCGCGCACGACCAGGCATGGCGCCCACCGACACCGCGCCGATGGTCGCGCTGCTCGCGTCCTGTGCGGCCGGCCTCGTCATTGGCGGGCCGGGGTCACTCGCCTTTCCGGTGCCCGCGCTGCTCTGGTGCGGCCTGGCGTATGCGATGTTTCCGACCGCCGTGCTCACGTTGTGCTTCAGCGCGTGGGCACTGATGTCGGTGGCGTTCGGCTACCTGCCGAATCCCGCGGAGGCGTACGACCAGGGGGCGACGATTTCGGCGCGGCTCGGCGTGTCGTTCATCGCACTCGCACCGATATTGATCGCCAGCGTGATGGAAGGCCGCGACGAACAGCTCACACGCATGCACCGGCTCGCCGCACACGATCCGTTGACCGGCCTGGTCAACCGCGGTGCGTTCCGGGACCACGCCAGCATCATCCTCGCGGAGCAGCCGCGGTCGGTCGCGATGCTGATGATCGACGTCGATCACTTCAAGGTGATCAACGACGGACACGGGCACGCGTGCGGCGACGCGGTGCTGGTCACGTTCGCCCGGCGTGTGCGCGACTGCCTGCGGGCCGAGGATCTGTTCGCCCGCCTCGGCGGCGACGAATTCGCCGTGCTCATCACCGGTCGCGCGGATCCGGACCTGCCGATGATGGCTGGCCGCATCCGCGCAGCGGTCGCCTCCACACCGTTCGTATTCGACGACGGCCGCAGCATGTCGGTGACGGTCAGTATCGGCATGGTCGTGGCGTCGGGCGAACCGCCCGCGTCGATCGCCCCGCTGTTGGCAGACGCAGACGCGGCCCTGTATCTCGCCAAGGCGAATGGCCGGAATCGTGTCGAAGTGATACGCGGACCTTCCGGCAATAATGGGCGGCTGTGACGATAACGCCTCCTGCACCGTCCGTACGCCCGCTGCGCGGCGTGGCCATTGGCGCCGGGTATTTCGCGCCGTTCCACTATGAAGCGTGGACGCGGATTCCTGGCGTGCACATCGTGGCCCTGTCGGACCTGGTCGAGGCCCGGGCCCGCGAAATCATGGCGCGCCACGGCGTCGCCCGCTTCTACGCCGACTGGCGCGAGATGATCGACATCGAGCGGCCCGACTTCGTCGACATCATCACGCCACCCGTCACGCACGAGGAGATGTGCGCCCACGCGGCCGAACGGGGCGTGCACGTCATCTGTCAGAAGCCGCTCGCACCGACGCTCGAGACGAGTGAGTGCATCGTGCGTACGGCCGAACAGGCCGGCGTGCGGTTCATGGTGCACGAGAACTGGCGCTGGCAGCCCTGGTATCGCGCGATCAAGGACGTGCAGCGGGCCGGCACGATCGGCGCATTCACGCACCTGCAGTTCACCACGCGGCTCGGTGACGGCTGGGGCAACGACGCGTACCTGGCTCGACAGCCGTTCTTCCGGGACTACGAGCGACTGCTGATGTACGAAACGGGCGTCCACTTCATCGACACGTTCCGTTACCTGCTCGGCGAGGTCACGAGTGTGTTCGCGAAGACGAGGCGTCTCAATCCGGTGATCCGAGGCGAAGACGCGGCACTGCTGGTGCTCGAGTTCGAGAGCGGCGCAACGGCGGTCTGGGACGCGAACCGCTACAACGAGGTCGAGGCCGAGTCGCCGCGTTACACCTTCGGGCAGCTGCGCATCGACGCGACGGCCGGGCATCTGACGATGGACACCGAATCGAACATCCGCGTGAAACGGCTCGGCGAACCCGGGATGGATCTCGACTACGACCGCGAGCCGACGAACTTCGCCGGCGACTGCGTGTATTTCCTGCAACGCCACTTCGCCGACGGTGTGCGGTCTGGCCAACCGTTCGAATCCGAAGGCCGCGACTATCTCGAGACCATCCGCATCGTCGAAGCCGCGTACGAGTCGGCCGCGACAGGCCGTGTGGTGGGTCTGCCCGCGCGCCAGCGTCAGTCGTAGCCACGGGCGATCTCGAATCCCGGAACGCGCTATCGCTCCGAACCGTGGCGTCTGAGCAACGCCGCCATCTCCGCGTGCCCGCGCCGCTCCGCCCACGCAAGCGGCGTCGCCCAGGGTTCGTCGTCTGGAAGATTCGTGGGCGCGCCGCGCTCGAGGAGAAAAGCCGCGACCGCCAGCGAGTTTCCGCGTGCGGCCCACGCCAACGGCGTCGATCGATACTCGTCGTCTCGCGCGGCAATGTCGGCACCGGCGTCGAGCAGGATCGCCGCGCGTTCGATGGCGCCGCTCGTCCTGTCGCGTCCACGGTAGTCGCGTCCGACGCAGACGAAGTGCAGCAGCGTCTGATGCTGCCAGTTCATCAGGTTGGGACTCATGCCGTGCTCGAGCAACGTGCCGAGCATGTCCGTGTGCGCGAGCAGGTAGGTCTGGCAGCCGGTCAGCACGGGCGGTACGCGCAGCCCGGCCGCGAGCAGCCGATCCAGGCGATCCCGTCGCCCATCGCCGACGACCATCGCGAAGCCAGCCGCGATCCGCAGGCTCTCGCGAGGATCGTTCGCCACGCGACTGAGCTCGGTATCGTCGTCGATCCAGCTCGTGTCGTACGGATCGATCGCGCCGCCATGCGCCGCCAGCAGTTCGCGAATCTCTGTCGTGGCCGCCGCGGTGACGGCGTTACCCGAGGAGTCCACTCCGCTGTTCGGATCCGCGCCGTGGGCGAGGAGCAGTTCGACGAGGTCACGTTTGCCGGCCCGGGCCGCGGCGTACAGCGCCGCCCCCTTCGGCGCCGTCGGTTCGGCCCAGTTCGGATCGGCGCCACGTGCAAGGAGCAGACGCGCGACCTCGTCGTGACCGCCCGCGATGGCGGCGCCGAGAGGGCGACGACCGCTCGGCCGCGTCTCACGAATGCGTTCGGGGGCGGCGTCGAGCATTCGCCTGACGCGGTCGATGTCTCCCAGGGCCGCAGCCACGGTGAGATCGCGCGGTGCCCCGTGCTCGAAGAGCACGTCGATGATGCGCTGGTCGACGGGCCGCTGCGTCCCGTGCCAGATGGCGATGTCGATCGCCTGCAGCTCGGTCCAGAACCCGCCGCCGATGCTGCCGAGGCCGCGTGCGGATCCCACGACCGCGTCCACATGCGCGCCGCGATCGAGCAATAGCTCAACGATGTCGTACGCGCCGCGGCCGACGGCTCGATGCAGCGGCGACGCGCCGGCACTGTTGCCGATGTTCACGAGAGCCGGTTCCGCGTCGAGCAGCCGCCGGACCTCGTCCACGTCGCCGCGCGGAATCGCGTCGTGAATGGGATGGCTGTCGGATCCCGTCAGGATGCGGCCGCGACGATCCCGCGTCTCCTCGAGGAGCCGGGCGACCTCCGCATGTCCCCGATCGCGCGCCATGACGATCAGGCTCCCGTCGTGCATCCCGTTCGATTCCGGATCGGCGCCGGCGTCGAGCAGGAGATGCACCGCGTCCATGTGCCCCTCCCGCACCGCGAAGTGAACGGCCGGCGTGTACCAGTACTCGGCGCGGCTGAGTTGCGGATCGCGTTCCAGCAACTGCCGCAGCGTGGCGACGTCTCCCCGTTCCGAAGCGGTGAGGGCGTTCCAGACGATGCCGCCTTCGTCGGACTCGAGCTCAGGCGGTTTGATCATCGAACGAGCGACGCCGGTGGTCGCCTCGACGTGGTGGCGCAGCGCGTCCCACGAATCGAATCCGTATTCGGCCGCAAGCGCACGCTGCGCGTCACGCAGCCGGCCGAGATCCGGTCGGGCGCGCAGCAGATCCTTGGCCTGATGCTTGAGCTGATCGAGATGGGGACGAGCGGGCAGGGTTCGACGAGTCACACGGACCTCCTTCCGAAACACGCCTGGCGTCCGCCATCAGGCCGAAAGAAGGTCGTACGGTGAATTGTGCGAACACAGGTGGACTCGGTCCTTGGCGGACAATGGCGCCCTGTCGCGCGAGGTGCACGTTAGCACGAAAGTCCCCGCCCACCTGCCCCGCGTCCGGTTACTCCGGAATCTCCGCCTCGACGAGCTTCGCCAGCAGCACGAGCGACTCCTGCCAGCCGAGCACGCACGCCTCCGCCGGGATCAGGTCGGGTATTCCTTCCTGGACGATGGTGATCTCGGTGCCGACCGAAACCTTCTTCAACGTGACGGTCACCGTCATCTCGCCCGGCAGGCTCGGATCGTCGAACCGATCGGTCCAGCGCAGGCGTTCGTGCGGCACGAGCTCGAGGTACTCACCACCGAACGAATGACTGTTCCCCGTCGTGAAGTTCGTGAACGACATCTTGTACGAGCCGCCCACGCGGGCGTCGAGATGGTGGACCTTGCCGGTGAAGCCGTTCGGCGGCAGCCACTTGACCTTGGCCTCGGCGTCGAGAAATGCGCGATAAACCCGCTCCGGCGTCGTCCGGAGTACACGATGAAACTGAACAGTGCCTGGCATGTTGTCTCCTCAGCGGCGTCTTCGTGACGCGCTTCTGAAGAGTTGGACCGCGCTGCCTGGCAGAAGTCATCGGTGAGATCTGACGCGCTGCCCCCGAATCTCCTTCCCAACGGCGCGGTGTGCGATTAGAGTCGCTCCGTCCCCTGGGAGGTTTCATGCATCGCGTTCAGAGTCCGCGCCGGCTCGTGTCGGCGCTCGGTACGCTGCTGCTCGTCGTCACCATCGTCCC
>CAZVHY010000075.1:0-14178 GCA_964627115.1 uncultured Solibacteraceae bacterium | reverse complement strand
AGCTGGCCATGTTCAAGCTGATGATGCCGCTGCTCAAGCTCGAAGAGAAGCGACCTCCATCGTTTGGCCTGTCGCTGCTCGCGCTCGCGCGGCGGGTCTGAACGCCTCCAGGCCTCCAGCCTTCTTTCGTCTGCCTGTTGTTGACATCCGACAGCATGCGCATATAGTGTCGTCTATCGACATCATGGCGCGCGCACCCGCTCCCGATCTCGTTCCCGGCACGCTCGACCTGCTGATCCTGCGAACGCTTCGTGCGCAGTCGCTGCACGGCTGGGCCATCTCCGACCGCATCCAGCAGATCTCACAGGACGTGCTCCAGGTGGGGCAGGGATCGCTCTATCCGGCTCTGCATCGGCTCGAGCACCGCGGCTGGATCGAGGCCGAGTGGCGGACGTCCGAGTTGGGACGCCGCGCCAAGTACTACCAGCTGACCGCGTCTGGACGCCGCCAGCTCGCCGCCGAGACGCAGGCCTGGGAGCGGATGACGGAGGCCATCGGACGTGTCATGAAGCACGCCTGAGGGGCATTACATGCGGCGTCACCTGTCCCTCTGGTTCCGCGCGTTGCTGCAGCGGCGACGTGTCGACCACGATCTCGACGACGAGCTCGCGTTCCACCTGGCGCGCGAGACCGCTGAACTCGTCTCCACAGGAGTCGATCCGCAGGCCGCACGGAAGCAGGCGACCGTGAAGTTCGGACCGGTGGCCTCCGTGACCGACGAGTGTCGAGACACGCGACGCGTTCGTCTCGCCGATGCACTGACGCGCGATACCGTGGCCGACGTCCGATCCGCGGGTCGTCAATTCGCGCGGCACCCGCTTGTCGCGATGACGATGGTCGTCGTGCTGGCGCTCGGGATCGGGTTCTCGGCGGCTGTCTTCGTATTCGTCTCGTCGCTCGTCTCAGGCGTGCCGGCAGGCGTGCCGCGCGATCCGTCCGTTGTGCGAGTACGCGGCATCGATCGGAGCGGCGAGGCGGGCAGGACGATCGGGCGCGAGTTTTCCTACCAGGAGTACCAGGTCTACGCGCAGCAAGCCGACACTTTCGCGAACGTGGCGGCCTGGACGTCGGTGGACGTCGTGCTCGGCGGCGGTGGCGGCGCGCCGAGTCTGCAGAGCGGCGCGGCCTCGTTCGTCACCGCCGACTACTTCGCGGTACTCGGCGTACACCCCGTCGTCGGCGCGGGGCTTCCAGCGGCATCCGACGACGGCGAACCCGTGCTGGCTGGCGTCATCAGCCATATTGCCTGGGATCGGTTGTTCGATCGGGCGTCAGACATCGTCGGTCGAAGGCTCGACGTCAACGGCACTGCCATCAGCATCGTCGGTGTCGCGCCGCCAGCGTTTGCCGGCGCACGCACAGGCGGATCGGCGATGCGCGTCTGGCTGCCGCTCAACGCGCGACCTGTCATCCAGCCATCGGCGGGCAGCAACGACGACGCGGTGTTCGGGATCGTGGCGCGTCTGCAGTCCGGCGTCGGCCTCGAGCAGGCGACCTCGGCGGTGGAAACCCTGGACGCGAGGTTTCAGCCCGCCGGCGCGATAGAAGGACGGCCTGGCCGTTCAGCAGACGTGGTCGCGTTGCTGGCCGGCAACTACTTTCCGCCATCAGGCGAGGCGCCCGGCATCGCGGGCCGAATCGTGACGGTGTCCATACCCGTGCTCGTGCTGCTCATTACGTGCACCAATGTGGGCACGCTGCTGACAGGCCTCTCGATCGGCCGGCGACGCGAGATCGCCGTGCGGTTGTCGCTCGGCGCACGCAGGCGGCGCGTGGTGCGGCAGTTGCTGACCGAGACGGCACTCGTGGCCATTCTGGGCGGCGCGCTCGGTCTGCTGGTCGTCTGGATCGTGCTCTCGATCGTCGACGCCAGCGTGGTGATGGCGATCCCGATCGTGCCCGACTGGCGCGCGGCCGTGTTCACGCTGGCCGTCGCGATCGGCGTCGCCGTCGTGTTCGGCCTCTCTCCCTCGCTGAACGCGACGCGCGTGCCGCTGTCATCCGTGATGCGGGAGTCGGACGTCACGGTGACGCGATCGCGTCTGCAGGTCGGCCTCGTCATCGCGCAGATCGCGCTGACTCAGCCAGTCCTCATCTCCATGGCATCCGCGCTCCTGCACCTCCGAGGCGATCTGCAGGAACAGACGAGCCTGGTGGCGGCCGATCGGATTCTCGAGGTGCACTTCAATACGAACCCGAGGTACGGCGCACTCGATGAGCGACGCGAAGAGAGCCTGCAACGTGTCGGCGTGCGACTGATGAGTCTGCCTGGTGTCGAAGCTGTCGTGCCGCAGGAGGCCGGATATGGCTGGCTCGAATTCTCGGTGCACCAGAGCGACCGCGCGGCTGATGCGGAGGGACACGACGAGGCTGGGCCGTCGGCGAACGTCGCTGCCGCACCGCCGGGCTATTTCGCGCTGATGGGCACGCCCGTTTCGCGCGGACGCGACTTCGTCGACAACGACGTGGTGTCGCCAGGGGCCATCATCGTCACAGCGCCACTGGCGCATCGGTTGTGGGGCACCGCCGATCCCGTTGGTCGTCGTCTCGTCGCCGGCCGGTCGTCTCTTCGAGGATGGCCCGGCGTGTTGACCGTGGTCGGCGTGGTCGGCGATGGTGGCCGTGCAGACGTCGGCGACGAGCGCGTCTTCATTCCGCACGTGGGGACGACCGGGCACTTTCTCCTGCGAACGGCGGAACCGGCCGAGCGCATGGTCCCGACGATTCGCGCCACGGCCCTGGCCGAGGCGCCGGAGGCGCCGATCGTATCGGTTCGGACGCTGGCAGCCGTCGAAGCGGCGGCGCTCGCGTCGACGACGCGAGGAATCATGGCGGCGGGTGGGATCGGGTTGCTGGGTCTGCTGCTGGCGGCGATCGGGCTGTATGCGACGGTGGCACTGGCCGTCCGGCAACGCGTACGCGAGATCGGTATTCGAGCGGCGCTGGGGGCCTCACGCACGCGCATCGTATGGGGATTCGTGATGCGCGGCCTGCGCGCGAGTGTGATCGGGCTCACCATCGGTCTCGTGCTCAGCATCGTGGCCGTGCGCGTCGTCGCGAGCATCGACGGCGAGCCTCCGCCGTCCGGCCTCCTCGGGCTCTCCGCGCTCGTGGCGTTGTTCGTCGTCTCGGTTGCGGTGCTCGCCGCATGGCTGCCCGCCCGACGCGCCGCACATCTCGATCCGCTGGACGCCCTTCGTCTGGACTGAAAGGGCCTTCCCGCCTTCTGCCGCTTGACTTGTCCGCAAAGCAGTCATAATGTGATGCCTCGTTTAATGAGGTATAAGGCCGCTGTATGCGAAAGCGAACGTCGATCAGTTCGGAAATGCTGCCTGGCACGCTCGACGTGCTGATCCTGAAAGTGGTCGCGCGCGAGCCCGCGCACGGTTACGCCATTGCGCGGCACCTCGAGCGCGCGTCGGACGACGCGCTTCGTGTCGGAGAGAGCGCGCTTTATCCCGCGCTTCAGCGTCTGCTCGTCAATGGCTGGGTCAAGGCCGAGTGGGGTGAGTCCGAGCTGGGCCGCCGCGCGCGCATCTATCGCATTACGCCCGCGGGCCGGAAGCGCCTGGCGCAGGAAGCCGCTGAGTTCGAGCGGCTCTCGGGCGTGATCAACGCGATTCTGAGGGAAGCGTAGGAAGGCGACAGCCGACGCCGATGATCGCGGCTGCTGGCGTGGCGTGACGCTGACCAGCCCGAAGCCGAGCGCGTAGCGCGAGTGCCGAGGGCGGCGGGATAGCGCGGCCAGAGGCGTGGGGGTGGGGCCGCACGCCATGAAAAGAGTCGACAGGTGCACCATGTTCACACGTCTCTGGAGCAAGCTCCGTTCGATCCGACGAGACACGCACTTCGACAGCGATCTCTCCGACGAGCTCGATTTCCACCGCGCGATGCTCGAACGTGATCGCGCGCGCGAGGGCGTGGCACCAGACGCGGCGGCGCTCGAGGCCCGGCGCCGGATCGGCAACGTGGCGGTTGCGCACGAGGACTCGCGGCGCGCGTGGGCGTTCGGGTGGATCGAGGACGTCGCGCGCGACGTGCGATTGGCCATTCGAGGCTATCGGCGGTCGCCGGGATTCACGCTGATTGCAATTCTCGTGCTGGCGCTCGGGCTCGGTGCCAACATGGCCGTGTTTCGGTTCGTCGATGCCGCGCTCTTCGAGACGCTGCCGGTATCCCGACCAGAGGAACTTGTGCGGATCGAACCGCGCAAGTACAGCTACCCGGCATTCCAGGAGATTGCCAAAGGCACGCAGGACGTGCTCGCGAGCGCCGCGGCCTGGTTCCGGACGCGAGCCAATCTGACCGTCGGCGGGCAGGCCGAATACCTGTCGCTCGAGCTCGTCAGCGGGCGCTACTTCGACACACTCGACGTCAGGCCGGCGCTGGGACGGGTACTCACCGTCGAGGACGATGGCGCGGAAGGCGCACATCCCGTCTGCACCATCAGCTACGGCCTGTGGCAACGCATGTTTGCCGGTGCCCCGGACATCGTCGGTACGGTCGTGCGCCTGAACAACGAGCCATTCGAGATCGTCGGCGTCACCGCGCGCGGTTTTCAGGGCGCCGCGCTTCACGAGCGGTCCGACGTTCAGGTGCCGCTGGCCATGTCGCAGGCCGTCGGCTGGGACGCGCGCGATTCGTATGGCATGCGGTGGCTGAGCGTCATCGGTCGACTGGCGCCTGGTGTATCCCGCGAGCAGGCCGACGGCGTGATTCGTGCGCGGTATGAAGACCTGGAAGCGCCAGGTCCCGGCATGGTCGCTAGTCCGTTCGCCGTGACCGAGGGCCGTCAGGGCTTCGCCGTCACACGTTCGAATCTCGTCGATGCCGTGGTCGTGGCGCAGCTACTGAGTGCGTGCGTCCTCCTGATCGCGTGTGCCAGCCTCGCCGGACTGCGGCTCGCTCGGGTTTCCGCGCGTCGTCACGAAATGGCCATGCGATTGGCCCTTGGTGCGTTGCGCCGCCGGCTCATTGTGCAATTGCTGATCGAGACAGCCGGTCTGGCGGTGGCAGGCGCTCTCGTGGCCACCTGGCTGTCCATGGCACTTGGCGGCGTGCTGGCGCGTATGTTGGCCGGGCCGGAATCGACGTTCCAGATTGCCGCGACGCCGTCGCCTCGTGGTTTGGCCGTCGCTACGCTCGCGACGATGGTCACGGCGATGGGTGCCGGCCTGATGCCAGCGCTGTCGGTCACACGCACGCGTCCGCTTCACACGTTGCGCGAGTCCGGACGCACGACCAGCGGCACGAGCCGGCTGGGCGGACCGCTCGTCGTTGTGCAGATCGCCGGCTGTCTCGTTTTGCTCTTCGGTGCGGGTCTGCTCGGCCGGACGCTGCACAACGTCCGCGCGATCGACCTCGGCCTCGATCCCGAACAAGTCGTGGTCGTCACGGCCAGTCCCACCAGCGCGGGCCATTCCGATGACCGACGAACGGAGTTCTATGCCGAATGGCTGTCCGGCGCCGAGCGGACGCCAGGCGTTATCTCCGCCAGTCTGGCGGTCATCACAGCAATGACCGATTCGATGTTCGCCTTTGCCGTCGACGTCCCGGACGCTGATGTTCGGAGCGGTCCAACGCCCAGGAACACGGTCAACGTCGTCTCGCCGGACTACTTCCGGACCGTTGGATTGCCGATCGTCGCCGGGCGAGCGTTCACTGACGAGGACTCGGCGCAGTCGGATCCCGTGGCTATCGTCAACGAACGGTTCGCCGAGTACTACTGGCCCGGGCAATCGCCGATCGGACGTCAGTTCGGCCTTCCACGGGGACCTGTGACCATCGTCGGACTCGTGCCGACGGCAAAGTACGGCACTGTGCTCGAGGAGCCGCAGATCACGTTCTACCTGCCACTTGCTCAGCGAAGCGTGATGGCGGGAGAGGCGACACTGCATGCGCGTGTGAACGGCGAGACAGGGACTGTGGCGGCTTCGCTCGTTCGCGCCGCGCGTGAGATCGATCTCGCCGTGCCAGTCCATGGCGTGGCGACGCTGACCGATTACGTCGACGCGCGTCTGGCCAACGAACGTGTGCTGAACGTGATCGGCGTGCTGTTCGGAGCTCTGGCGCTTCTGGTGTCTGCGGCCGGACTCTACGGCACGGTTGCGTATGCGGTTGCCAGACGCACGCGCGAGATCGGCATCCGCACAGCGATCGGTGCACAGCGCCGCGACATCGTGTCGCTCTTCGCGGGCCGGACTCTTTGGCTGGTGGCTGCCGGTATTGCGATCGGCGTGCCTGCGGCGCTCGTGGCCGGCCGTTCGCTGGCCGGCGTGCTCTACGGCGTCGAGCCTGCCAGCGTGTCGACCCTGGCAGCGGCTGTCGTGCTCCTCGCGAGCGTCGCTGTCACGGCGGCTGTCGTTCCGGCATTGAGAGGCGCGCGTCTCGATCCGTCGTCGGCGCTCCGGGAGCCGTAGCGCGCATTTCGCGGCGCACTCTTGGAGCGCTCCTGCGCTCCTTTTCTTGAATCGCCGCCGAGCAGCCGTGCCGCCCGCAGCCGCGCGGCTGTTCTCTACCCGCGCCGCGCCACTGCCACCATCGCTGGGCGCAGCACCTCGTCGCCGGTCAGGTAGCCCGGCTTGACGACGCCCACGACCTGGCCGTCGGCAACGCCGTCGGCTGCCGGCAACGTGGTGACGGCTTCGTGAAGGGCAGGATTGAACGGCTGGCCCGTGGGATCGAGGCGCGTCACGCCGAGGCCTTCGATCGTCGACAGGAACTGCTGGTGCACCAGTGCGATGCCCTGGACGAACGGATCGTCCTGCCGGTCGCGACCGGCCTCGAGCGCGCGATCCAGATTGTCGAGGACTTCGAGGAACGACGTCAGCACGGAGCGCCGGCTGCGCTCGACGTCCTTCTGCACCTCCTTGCGCAGTCGCGCGCGCGCCTGGTCGAATTCGTCAGACGCGCCACGATACTTCGCGAGCAGCTGCTGAATCTCGAGGTCCTTCTCGGCGATTCTCGCCTCGAGCTCCTCGATGTAGGTCGGCTTGAGCCTGGGTTCTTCGCCTTCGACAGGCGCGCTCTTCGCGCGCGCCCACCAGCGGCGGTCGTTCACTTTGATTTCGGATTCAGACATGGGGCGTTGTGATTGAGACGAAAGTAAACCGTGTAGGCACGTAGGACATGTGGCGTGCTGACGACGCAATGAGCGCGCACGAGCCAGGTCGAGTCGCGAAAACGAGAAGGCGGAGCCGGAAATAGCCTTCTCGTTTTCACGACTCGACCTGGCTCGTTCTGAGCGACCTTGGTCGCTGCGGGTCCGCTCCGCGGACCCGCGCGCTCATTGCGTCACGAACCCGGCGTCTTCATGCCCTCCATGTCTACACGGTTTCCGTTGATTCGGTCCGCGGCTCGAAGCCGAACGTCAGCGCATCGTCCTTTTCGCCAATCGTCACGGTGCCGCCGTTCTCGAGCTGGCCGAACAGGATCTCGTCGGTCAGTCGATCGCGCACTTCGCGTTGCACGACGCGGGCGAGCGGCCGCGCGCCGTAGACCGGATCGTAGCCCTTCTTTGCGAGCCAGGCGCGTGCTTCCGGCGCCAGCGTGATCGCCACGCGCCGCTCGGCCAGCTGCGCCTCGAGCTGCAGCACGAACTTCTCGACGATGGTCTCCATCACGGCCGGGTTCAGCGACCCGAAGGTGACGATGGCGTCGAGGCGGTTGCGGAATTCGGGGGAGAACATGCGCTCGATGGCGGCCTTCGACTTGCCGGTGGCCGCGCGCTTCAGCGAATCCGAGCCTTCGCCCACGCCTTCGTCCGCGAATCCGATCGACCGCGCGCTCATCTCGCGCGACCCGGCATTCGACGTCAGGATCAGCACCGTGTTGCGGAAGTCGGCCTTGCGCCCGCTGTTGTCGGTGAGCGTCGCGTGGTCCATCACCTGCAGCAGGATGTTGAAGATGTCGGGGTGCGCCTTCTCGATCTCGTCGAGCAGCACGACGCTGTAGGGATGATTGCGCACCGAGTCGACGAGCTGTCCGCCCTGCTCGAAACCGACGTACCCGGGCGGCGCGCCGATGAGTCGTGCCACCGCGTGCTTCTCCATGTACTCACTCATGTCGAAGCGGATGAACTCGTTGCCGAGCAGGAGCGCGAGTTGCTTCGCCAGCTCCGTCTTGCCGACGCCTGTCGGCCCGGTGAACAGGAAACACCCCGCCGGCCGATCGGGCAATGAGAGCCCGGCGCGCGAGCGCTTGATCGACTGCGCCACCAGATGCACGGCCTCTTCCTGACCGAACACCACGCGGTTGAGCGATTCCTCGAGCGTCCGCAGCCGTTCGCGGTCGGACGAAGATGCCTGACGGGCCGGGATGCGGGCCATGCGCGCCACGACCGACTCGATGTCGGCCACCTCGACCACTGGCCGCGGCGCCTCCGGAGCCTTCGTCTCGCGGCTCGCGTCTTCGTCTGCCGAAGGAACCGCGGGGGCGGCGGCCGCGGCCTGTTTCAGTCGCATGACGGCGCCGGCTTCGTCGATCACGTCAATCGCGCTGTCGGGCAGCTTGAAGTCGCGCAGGTGCCGCGCAGCCAGCTTCGCGGCGGATTCGAGCGCGGCGTCCGTGTAGCTGAGCTTGTGGTAGTCCTCGTATCGCGCGCGCAGGCCCCTGAGGATGCCGACCGTCTCGTCGATCGACGGTTCCTCGATCGCGATCCGCTGCAGTCGCCGCGCGAGCGCGCGGTCCTTCTCGATCTGCTTGAACTCCTCGAGCGTGGTCGACCCGATGACGCGCAGCTCACCGGCGGTGAGAATCGGCTTGATCATCGTCGCCAGGTCCATCGTGCCGCCCGTGGTCGCGCCGGCGCCAACCGTCGCGTGAATCTCGTCGATGAACAGAATCGGCCGCGGTCGCGCAGACAGCGCCTTGATGACGGCCTTGAAGCGCTCCTCGAAGTCGCCGCGGAACCGTGTGCCCGCGAGCAGCGCGCCGGTGTCGAGTGAGAAGACCTCGGCCTCCTTCAGCACGTCCGGGACGTCGTCTGCGAGCAGACGCGTGGCCAGTCCCTCGGCCATGGCCGTCTTGCCGACGCCCGCGTCGCCGACGAACACCGGGTTGTTCTTGCGGCGCCGGCACAACACTTCGATGGTGCGCTGCAGTTCGTTGGTGCGGCCGATGAGCGGATCGAGCGTGCCACGCCGCGCCATGTCGGTGAGGTTCAGGCAATAGGCGGCGAGTGGATCGCGCGCGCTCGCCGCGCCTTCCTCGCCGCCACCGGCTCTTGCCGGCCCCGCCTCGTCACCGGCACCGGACGCGTCCGAGACCACCCCGGCTTTCGAGACGCCGTGCGAGATGAACTCGAGGATGTCGAGCCGCGTGATGCCCTGGCCCTCGAGCAGCCGCGCGGCCTGCGACTTCGGTTGCTGCATCATCGCCGCGAGGATGTCGCCGGCCTGCACCTCGGGACGCTGCGCGCTCTGCACGTGCAGGACGGCCGTCTGGAGCACGCGCCTGAACGCCGCCGTCTGCTCGGGTTCACGTTCCTGGCCGCGCTTGAGCTGCTCGACCATCTCGTCGAGGTATTCGTGCAGATCGCGCCGAAGACGGATCAGATCGACGCCGCAGCCCTGCAGGATGCGTTCGCCCTCCGGATCGTGGGCGAGCGCAAACAGCAGGTGTTCGAGGGTGAGATACGCGTGGCGCCGCGAGACGGCCTCGCGATACGCAATGGTCAGGACGATTTCGAGCGACGCAGAGAACACGATCTGATTATAGAAGGCGGGGAGGCGGCAGGCTGGAAGGAGGCGGGAAGGCGGGGAGGCGGATCACGCCTCCTCGGTGATTGCTTTCAACGGGAACCCGGCCTCACGCGCCATCGAAATCACGGTTTCCGCCTTGGTTTCCGCCACTTCCCACGGGTAGACACCGGCCAGGCCGCGGCCCTGGACGTGCACGTGCATCATGATCTGATACGCCTCGGCCGGCGATTTCTGGAACACCTCTTCGAGCACGTGTACGACGAACTCCATCGTCGTGTAGTCGTCGTTGAGGAGCAGCACCTTGAACTGCTGCGGTTCCTTCTTCCCGGTCCGGACGCGTTCCTTGACCGCGCCGTCCGTGCCTGCGCCCGCTCCACTCATGGTGAGGTCTGCTGCATGCGGAGGAGCACGGCTTCGAGCCGCTTCAGCTCCTCGCCGTACCGCGCCCAGTCGCCGGCGCGTTGCGCGGCCGTCGCGGCTTCGAGATGCTTCTGCGCCTCGGCCGCAAGACTCTGGAGCGGCGCGTCGATGTCCGGGACCGTTGTCATTGTCGCGTCAAGGTCCGAAGCCGCATCGTCTCCTTCGACGGTCTCGACGACCGACGTGGCCGAGCTCGCCATCCGATCGGGCGCGAGGGTCGTGGCCACCTGCTGACCGAAGATGCGCGCGAGCGCCTGCACCAGCGTCTCGGCCATCACGATGCGGTTCTGATAGGCCACGATGACCTGCTTGAGCTCGGGAATGCGTCCGTTCTGCGAGCGCAGATACAGCGGCCGCACGTACAGCAGCGACTCCTGGATCGGAATCACGAGCAGTGTGCCCTGAATCACCTGCGAGCCCTGCTGACTCCACAGCGTGATCTGCGGCGAGATCACCGGGTCCTGGTTGATGCGCGCCACGATCTGCGCAGGGCCGTAGATGATCTTCTGCTTCGGGAACTGGAACACGAGCAGCTTGCCGTAATGTTCGCCGTCGCTGCGCGCCACCATCCAGGCGGCCAGGTTGTCGCGGGCGCGCGGCGTGAACGGCAGCATCTGGATGAACTCCGACTGCTGCTGGCCCGGCAGCCGCATGATCGTGTAGTACGGCTCCATCAGGACCGATCGCTGATTCTGTCCCGCCTCGAGCACCGGCCGCCGCCACTCGTCTTCGTTGTTGTAGAAGACCGACGGGTTGGTCATGTGGTACGTCGCGTACTTCTCGGCCTGGATCAGGAAGATGTCCTCCGGGTACCGCACGTGCGCACGCAGGCCGGCGGGCATCTCGTCGATTGGCTTGAGCATGCCGGGAAACACCCGCGACATCGTCTGGATGAGCGGGTCGCCGGGTTCGGCGATGTAGAAGGTGATGCTGCCGTGGTACGCGTCGGTGACGATCTTGACCGAGTTGCGGATGTAGTTGACGCCGTTGAGCGGGCCGGTCAGCGCGTTGGGCGTCGCGTACGGGAAGTTGCGCGACGTCGTGTACGCGTCCTGCATCCACATGATGCGGCCATCGTGCACCACGGGATACGGATCGGCATCGAGCGTCAGGAACGGCGCCAGCAGCCGGACACGCTCCACGATGTTGCGGTGGTACATGATCCGGCTGTCGGCCGTCAGTTGCTGGCTGACGAGGATGTCGGTGCTCGCAAACCGGATGGCGAAAAAGAGCCGCCGCAGCAGCGAGCCCACCGACACGCCGCCGTTGCCGTCGTAGAACGTCGTTTCGTTGTCGTCGCCGCGCGGGTAGTGGAACTCGGGCAGGCGCGTCTTCAGCAGGACGTAGTCACTCGCCAGTTCGCCGAAGTAGATGCTGGGCTGATCGACCGGCAGGTTGACGGTGGAGACGGGCGGCAGGTCGCGGATGAAGAGTACGGGTAGCCCCTCAGTCGTTACCTGGTTGACCGGACCGAGCGTCACGCCATACCCGTGCGTGAACGTGAGCCGCTCGTTCACCCACGACCGGTTCGACATGTTGGCCGTGTTCAGCTCGCGCGCCGAGAGCATCACCTGCCGGTACTTGCCGTCGATCGTGTACCGGTCGTTGTCGATGCTCCGGAAGTCGTAGTACGTGCGGATGACCTGAATCTGGCCGAACGTCTGGAGCAGTTGTTCGTGGTCCCAGAGCCGCACGTTCTCGATGGTGGCCGCGTTGTCGATGATGTCCTTCGCGGTCAGCTCCGCGTCGCCCGAGAGATTCTGCTCCTCGACGCGCTCGAGCGCGTACGCCTGTCGCGTCGACGCGATGTTGTACTCGATGAACTCGCGTTCCTTTTCCTGTTCGTTCGGCGTCACGACCAGGCGCTGGATGGCGCCGCTGTAGATGCCGCCGGCGAGCGACACGGCCATCCAGGCGCCAAGCGCCAGCGGCAGCGGCCAGCCGCGCCGCCCGAACCCGTGCCAGATCGCGAGCCCCGCGCCGGTCACCAGCACGGCGATCGACACCCAGAGGAAGGGAATACGTGCGTAGACGTCGGCGTATGACGCGCCGAAGGCGACGCGCGCGCTGGTCGGCGAGAGCAGCGTGCCGGGAATCTCGAGCCACGTGCCCCACGCCAGCAGCGCGAGCAGCAGCGCCGTCAGGAGCGACAGGTGACGCCTGGCCGTCGGAATCAGCGTGAACCGCGGCCAGGCCGCCGATCCCGGCCGCGCCTCGATGACGAAGCTGCCGGAGAAGACGTAGAGCACGCCGCAGCCGACGAGCGTGATGAACGTCAGCAGCAGCGCCTGCTGACGGACGATCTGATACACCGGCAACTGGAAGACGTAGTACGCGACGTCCCGACCGAACAACGGATCCTGCTGGCCGAACGGCGTGGCGTGGAAGTAGTTGAGCCAGGTCAGCCAGCTCGCGGCGCCGGCAATGGCGACGAGCCCGGAAATCGCGACGGCGATCGGCACGACCATCCCGGCCACCTGGCGGCCATCGACGGCGATGGGCCTTCCGTCTCCGCCGGTGCCCAGCACGACGCGCGGGCGCGACGCCGTGCGCACGCGCGCGATCCGCAGGTTGAAATACAGGAACAGGTACGCCACCGCGAACGTCGCGAGGAACACGATCCCCTGCGCGTTCAGCGTCCTGAGGAAGACGCCCGTGTATCCGACCTCCTGGAACCACAGCCAGTCGGTGTAATACCTGACGGCCGACGGCAGGACGAACAGCAGCACGGCTGCGATGACGAACAGGCCGGACAAGCCGCTGGGTCTCATGGACGCGACAACCTTATCACGCAGGCGTGAAGGCGCTCTGAGGCAGAATAGCCCGGTGACCGGCCGTTTCCCGCCGGTCGAGACGAGGTGCGCACGTGATTGCTGCCGGCTCCGAAGCCCCGGATTTTTCTCTGCCGAATCAGACCCGCCAGACGGTTCGTCTGTCTGACTTCCGCGGGAAGACACATGTCGTGCTGGCGTTCCACCCGCTGGCCTTCACGCCCATCTGCTCCGCGCAGGTGTCGTCCTACGAAGCCGAGCGAGAGACGCTCGCCAGCCTCGACGCGCAGGTGCTCGTCATCAGCACCGACAGTGGGCCGTCGAAACGCGCCTGGGCCGATGCCCTCGGTGCCTCGGTGCAGATGCTCAGCGACTTCTTCCCGCAGGGCGAGGTCTCACGCGCCTACGGCGTCATGGGCGAAGGCGGCCTGTCCGAACGCGCCATTGTCATCGTCGACACGCAGGGGATGGTGCGGTGGGCGAAACATTACGGGATGGAAGTGACGCCGCCGATTGCGGACGTTGTCGGCGCGCTGAGGGCGCTCGAAGGTGGGGAGGAGGCCGGAAGGCGATGAGCTCTGGCTCCCAGCGTCCTTCCAGCCCGCCGCCTCCCAGCCTTGAATTCAATGTGTTCGCTCAGATCGGCGAAGACGGCTTCGCCCGGCTCGTGCGCGCGTTCTATGCGCAGGTGCCGGGTGATGACATTCTCGGACCGATGTACCCGGCCGACGATATGGAGGGCGCCGAGGTGCGGCTGCGTGATTTTCTGGTGGGACGCTTTGGTGGACCGACGCGCTACATCGAGCAGCGCGGGCATCCGCGCCTGCGCATGCGTCACGCGCCGTTCGCCATCGATCACCAGGCGCGCGACCGCTGGGTGCAGCTCATGACCCGCGCGCTCGACGAAACCCAACTGCCCGCCGAGTCCGACGCGGTGCTGCGTGCGTTCTTCGACGCGACCGCGACCTTCATGATGAATAGATAGGCGGAGAAGTCGCACCATCTCGCTTTGAACCGTGGGTCGTGGAGGGCAGACGAGGTGACGGACACGACGAGCGCGGATGATGGGCGAGGACGGCGCGTGAGGGAGAGAGCCGGGACACGAGCCAGGAGGCTCTCTTCCTCACGCGCCGTTCTCGCCCATCCGCCAGCGGCTCTGCCGCTGGCCGGCCTCCGGCCGGCCGCGCGCGTCGCCACTCTTCATGTCCTACATGCCCTACACGGTTCAACAGAACGCTCTACCGCGGTGCGTCGATCAGGCGCGCCATGACGACGCCCTTGAGGCT
>CAZVHY010000074.1:12056-14323 GCA_964627115.1 uncultured Solibacteraceae bacterium | reverse complement strand
GTAGCCCGCCGCCGCGCAGCCGGCACACTACCTCTGGTGTCGCCCAGGGCCTCCGCGTTTCGCGTGTATCATCAGCGTCGGGCAGTCACGAGATGGGTTTCAGGCCACTGAACGTCGTTCGGGCAGGCGGCCGCGTATTTCAGGCCCACAACGGCCGGTTGCCGTATCCACTCAAAATCAATCTCTGCCTGACGTACTGGTGCCAGTACCGCTGCCAGACCTGCAACATCTGGAAGCGCCGGCCGGAAGACGAGCTCACCACCGATGAACTGCTCCGGTTCATCGCTGCCAACAACTGCACGGAATGGCTCGACGTCACCGGCGGCGAGATCTTCCTGCGCAAGGACATCGAAGAAATCCTCGACGCGATTCTCGCCACGTGGACGCGGCTCGTGCTGCTCCACTTCCCCACCAACGGCTTCCTCACCGATCGCATCGTTGGCGTCACCGAACGCCTGAGCCGGCGCCACCGCACGCCCATCATCGTCACGGTGAGCCTCGACGGCGACGAGGCGCTGAACGACGAGATCCGCGGCATCAAGGGCGGCTACCAGCGCCAGGTCGAAACGTTCCGCCGGCTTCGTGCGGCGAGGGTCAAGGCGGTGCTGGGCATGACCGTGTCGCGGTTCAACGCGGGGCGCGTGCGGGACGTGTTCGACGCCGTACGGCGCGACATCCCCGATCTCGCGCCGGCCGAGTTCCACCTCAACGTCGCGCAGGCGTCGTCGCACTACTACGGCACCGACGACGCCTCGGCGTACGGCGCGTCTCGTGAACAGATTGCCGGCGCGATCGACGAGTACAGGGCGCTGCGCGGCGTGCCGTGGCGGCCAGCCGATCTGCTCGAAGCGCGATACCTGCGCCTGCTGCGCACGTTCGTCGACACGGGTGTCACGCCGCTGCCGTGTCACGCACTACGATCCAGTTGCTTCATCGACCCGTGGGGCACGGTCTATCCGTGCATCAGCTACGACCGGCCCGTCGGCCGGCTGCGTGAACACGACATGAACCTCGAGCCGATCTGGCGCGGCGACACCGCGAGCACCGTTCAGGGAGAGATCTGGGAAGGCGACTGTCCGCACTGCTGGACGGCGTGCGAGGCGTACCAGACCATCATGGGCAACGCGCTCGCGCCGTGGCGCAGCGGCCGGCCGCGGCCGCGGCCATCGAGCACACCGGTCGCCGGCCCGGTACGCACACCGTGACCATTCTGACCGTCGCGCCGGCGAGTGGCGTCACCGCGGTCATCGCGGCGAAAAACGAAGCCCCGTCGATCGCCGGCATCGTCGGGCGCACGCGGCCGTTCTGCGCGCGCGTGCTCGTTGTCGATGGCCGATCGCACGACGCCACCGCGGACGCGGCACGGACGGCCGGCGCCGACGTGGTCGTGCAGAACGGCACCATGGGCAAGGGCGCGGCCATCCGCTGCGCGATCGCCCGCGTCGACACCGCGATCACCGTCTTCCTCGATGCCGACGGCTCGCACATACCCGAAGACATTCCGCGGCTCGTGGAGCCGATTCTCGACGGCCGCGCGGATCATGTGGGCGCGTCGAGACTCATCGGCGGATCGTCGGAACTGCACGGCGGTTTCGACGAGTTCTTCCGGCTGGCCGGCAGCTCGTTCATCACCGCCTGCATCAACCGGCGTTTCGGCGTACGGCTCTCCGACAGCCAGAACGGCTTCCGCGCCGTGCGCACCGAGCTGCTCCAGCGGCTGCGTCTCTGCGAGAACACGACCACGATCGAACAGGAGATGATCATCAAGACGCTCAAGGCGGGCGGCCGCGTGGCCGAAGTTCCCAGTCACGAACATCGCCGCTGCCACGGCGTGTCCCACATCCGCGTGTGGCGCGCAGCGCCGCGCTACGTCTACTCGGTCGCGCGCGACCTGCTGCTGCCGTGATCGCATGGTGATTCTCGGCATCTGGGATGGACACGACGCAGGCGCCGCGTGCCTGGTCGATGGACGACTGGTCGCGGCGGTCAATGAAGAGCGGCTGACCCGGCGCAAACTCGAAATCGGCTTCCCCGCACGGGCCGTGGCCGCGTGCCTGACGCAGGCCGGCCTCTCGCCGGCGGACGTGACGATGGTCGCAGCGTCGACGACCGACCCCGCGAAAGCCGCCGAGCGGCTGATGCCCTGGTCGCGCGAGCGCTACTACCGCGTGCGCCGGCGCCAGGTGCCACCAGGGCCGTTCACGTTCGCCACGCGCTGGATCAAGCGGCGTGTAACGCCCTGGCCGCCGAACGTGCTGTCGCGCGCC
>CAZVHY010000074.1:6178-11956 GCA_964627115.1 uncultured Solibacteraceae bacterium | reverse complement strand
CACGTCACCGAGCTGCTCAACATGCGCGAGCTCGAAGACGAAGGCAAGGTGATGGCGCTGGCCGATTACGCGGCGGCGGTCGACGACCGGGACAATCCGCTGCTCGGCCTGTTCGCGGTGCGTGACGGACGCATTGTCAGCACGCAGTCGATCGGCCAGATGGCGCACACGCTCAGGCGCGTGCACTGGTGCACACCCAACGAGCGGTTCGCGCGCCTGGCCCAGCGCACGGTCGAGGCGGTGTCGGTGGCGCTCGTCAAGGACGCCGTCCGTCTCACCGGCTGTCCGCGTGTCGCGCTGGCCGGCGGCGTCGCGTCGAACGTGAAGACGAACCGATCGATCCGCCTGCTGCCGGAAGTCGACGATGTCTATGTCTTTCCGCACATGGGTGACGGCGGCCTGGCGCTCGGCGCGGCCATTGCCGCGTGGGCGGAACGCGGCAACGGGCATGTCGTCGAGGTGGATCCACGCCGCATCGGCGCCGCGTATGCACTCGACACGGTCCGCGCGGCACTCGCGGCGCAGGGGCTCGACGCGTACCAGCCCGTCGATTTGATTGACGACGTCGCCGATCGCCTGGCCGCGGGCGGCATCATCTGCTGGTTTCAGGGTGGGATGGAGTACGGACCACGCGCGCTCGGGCAGCGCAGCATCATCGCGCGACCGGACTCTCCGGGCGTGAAGGACCGGCTCAACCTGATCCTCAAACGGCGCATCTGGTACCAGCCGTTCTGTCCGAGCATCCTGGCGTCCGAGGCGCCTCGCCTGTTCGACGACTGGCGTCCCGGTCCCAACAGCAGCCGCGTGATGACGATGGCCTACATGACGAGGCCGGAGGTGCGCGACCGGCTCGCCGGCGTCGTCAACGTCGACGGTTCCTGCCGTCCGCAGCTCGTGGCCGACGACGAGGACTCGCCGTGGGCCAGGCTGCTGATGGCCGTGCGCGCGCGCACGGGCGTTGGCGCGCTGCTCAACACGAGCTTCAACATTCACGGCGAACCGCTGGTCGATACGCCCGATCAGGCGGTGGACGTGTTCCTGCGTGGCGGCGCGAACGCGCTCGTCATGGGCCCGTTTCTCGTCACGCTCCCGCGCCACGACTCACACTGACACCACATGGACCTGCTGGCTCCCGACGAGATCCGCGCGTGGTTGATGACCTGGCAGTTCTGGTGGCTCGAACTGCTGTTCCTGGCCTTCGCGACGACAACGGCACTGGCGCTGCCCGCGCTCGTGCGCACGATCCGGATGCCGCTCACCTGGTGGCTCGGCGTCTCGACGCTTGCCGCGGCGGGGCTCGCGGCCACCTACCTCATCGCGCCGCAGACGACGCGCATCTACTACGACGAGCAGATCTATCAGCACGTCGGCCAGAACCTGTCGGATCTGCACCGAACGCAGATGTGCAACTACGGCATCGTCGAGTACGGACGACTCGAGTGCAGCGCCGGCGAATACAACAAAGAACCGTACGGGTATGCGTACCTCCTGAGCGTCGGCTACCGCCTCGCCGGCGTCTCGGACACGCTCGCCCATCACCTGAACCGCTGGCTGCATGGGCTGCTCGTTGTCGTGATTGCGGTGACACTGACGCGATGGACGGGGCGCGGATCGACGGGACTGGCTGGCGCGCTGATCGTGTCGACGCTGCCCGAGCAGCTGCGCTGGTCGGCCACGGCCGCAGCCGAACCGGCGGCCGCGTTCTTCGCCGCCGTCGCGGTGATGGCCGCCGTGGAGTTTGCCACCACGCGGAGCACACGCGCACTGGCGTGGCTGGTGACCGCCACGGTGTGGGCCGTACAGATGCGGCCGGAGTCGATCCTCGTCGTCGGTGTCGTGGGCGCCATCGTCCTGCTGCACGCGCCGTCGGTATTGAAGGAGCGACGTGTCGTGATTGCCACGATCATCGGCCTCGTCGCACTCGGCATGTACGGGCTGCACCTCGGCGCCGTACGGAACGAGTCGTGGGGTGCAGGCGGTTCGCCGTTCTCGATCGATCACTTCGGGATGAATCTGCCGGTGAACTCGTGGTTCTATTTCGCCGACCACCGGTTCCCATTCTGGCTCGGCCCGCTCGCGATCGTCGGGCTCGTGGCCGGTGCGGCGGCTGTGCGCGTCAGGTTGGGCCTCGCGATCTGGTTCCTGCCGTTCTGGGGCATCTTTCTGTTCTTCTATGCGGGCAGCTACAACTACGGCGCCGATGTCCGATATTCGCTCGTCTCGTACGTGCCGGTGGTGATGCTCGGCGCGTTGGGACTCTCGACCATCGTCGAGCGCGTTGCGCCGCGGTCGCGGCGGGGCCTCGCGTGGGGAATCGCGACGGGCGCCGTCCTCTGGGTGTTCGTGCTGCAGATGCCGCACACGCGGTCCATCGGCGAAGAGGCGTGGGCTGCGCGCGCCGATGTCGCGTTCGCCCGCACGTTCGTCAACCGCCTGGAGCCCGACGCACTCGTGCTGACGCACAACCCGAACATGTTCCTGCTCTGGGGCGTCAACGCGGCTCAACTGCACTTCGCGTCGGCGCAGGACTTCTTCGAGCGCGTCGAGGCGAGGCACGGCAACCACGTGTACGTGCACTGGGGCTTCTGGTGCAACGTCGACGACGAGGCGCTGAAGCGGATGTGCGAGCGCGTCGTCGAACAATCCGATCTCACGCTCGTCGGCGAGTCGCACGAGCGCAACTATCGGTATGCGTTTTACAGAGCGTCAGGTGCAACAGGGACGACGGGCGACAGGTAGGCACTGACGATGGCCGACATCGCCCGTCGCACCCTGGCACCCTGGCACCCTGGCACCGTCGCACCAGATCACGCCCCATACCGCACGACGAGCGCGGTGACGTTGTCGCGGGCGGGCTGCTCGAGCACGGCGGCAATCAGCGCATCGGTAGCCGCCACGACGCCGGTTTCTCGCGTGAGGATCGCGGTCACCTGGTCTTCGGTGATCTCCCCGTGCAGGCCGTCGGTGCAGAACAGCAGCACCTCGCCGTCGGTGAGCGTACGCTCGCCGATCTGCACGTCGAGCTCCTCGCGTGCGCCCACGACGTTGGTGAGCACGTGGCGCATGGGGTGCTTCTGGCCGGGCTCCAGCGCGCCGGCGTTCTGCAGCGTGGCCACCCACGAATCGTCGGTGGTCAACTGCGTGAGCGTGCCGTCGAGGAGCGAGTAGATGCGGCTGTCGCCGACGTTCGCGTACACGAACTGCCCGGCTTCGATGAACCCGGCCACGACCGTCGTGCCCATCCCCGACAACTCGTCGCGGCTCTCTGCTGTACGGAACACGCGCCGGTTGGCCAGCCGCACGGCCGTGATCAGCCGGTTGGCGTGAAGCGTGAGGTTGCGATCGATGCCGTACGGCCAGGTGACATCGTCACCTTCCTGCGTGCGGCGCATGAACGTCATGATCGTTTCGACGGCCAGCTGCGATGCAACTTCACCCGCGTTGTGGCCGCCGAGGCCATCGGCCACGACGAACAGGCCCATGCCGAGGTCGAGATCGCAACGGTCTTCGTTGGCTTTCCTGACGCGTCCGGGATGGCTCGCGCCGTGTGCGGTCAGCATAAGAAACAATCCTCGGCAATCGCGCCTACTCGTGGCGCGCGGCGATGATCCAGGTGTTACCGTTCTTCCTCATGTCCAGCGCGATCGCCGCCCGGGTCTCCCGGCGCGATCCCGCTCGCGGCTGGACGGTGAGCTCCATCTGCGCCCTCACCGTCGCGGTCGTGGCGTTCGCGGCGAGTGTCACGACAATGTTGCTCAACGTCATCGACTGGCTGGTGTAGCCGGAGAAGCCCTTGCGCAGCGCCTGCGCGTTGACCGACGGGAAAACGCGGGCAACGGCGTCCGCGTCGTTGTTGCTGTAACCGAGCCGATACTGTTCGACCACGTTGCGAATCGCCGCCTCCTCGGCCACGCGCACGTTGGCGGCGTTCGCCTTCTGGTTCTCGAGCTCGCGCTGCTGCGCCTGTTCCTGCTCCTGCCGCAGCCTCTGCCCATCAACGGCGCGCTGTCCTTCGGTGGCGGCCGTGCGGTAGCGCGTCTCGGCGGCCATGAACACCCGCGCGGCCTGACTCGCATCACCAGCCGCGGCCTGCGCCCGGGCGTCGGCCATCATCTTCTCGCCCTCGCCATACGTGACGAGCGCCAGTGCCGGTTGCCCCACACTCTGCGCCTGGCCGCGCGCCGCGGTCGCGCGCTGTTCGGCCTCCTGCCGGATGCTGTTGGCCAGTCCCGTGAACCGCGCGTCGTTCTGCCGAATCTTCAACGCGTCTTCGACCCGTTCGAGCGCCGTCCGCAGATCGCCGCCGCCGCGCAACTGCTGCGCATCGGCCAGCAACCGATCGAGCTGCTGCTCCTGCGCGGACGTGCCCGGACGCTGCTGTTGTTGCGGCGGCGGGGGGACCTGCTGCGCGGGCGTCTGAACCGGCACCGTGGTCGGCGTCGGCACGACCGCAGCGGTTTCTCCCTGCGACACGGTGTCCGCATCCGCGCCGGCGTCGACAAGGGGCGCCTCATCGACCGGTGGCGCGGCCGCCGGATCGGCTGCGATCTCGCCCGCGGTCGTGCCCATGACACCAGAAGTGGATGGCGCGTCCGGCGATCCGCCGCCGAAAAGAACAAAGCCCATCACGACGAGCAGCACGGCCGCCGCGGCGCCGCCGTATTTCACGGCATTGCTGATGCCGCCAGGCTCGGCGGGTTGACCGACGATCGACTCGTCGCTCGGAGGTGCAGGCGGCGACGGCGTCCGGAGCGCCGCCGGCGTTGCCGCGATCGGCCCCGGCGTCTTCGCCACCGACGCCGCCGTGGATCTCGTCTCGGGTTCGGCGGCGGGCGCCGGTGCCTTCGCCAGTGGCATCGGCATCGGCATCGCGGGCGTGGGCTCGGCAGACACCGCCACTGGCGGAGCGGCGGGCGCCACGGGCTTCGGCGCGTCGCGCTTGAGCATCACGGTCCGATCGTCGACGTCAGCGCTCGGAATGCCGGGAATCATCTGCGGAGCGGCGGCCTTCTGCCGCGCCGCCTTTTCCCGTTCGATCCGCTCGCGCTCGGCCCGCTCTCGCTCCGCTTTCTCCCGCTCAGCCTTCTCCCTGTCGAGGCGCTCGCGCTCCGCTCTCTCCCGTTCGACCTTCTCGGCCTGCCTGCGCGCCTCTTCAGCAGCCTTCGCCTGCGCGCGCTGCAGCTCAGCCTCGTTGGCGCCAACCGCGCGCAGCAGATCGACGTTGTCGGGATCGCGTTCGAGTGCCGGACGGAGAATCGCGAGCGCGGCTTCAGGCCCGCGCGCGCGCTTGGCTTCCTTGATGGCGTCGGTCGCGGCCCGCTCACGCTCACGCGCACGACGCGTCTCTTCTTCGCGACGCGTGCGCTCGGCCACTTCCTCCGCCTGCTTCGCCCGCCGTTCGGCGGCCGCGCGATCTTCCTCGGCCAGACGCGCGGCGTCGGCGCGCAGACGCTCGAGCGCCTGCGCCACCAGCGGATGCGACGGCCGGAACGCGGCAAGCGCCGCCACACCATCGTCGCGCCGGCCCTCGGCGAACTGACGCTCCGCGTCGGCAATGACCTCGCGCACACGCGCCTCGAGCGCTTCGCGCTGACGCGCTTCTTCCTGCCGCTGAACCGCATCGTCGAGCGACCGGCGAACGTCGGCAAGCCGCGGCGCCTTCGGATCGATGTCCGCCGCACGCGCGAGAAACTCCGTTGCAACCTGGAAGTCGCCGCTGGCAATGCCACCAGCCGCCGCGTCGAGCGCCGCGTCGAGCTGCTGCGCCTCGAGGATCGA
>CAZVHY010000074.1:3707-6078 GCA_964627115.1 uncultured Solibacteraceae bacterium | reverse complement strand
CGACGTCAGCGGATCCGGCTGGCCGGACATGATCTTGTTGAGAATGCCGGCCATCAGGCCGCCGGGAAACGCCTGGCGGTACGAGACGAGCTCGTAGAACACGGCGCCGACGGCAAACAGGTCGCTCCGCAGGTCGACCGGCTGGCCGCTCACCTGCTCGGGCGACATGTAGTTCAGCGTGCCGATCAGCATGCCGGCCTGCGTCATGCCCGACGACTCGGCCGCGCGGGCGATGCCGAAGTCGAGAATCTTCAGCGACCCGTCGGCGTCGATCATCAGGTTCGCCGGCTTGATGTCGCGATGGATGATGCCGCCCTTGTGCGCGAAGCCGAGGCCGTCGCAGAGCGACTCCATCAGCTCGAGCTTGCGCACGAGCGTCATCGACACGTTGCCGCGGACGATCTCGGCCAGCGTCTGCCCCTGGATGTACTCCATGGCAATGAACGGCTGGCCGTCGTGCTCACCGACGTCGAAGATGGTGACGATGTTGGGATGACGAAGACGGGCGGCGGCGCGCGCCTCGCGCGCGAAGCGCTCGCGCAGGTCATCGTCGTCGTCGCGCAGGAGTTTGATGGCGAGCTGACGATCGAGCTTCGGATCGAGCGCGAGGTACAGCGACCCCATGCCGCCACGGCCGATAGAGCCGAGGATCTCGTAGCGCCCGATGGTGGGGGGAACGTTGCTCATCTATCTGACGTCTACCGGCTGCCGGCTACCGGGTTACCGGCGGCCATCACCGCCACTCGAACACCGTCTTCACGAACCCGAACTGCACCTGATCGCCGTCGTGGAGCTCGGCTTCGGTCCCGGTTGCGATGCGCGTGCCATTGACGAACGTCCCGTTACGGGTGCCGGCCTCCTCGCGCACGAAAAACCGATTGTCTCGACGCACCAGTTTCGCATGACGACGGCTGAGCGTGCGCTTGACGTCGACGGCCGTCAGGTCCACTTCCGGCACGAAGCCCGACGCGCGATCGGGCCGCCCGACGGTGGCTTCGTCGACACCGGCCAGCGGGAACCGCGTCCCCGACTCCGCTTCGACGAGCGAGGGCTCTCCGCGTGTGACCGCCACCGGCGCCGCCGCGTGCGCTGCCGCGCGAGTGAGTGCCTCGTGCAGCGCGCCCTGCAGGTCGCCCGCACGTGCCGAGAGCTGCCGGAGCATCGACACCGCCACCTGCGGGGCCTCGGCCACGACGCGATCGAATGCGGGACGCGTGAGACGGATCAGGCGGACGTCGGTGGCCGCCTGCGCGGACGCCTGGTGCGGGCCCGCGTCGAAGAGGCCGCGTTCGCCGAAGATGCTGCCGGATTCGAGCGTCGCCACCGTGCGACTGCCGGCAACGAGATCGATGCGTCCGTCCTGGATGATGAACAGTTCCGACGCCGCATCACCCTCGCGGAACACGAACTCGCCGGCCTGAACCGTCGTCGTGAAGCTGCCGAGATCGTCGAGATTCAGCTCGCCGGCCGGTGTTGCCATCGATCAGTAGCTCCTCGTCACCGAGAAGACGGCCATCGGTCCCGGCTGCAGGCCGTCGTTGCCGATCGGGACCAGCACGCTCATCTGCCCGAGCAGATCGCCCGGCAGCGAGAGCCGGACACCACCGGCGCCGATGAGCTGCATAATCGTTCGCGTGCCGCCGGCCGTGAGCGCGCGCTCGCCGACGTAGTCGCCGCCGTCGAAGCCGCGGCCAGGAAACACGACGGAGCTGGTGCCGATCGAGCGGAGCCCGTCGATGCGCCGCGCGGCCACGTCGAAGACGAGCGCCACGTGCCGCGACACGCCGGCGTCGAATCCGGCCGCGAAACCAATCTCGTCCGGAATGCTGCGGTCTGCGCCGCCCAGCTGCGAGCTGAGATTGCCTTCCGACCACGTGTAGTCGATGCGCGCACGCGGCACGATACGTCCCGCCACGCCGGAGAACGTCACGTGCGGCCGCACCTGGAACGCGCCAAGTCCGATGAAATCGTCGGCGCTGCCCGTGGGCACGCGCACGTCGGCGCCAACCGACACACCGGCGCCCGCACCACCGATCCGGAACTTCGACCGCAGGACGATGTCGCCGATGCCGCGCGCGGTGGCGCTGCCGTGGCACTGGAGGGCGTCAGGGTTGAAGCCGGCTTCGAGTTCCGAGCAATAACGCGGCAGCGTCCGGCTCGCACCACCGATGGGATCGAACCCGTGTTCGGCGGGGTTGATCGACGAGCCCGTGCGGATGACGCGGCTCGTCACGCGCGCGTCGGCCGCCATCTGCACGATCGGCAGCACCACGCCGATGTCCATGCGATCGCCCAGACCGTACGTCAACGCAACCGACACCACCTTGCGATTGAGCCGCACCGAGACGACCTGCTGCATCAGATCGCGATC
>CAZVHY010000074.1:0-3607 GCA_964627115.1 uncultured Solibacteraceae bacterium | reverse complement strand
AAGCCGCCGGCCTGCAGCGCGATCACGCGATTGAGCTCGTAGAGCACGGCCAGCGTGTCTGGCCCCGGCACGAAGTGATCGCGATGGTCGCCCGTCGCGCCCTGCGTGATGACCGCAGACTCGGCCGACAGACGCGGCAGCAGTTCGGCCACCGAGGTCGACTGCTGGGCCGAAGCCGTGCCGGCCGCGGCGAGGACGAACCCGGCTGTCACGACACTTGCTGCTGTCTTCTTCATGGTGATCATGATGTGCACTCCGTGCCGACTGCGCCCGCCTGGAACGTCGACTGCCGGCGGCCGCGGTGCTCCGGGGTTTCTGGCCCGGAGGAACAATAACGCAGAGTGGCCTGCGGCGCGCCGAAAGCCACCACCGAAGGAAGGATTCCCGGGTCCATCGTGCGCAATATCGCGTATCCGATGCCCGACATGCCCTGGAAGAACCCCGGATCGAACACCCGATAGTCGGTGCCCGCGCCGCTCAAACGGAAGTGGCCACGGCGGCGGGCGCGTTCGATGACGCGGCGCGTCATGGTGGCGGCAGCTTCCAGCGCCTCGGGGCGTTTCAGCATCTGCCCGGCCGTCACCAGGATGTCCACGCGACCGAGTGTGCCGCAGCAGACGTGGTCCGCCTGTGCCGGCTGCCAGCCGGCGACCGCGTGCAGCACACGTTCGACACCGCGAATCACCGGCGCCGACGGCCGTGCTTCGACCGCGGCCAACGCCGCCAGCGCCACGCCAGGCGCGCCGTGGCACCAGCCGTTCATCACACCACCCGCGGCCTGGCCGTCGGCCGTCGCCGCAATCGGCCAGCTCACGCCGCCCTGGAGGCGATGACGGCGAAGTGCGTTGTACGCCCCCCGCGCATGACGCACGAAGTCGTCGTCGTCCGTGACACGCGCAAGTCGCGCGAGCGCAGACGCCACACCGGCCATGCCGTGCGCGAATCCGAGCAGACACGTGCCATCGGCTCCGCGCCAGGTGATGCCGCCGCGGCCATCGGGTTCACTTCGCGCAACGAGATGCCGGCCGCAGGCCACGGCCGCGTCGAGCACGCGCTGGTCGCCGGTGGCGGCGTGCAGCGCCAGAAGTGCGAGAGCGGCGCCGGCCGCGCCATCGACGACGTCGATTGGCCCATCGGGCGCGAGCCGCGACGGAATGGCGTCCACCAGATCGCGCGCCACGTCGAGACACTCCGGCGCATCGACGAGCGAGGCGGCAATGGTCAGGCCGTACACGATGGAACCGATGCCGTTTACGCCACCGATCGGTTCGTCGACGGGCAGCACGTCCGCCGGATGTCGTGCCGCGTGCGCGAGAATCGGCGCCAGCGCGTCGCGCGCCACGTCGTGCCATTCCTGACGCCCGGTGACGCGAGCCAGCGCCGCGAAGAACAGCGCGGGCCCGAGGCCGCCGTCGTACAGGTGGTGATCGCGCCAGCCCGGGCCGCCAACAGGTGGCCGGTAGCGCCACACGAGCCCGCCGCCTGTCACACGCTCGGCACGCGCGACGAGCGCACGCGCCACCCACTCGGCCGCGTCGAGCAACTCCGCAGGTCGTCGGTCGCCGGTTTCCGGTCGCCCCTCGTCGGTCGCCGGAAGCCCGCCGCCTGTCGCCTGTGCCGCGTCGCCTGCAGCCCGCCGCCCGTTGCCCGCCGCCCGCCGCCCGCCGCCTTCTTCGTACTTCGACGCCACCGACTCCGACAGCGCGCGGCGCAGGAGCGCGACCTGGGCGGCGAGATCGATATACGAAAGTGTGCCCAGGCGGTCGACGACGGCATCGACACCGGATCGGGTGAAGAAGCCGTCGGCGATGACGCGTCCCTCGGCGTACCCCGCCGTGTCGTCGGCACGAACCGAGAAATACGGGATGTCGAGTGCGAGCAGGGCGCGCCGTTCCTCGACGGCCACCGCCCAGAGCGGCGGACGCGTCATCGATCGCGCGTAGCCGCGGTGCAGCACGTCGACGGCGCAACTGGCAGCAACGCCGTTGCGCTGATACTTCGGCGTCGCCAGCAGGTGCGCGAGCATCGCGTATTGATTCGTCGGTCTCGGCAATACGCGGACGACACACGCCGCCAGCGACATGAGCGGGCTGCCGGCGGCGAGCAGGTCACCGCGGCGCGTGAGCAACGTGCGATAGGCCTGTGAAAAGCCGGCCACGAGGGCGCCGGCGTGATCACCGGGGCGTTGCACCCGGTCGCCGAGTCTCACCTCGTGCGTGCCCGGTGTCGCGAACGTTGTCTCGTTGTCCGGGTGAACGGCGTCGGTCCCGCACTGTTTCCACACGCGCCTCGCAAACGGCAGCGTGCCCGACCGTTCGCCGCGCAGGCCGCCGGCGTCGTGCGGCTCGCCCTCGGGCGTGAGATCGACGAGCGACAGCAGGCCAGTCGACAGGCAGGACAACCGCGAAGACGAGCTTGCGGCGTGTTCGCCCGCCGCGGCCTGCCCACTGTCCGGCTGCAGCAGCAGCTCGAGGTCCACGATGACGGGACCGCCGCTCGTGGCCACGAGATTGTCGCGGTGCAGATCGCGCGCGCCGAGCACGGCGGTGAGACACATCAGCGCACCGGCGCGATGGAAGTACGCCGAGACGTCGTCATGGCGCACGAACACGTCGTGTGCGGCGAATTCCACCCATCCGTGCGTCTCGCGATCGAGCACGCGCAGGCGCCGGAGCGGATAGTCGAGATCCTGGTTCATCCACGCCAGCAGGTCGCCGAACGTCTCGTCGATGCGGACGCTGCGCGGTTTGTAGACGATGCGCACACCCGAATCGAACGTCAGGGCCACGACGCGCCGGCGGCCATGGTGCGGATCGGACAACGCGGGCGCAACGAAGGCGAGCCGGCCGGGATCGACGCCGACGCAGAACGCCTGGACGATGGCGTCGCGATCGGCGTCGAGGCGCGCGAAGAATTCCGCCGTCGTCTCAACCCACCGATCGAGCACGATGGCCAGCTGACGCGCGAGCACGGCGTGATCGAGGAAGAAGGCAACGCACCCGCCGGCCAGCATGTGCGAGAGGAAGGCGTCGTAGTGCGTGCGTGCGGCGGTGTCGGCGCCTGGCAACGAGGGCGCGGCCGCTATGAACGCGCGGAAGTGTTCGAACAGCGCTGTATCGGCGTAACGTCCGAGCTCACTCGCGAGTTGCTGCTCGAACGTCTCGAGCACGTCCGGCCACACGAGTCGATCGACGTCAGCCGGCAGTCGAGACTGGAGGACGCGCCGCGCGGCGGCACGTCCAAGCGCCTGGATCTCGGGGAACGGGTGATCGGCAGTGGAGGCGTCGACACCTTCCTGCACGAGCGGCGCTTCAGCGAGAAGCCGATCGATCCAGGAGGTCCAGGTGGCGTCAACCGCCGCATCGGTGTCGTCCGACAGCAACACGACCTGCGCCGCAGACGAGGCGTCGAGGCCGTCCCACGACAGTCGCCGGAGAAACGCGTCCGTGTCGTCGGGCGAGAACATCTGCGCCCAGCGTCCCAACGCGGCCCCGGCTTCGCCAGCGGCTGCGACCGCCGGCGCGGAGAGCGCCGCGTGCCGCTCGCCGATGGTGGCGGCGCGAACGGCAAGCGTGTGGCGATCGCGCGGGGAGAGGGGCATGGGCGG
>CAZVHY010000073.1:0-14478 GCA_964627115.1 uncultured Solibacteraceae bacterium | reverse complement strand
ACCTTGAACCGCACGAACCGCGCGACGGAGATGTTCTCGCCGAGCTTGGCGATGGCGGCCTGGATGAGCTGGCCGACGGTGGTCTTCGGGTCGCGGATCGAGGCCTGATCGACGAGCACGTTCTGTTCGTAGAAGCTGCCGAGTTTGCCCTCGATGATCTTCTCGATGACCTGGGCGGGTTTGCCAGAGTTCTCCATCTGCCCGCGGTAGATGGCGCGCTCGCGCTCGAGCACGTCGGCCGGCACGTCCTCGCGCCGCGCGTACGCGGGGCTGGCGGCGGCCACCTGCAGGGCAATTTCCTTCAGCAGGTTCTGGAAGTCCTCGGTGCGCGCGACGAAGTCCGACTCGCAGTTGAGCTCGACGAGCACGCCAATCTTGCCGCCGGCGTGGATGTAGGACCCGATGAGCCCTTCGCCGGTCGACCGGCCCGACTTCTTCGACGCCTGGGCCAGGCCGCGCTTGCGCAGGATGGTCACGGCCTCGTCGATGTTGCCACCGGCCTCCTGCAGGGCGGCCTTGCACTCCATCATGCCCGTGCCGGTCAGGTCACGGAGTTGCTTCACCAGTGCGGCAGTAATTTCCACGGACGGACTCCTGAATCGAAAACGGTTGGTGGCGAACGTGTCCGGCGGCTTGCCGGACGCACAAAAAAAGGGCCGGGGTTGCCACGCACCCCCGGCCCCGGATTGTCGAGCCTTGAACGCGGCCCTAGGCCGGTGTGGCTGCGGGGGCCGCCTGCGGCTGTTCGGCGGCTGGCGGCGCGACGGGCTCGTCCGACGCGTTGTCGGTGGCGTGCGCGTCGGCGACACCGCGGCCCGACAGCACGGCATCAGCCATGCCCGCCGCGAACAGCCGGATCGAACGCAGGGCGTCGTCGTTGCCCGGGATCACGTAGTCGACCTGGTCGGGGTCGCAGTTGGTATCGACTACGCCGATGACCGGAATCTTCAGGCGCTTGGCCTCGTCGACGGCAATCTGTTCGTGACGCGTGTCGACGATGAAGATGACGTCTGGCAGGCGGCTCATGCCGCGGATGCCGTCGAGGTTCTTCGCGAGCTTCCGGCGCTCCTTGTCGAGCCTGGCGATTTCCTTCTTCGACAGCGTGTCGTACCGGCCGTCGGTGGTCATCGCTTCGAGCTCGCGCAGACGCGCGAGGCTGCGCTGGATGGTGGAGAAGTTGGTCAGCAGGCCACCGAGCCAGCGCTGGTTGACGAAGAACATGCCGCAGCGCTGGGCTTCCTCGGCAATGGCGTCCTGCGCCTGGCGCTTCGTCCCGACGAACAGCATCGTGCCGCCATCGGCGGCCACCTTGGTCGCGAACTCGGCGGCTTCGCGGTACAGCTTCGCTGTGCGGCCGAGATCGATGATGTAGATGCCGTTGCGCTCGCCGAAGATGTACGGCTTCATCTTCGGGTTCCAGCGTTTCGTCTGGTGGCCGAAGTGAACACCGGCCTCCAACAGGTCTTTCATCGGGATCGCACTCAAGCTGACTCGCTCCTTATGACCGTTAGCGCTTGCTGAACTGGAAGCGCTTGCGCGCCCCGGCCAGACCGTACTTCTTGCGTTCCTTGGCGCGCGGGTCGCGCGTGAGCAGCCCCGCCTTGCGCAGGTTGGACCGCAGCTCTTCGTCGAACTCGACGAGCGCGCGCGCAATGCCGAGCTTGAGCGCGCCGGCCTGGCCGACGACGCCGCCACCCGAGGTGGTCGCCAGGACGTCGAACCGCTCGGTCGTCTCGGTGACGACCAGGGGCTGACGAATCGTCAGGCGCTGGGACTCGGTGGGGAAGCTGGCTTCGACGGGCTTGGAATTGACGGTGATAGTGCCCGAACCGGGACGAAGGAACACGCGGGCGGTAGACGTCTTGCGGCGGCCCGTGCCGTAATACTGCGTTGTAGCCAAGTTACGCGACCTCGAGCGAAGCAGGTTTCTGGGCAACGTGGGGATGGTCGCCCGACTTGTAGACCTTGAGTTTGCGGTACATCGCGCTGCCGAGCTTGGTCTTCGGCAACATGCCGCGCACCGCTTCTTCGACGATGCGGGACGGATCCTTCTGGCGCACGATCTTGGCGCGCTCCTCGCGCAGCCCGCCTTCGTATCCGCTGTGATAGCGGTAGAGCTTCTGCTCTTCCTTCTTGCCGGTGAGGCGAACTCGCGCGGCATTCACGATGATGACGTGATCACCCTGATCGAGAAATGGCGACCAGGTCGCCTTGTGCTTGCCCTGCAGCAGACGCGCTGCCTGGGTGGCCACTCGTCCGAGGACCTTCCCGTCTGCATCGATGATGTGCCACTTCCGCTCCGGAGTCGCGGTCGTGGTCCTGCCGGTCGCCATTACGCCCTTTCAGCCGAATCCAAGAGACGGCAAACCGAGATGATACGGGGCGATTGAAAAAATGTCAATCGCTCATTTCGGCCGCATGTTGCGGAATCTGCAAGGCTTGGGGGACGCGGCCGTCGCACGCGAACGTTTACAGAAGTGTCGTTGGGCCGACAAGTGTCGGTCTGGCGGCAGGTTAGCGCGTGCAGTTCTGCGCACGACATGCGGGGCCGTCAGGTCGAGACCTGCGGTTTTCGACTTGGCATTGCCCTTGCCTTGTCTTGGCGCGCTATGTTCGGTTCTGCGTTTCGTCCTCCAATGGTCGGCCTCGACATCGGCTCCAGTGCCGTCAAGGCCGTTGTGCTTCGTCGCGGTCGTGGTGGCTGGTCGCTCGTGGCAGCCGGTGAAGCGCCGGTTCCGGAAGGCAGCCTGCAGGACGGCGCCGCCGCCGAGCCCACGGTGGTCAGCGAGGCCGTCAGCGGCCTGCTCGACAGCCTCCGGCTGAAGCGGGCGCGCGTCTCGGCCGCCCTCTCCGGCCACGCCGTCATCGTCAAGCGGCTGTCGCTGCCGGCGATGAGCCAGGCGGAGCTCAACGAGGCCATTCCCTGGGAGGCCGAACAATACATTCCCTTCGACCTGTCGGAAGTCCAGCTCGACTATCAGGTGGTCAGCGGCGACGGCGACGCGACGAAGAACTCGCTCGACGTGCTGCTCGTGGCGGCCAAGCGCGACCGCATCGATGACCGCGCCGCGGTCATCGCGCAGGCGGGCCGCAAGCCGGTCGTGCTCGACATCGAAGCCTTCGCGCTGGCCAACGCCTACCAGATGAACTACCCGGAGCGGACCGACGCGCTGACCGTGCTCGTGCACGTCGGCCGCGGCGTCACCATCGTCTGTCTGCTCGAGCACGGCGAGCCCGTGTTCACGCGCGACATCTCGATTGGCGGGCAGATTCACCTCGAGTCGGTGCTGCGCGAGCTCGGGCCCTCGGGGGTCGACGACCTGACGGCCCGGCGCATCCTGCACGGCCAGTTCCCGCCCGACATGAGCGCGGACCAGGTGGCGTCGGTGCTGCGTGAGGCGAGCGCCCAGCTCGTGCTCGAGATTCGCAAGACCGTGGACTTCTACCGGGCAACGGCGCCCATCGAAAAAATCAACCGGATCGTGCTGTCGGGCGGCGCCTATCAGGCCGTCGGGCTCGTGGATCTACTCGCCAGCGAATTCGACGCCTCGGTCGACGTGTTCGACCCGTTCCGTCGCGTGTCGCGGTCGAGCCGCACGATTGGCGCTGACGCGCCCGGCCCGGCCTACGCGGTGGCGGTCGGTCTCGCCATGCGGCAGGAAGGTGACCGATGATCAAGGTCAATCTGCTCGCCACCAGCCCCGGCGTGGCCGCGGCGGCGCCACGTGAGTGGTTCCCCCGCGAACAGCGCTCGGCGCTCGGCGGCATCGGCGTCCTCGCCATCACGGCCGCCGGCCTCGGCGGCTACTGGTACTACCAGAGCCTGCAGCGCGCCGACATCGAGACGCAGATGGCCGCGGCCCAGACCGAAATGGTCCGGCTCAAGGACGCGGCGGCGCTCGTCGAGCGCACCAACGCGCGCCGCACCGAGCTCACCGAACGGCTCGCGCTCATCGACCGCCTGCGTGCGTCGAAGCGCGCGCCCGTGAGCCTGCTCGAGACGGTCAGCTACAGCGTGCCCGAGGGGCTCTGGCTGCTCGAAATCAAGCAGGCGTCGGCCACGGTCCAGGTCGACGGCCGCGCCACCTCGCTCACCGCGGTGACCGACTTCACGGAACGGCTCCAGAGCTCCGGCTATTTCCTGCGGCCGGTCGAGATTGTCTCCACCGCCACCGAAGCCATCGACGACACGCCGGTCGTGCGGTTCGTGGTGAAGGCCGAAATCGTGCCGCCGCAGTCGCCGACCGACGCGGCCGGCGCACCATCCACTGTTGCAGGCGGCCCGGCCGCCGGCGTGCCGGGAGCCTGACGCGATGGCCAAGAGTTTCAACGAACTGTCCCCGCGCGCGCAGCTGGTCGTCTTCGTGCTGCTGTCGGCCCTGATGGCCGGCGCCGTCTGGCAGGCCTTCCTGGGGCCCGCGCAGGCGCGGCTGGCCACCGAACAGACCAAACTCGCGAACCTGCAGGCCGAAGTGCTCAAGGCGCAGGGTGTGGCCGCGCGCCTGCCGGCCGCCGAGCGCGAAGTCCGCGCGCTCGAAGCCCAGCTGCGCGAGACCGAGTCGGCCATTCCCGAAGAGAAAGATCCGCAGGACGTGCTGCGCAATCTGCACGAGATGGCGAGCGAGTCGCTGCTCGACATCGCGAGCTTCAAGCCGCAGGCCGCCGTTGCGCGGGCGCAGTACACCGAGTGGCCGATCGAGCTCGGCGTCGAGGGCAGTTATCACGACCTCGGCCGATTCTTCGACCGCATCGCGGCCATGGAGCGGCTCATGTCGGTGAGCGACCTCCAGATTCGCACGCAGACGCGGGCCAACGGCCGAGGCACCGTCACGGCCACCTGCGTTGCCACGACCTTCGTGTTCCAGAAGACCATGCCCACACCCATCGGAGGGAGGCCATGACGGCCCGTTTCGTTGTCCTTACCCTGGCGCTGGCCGTACCCGCGGCGGCGCAGGATGCCGAGCCGGCCTCGGCACCACCGGTCGCCGCTCCGGTCATCCCGGCGACGGCTGCGCCGATTGCCGTTGGCAGCCGCGTTGGCGATCTGCTCTCGAGTTACGACTCGGGCGGCCGGCGCGATCCGTTCTCGAGCCTGGTCACGGCGCGCCGTTCGAACAGCGGCGCCGAAGGCGCGCGCCAGCGTCCGCCCTCCGGGCTGGCCGGCGTCGCGCTGGCTGATGTGCTCGTCCGCGGTGTCGTGCGCAACGGCGACACGATGCTCGCGATTCTCGAAGGCCCCAACCGCCAGTCGTATGTGAGCCGCGTCAACGATCGGCTCCTCGACGCGACGGTTGCGCGCATCGACAGCGACGGGGTGATTTTCGCCTCCGTCGTCGAACGTGGCACGCCTCCCAACCACCTGCGCAAGTCGCTGCGCCCGTCAGGAGAAGAGATCCAATGAGGAACATGCGTAACTGGGTCGTGGCCGTCGCCCTCGCGGCGGCGACAACGCTCGTCGGTGTCGGCGCTGCGCCGCAGCAACCGCCCGCCTCGCCGGCCGGCGCGCTGGGGCTCCAGCAGTTCAGCGCGAGCCCGATCGACGTCGACTATCAGTCGGCCAATCTGCGCACGGTCCTCCGCCAGTTGGCCGAAATCGGCGGCGTCAACCTCGTGGTCGATTCGAGCGTCCCACCCGACGCGAGCGTCGATCTGCGGCTGGCGCAGGTGCCGTGGTATCAGGTCATGGACGTCATCCTCCGGTCCGGAGGCCTGACCTACGAACACGAGGGCCCGGTCGTCCGCGTGCTCACGCTGACGCAGCAGACGGCCGAGCGGCGCGAACGCAACGCCACGGCGGCCGAGGCATCGAAGGTGGTGCTGTCGGACCTGCCGACCGCGCGCTTCCGGCTCAGCTACGCCACGGCCGAGGACGTCGCGGCGCTGCTGAAGCAGCTCAAGTACGCCGAAACGGACCGCGGCGCCGTCCACTTCGAGCCGCGCACGAACATGTTGATCGTGCAGGCGAGCCAGTCGGATCTCGATGCGATCCGCAGCCTGGTCGACGACCTCGACCGTCCCGAACCGCAGGTCGAAATCGAGGCGCGCGTCGTGCAGACGCTCAACACGACCGTCCGTAACCTGGGCGTCCGCTGGGGCGCGGGTGGCGAGATGAGCTCGGAGCTCGGCAACACCACGAGCCTGGCGTTCCCGAACAATGGCGCGCTCGAAACCGCCACCAGCTTCGCCGATTCGCGTATCGGCAACCTGTTGCCCAACGGCGCCGCCGGTTCGGCGATTGGCCTCGCGATGGGCGCGCTCAACGGCGCGTTCAACATCGACGTGGCGCTCCGCGCCCTCGAGTCCGACGGCGCGCTGCGCGTCATCTCGACGCCGCGCATCACCACGCAGAACAACATGGAAGCCGAAGTCACCCAGGGCGTCGAAATTCCCTATCAGGTGGTGACGACCACCGGTGGGGTGACGAGCACGTCGATTCAGTTCAAGGACGCGGCGCTGAAGCTGCTCGTGACGCCGAAGATCACGGCCGCCAACACCGTGATCATGAGCATCGCCCTCGAGAACGGCACGCCGAGCGACATCCTGGGCTCGGAAGCGGCCGGCCCCTCGATCCGCACCGACCGCGCGCGCACGAGCGTGCAGGTGGCCGACGGCGCCACCACGGTCATCGGCGGCATCCTCGCCACGACCGATCAGTCCGACCGTTCGCGCACCCCGGGCCTGAGCCGCGTGCCGCTGCTCGGTTGGCTGTTCAAGAACGAAGCTGAGACGAACCGCGCGCAGGAACTGCTGATCTTCATCACGCCGCGCATCATCCGAGGATAGTCATGAGACCGCTTTCCGCCCGTCGCCTTTCGTCGTTCGTGCCGGCCCTGGCCCTCGGCACCCTGCTGCTGCCGCTGACCGGCTGCGGCGCCAACCTGCCGGGAACGGGATCCTCCTACGTGATCATCCAGGCGCTGGAGGGCGCGTCCGGTGCTGAGCCGAGTCAGTTCAGCTCGACGTTGTCCTCCGACGTGCAGACGCTCGTCGACGCCACGATTGGTGGCGAGCAGGTGAAGTCGCCGACCGTCTACGCCGACCCGGGCCGTGTGAGCCTCGCCCTGGCGATGAAGAACACGATCGGCCCCGAGCCGACATCGGCCAACTTCGTCACGTTCACCCGCTATCGCGTCGAGTACATCCGCAGCGACGGCCGGAACACGCAGGGCGTCGACGTGCCGTACGCCTTCGACGGCGCGATGACGGTCACCGTCGGCGATCAGGCCGTGACCGCCGGACTGACGCTGGTCCGGATTCAGGCGAAGCTCGAGAATCCGCTGCTGCCACTCGTTGGTGGTGGCGGCGCGCTGACCATCTCGACCATCGCCCGCGTGACGTTCTACGGCAAGGACCAGACCGGCCGTGACGTCGTGGCGACCGGAGACATCTCGATCAACTTCGCCGACTGGGGCGATCCCGACTGATCGGAGGCTGAGGTGGACACGTTGGGATTCGCACAGTTCAAGGGGAGCACACCCGTGGGGATGAGACGCTTGGTCATGTTGGCGGCCGCATTGAGCCTGGCTGCCTGCTCGCTCGACAAACAGACGATGCCGCCGCTGGCCGGACCGTCGGAGCTCGGGCTGTCGTTGTCGGTGGACGTGACGCCGGACGTCATCACGCAGGACGGCGCGTCGGTGGCGACGGTCACGGTCCGCGCCAAGGACGCCAGCGGACAGCCGCGGCAGACGCCGCTGCAGATTCGCGCTGAAACCTATGTTGGCGGCGTACCGGTCGACTTCGGCGTGCTGTCGACGAAGGTGGCGAATATCGACACCGCCACCGGCGAGGCACGTTTCACCTACCGCGCGCCCGCGGCGCCCCCGCCGACACAACCATCGGACGTGGTGGTCACCATCGTCGTGATCCCGGTTGGCGAGAACTACGCCGGCACGGTATCGCGGCAGGCGGAACTGCGCCTCGCGCGACCGGGTGTCATCGGTTGGCCGACCCAGGGACCGCGGCCGAGCTTCTTCTTCTCGCCGACGTCGCCGCGCGAGGAAGATGACGTCTACTTCGACGCGTCGGCCTCGACCTCCGACGTGGGGATCGCGGAGTACGCGTGGAACTTCGGCAACGGCAAGACGCACGTCTCGGCCAGCCCGACGGTCCGGCACAACTTCTGGCTCGCCGGCACCTATCGCGTCGTGCTGACGGTCACCGACACCATGGGCCGCAGCGCGTCGAGCGAGGCGGTGACCGTCACGGTCGCGTCGATTGCCGACCCGACGGCCGAGTTCGTCGCGTCACCGGCATCGCCGCGCGCTCACATCGATGTCGTCAACTTCAATGCGAGCGCGTCGAAGGCGGCGCCCGGACGCCGGATTGTCGAGTACTCGTTCGACTTCGGCGACGGTAGCCCGATCGTGGCGGGCTCCTCGGCAATTGCGCAGCACCGTTACGGCGCGGCCAAGACCTACACGGTCACGCTGCGCGTGAAGGACGACATGGGACGCTTCGGCGTGGCCACACAGAGCGTGGCCGTCTCGGAGCCGTAACCGACGCACGACGACAGGGACGAACGTCGGGCACGACCACATCATGGCGGGAATACTCCTGAATCGAAGCCGGCAGGTGCCGGCTGAAGAAACCCCGGCCTTCGGCGGAATCGCTGAGCGATTCCGCCGGGGCGGGGATCTCGACCGGGCCATCGCGCTCTGTCGCGATGGCCTCAAGCGCTTCCCGGATCAACTGTCCGCGCGGGTCACGCTCGGATGGGCGCTGCTCGACAAGGGGCAGTACGAGGCGGCCAGGGGCGAGCTGGAGTACGTCCTGCGCAAGGCGCCGGACAATCTGGCCGCGATTCGCGGCCTCGCCGAACTGCACGATCGCACCGAAGGGGCACTGCCAGCCGACGAGTCGTCGTGGAAGTCCGACGACGTGCCGATGGCCGAGGCGGTTGCGTCGGCGGCCGCTGACCTTTCCACCGACACCGCGCCAGTTGCCGCGCACGACGGGCTGGCGCCGATTCCCGTACATTTCGACAACCGCGCGGCCGAGGTCCTGCACACGGCGGCGCAGGCCGAGCAGGACGCCGCGCTGGCCACGGCGTCCACCCTCGATCCGGTGGCCGAACTGACCGCGGCCTCCGTCGAGCTCGAGGACCCGGCGGCCGCAAGCATGGCGGCTGCCGATCCGACGCCGTTCTTCGTGGTCGATCCCGAGGAAGCCACCGCGCTCGAGGTCGCGTCCGCGCAGGACGCGATGGCCCCCGTGCCGTTCGAAGTGGCGGCCGTCGACACCGTCAAGGTGGAGATTGAAACGGCGGGCGCGGCCGCGCTGGCGGCGGTCGACGACGGCGCGCTGAATACCGCTGAGTTCGACACCCTCGCGTTCGGTCTCGAAACATTCACCTCCCACACGTCGTCGCCGTCGGCCTTCATCGCCGAGCCCGACGACGTCGTCACGCCGGAAGACACAGACAACGCCGAGAACGCCGACTGGGCGGCGCTCGAGACGCTCACCGGGAGCACGGCCGGAACGGAAGGCGCATCGTGGGACGACGCGGCGTTGCCTGCGGCGTTCGACGCGATCGCTGGGACGCCGGGCGAGATCGCGCCCGGCGAACTCGATCTCGACGTGTTGTCGACCTCGGCACTCGACGAGAACGGCGAGGTCGTGGCCGCGGTCTTCACCGCGCCGCAGGGCCTCGACGACATCGACGAAATTGCCGGTCAGGACCTGGCCGACGCCATCAAGGCACTGGAGGAAGCGGCGAAGCGCGTCGAAGCGCGTCTGGCGCCGCCGGCGCTGCGGAACGAGCCGGCAGCCTCGCCGGAAGACATTGCCGCCTTCGATTTCGGCGGCGCGGACTTTGGCTCAGCCGATCGAACCGACGATCAGCCAGCGGGACTCGACCTGTCCCTTGACGGCGGTTTCGAGCTGGCGTCGCCGGATCTGTCGGACTTCGTGTTCGCGGCCGATGCATCCGACGAACCTGCAGCCGACGACGTCGAGCCGCTGGTCGCCGACGCGGCCGCCCCGCAGTTCGACTTCGAGACCGCACCTGAGCTCGTCGACGACGTGCCCGGCGATACGGCGGACACAACCGACGCAATCTCGCTGGTAAGCGGTGCGGAGACGACGGATACCGCCGACGCCATGGCGGCCGGCGAGATCACCGACGACACATCGGCAGGTGAGTCCGACGCGCCCATGGGCGTATCGCAGGCGTCGATGGCTGCGCTGCTCGACGGCGTCGACATCGCGCCGGCAGACGACAGCATCGCGGTCGAGGCGCCGGCTTCCGACATCGAGTCGGAGGACGACGCTGCGGCCATCGAGGCCCTGACGTCGGTGGTCGAGTCCGAGGACGTGCAGGAGGCCGTTGCCGACAACGACGCCTGGCGCGTCGAGGACACGGCCCACGACGCCGGCCATGTCATCGCCTGGCCCGACGCCGCCGCGGCATCAGCGGACGCTGACGTCGCCCTTGACGTCACGGCTCAGGTCGAGGCGCTGGAGACGCCGGTCGACGTCGAAGACGCGAGCGACGACACCGCCGAGGCGCCGCTGGCCGCGATGGTGGCCACCGACCTCGACGAGGACGTGGTCCTCGGCGCCGAGGAGCTGCTGAGTGACGAGGACGCCGGCGTTGTGGCGGCGGCTGCCGACACGGCGAGCGTCATCGACGACACGCCAGCGTTCGACACGCCGGCGACCGAGTCGCTGCCGCCCGTGGTTCACGTGTACGACGTGCCGGTGTTTGCGGCCGCGCACGCGGCGGCCATTGCGGAACTTGCGGATCTCACAGATCAGGTCGACGCCGCGCCGGCCGTGACGATGGGACACGCCGAGACGATGGGGAAGCCGTCGACGCTGGCCGCGCTCGAACGGTTCCTGCGCAAGGTCCAGGCACGGCAACTGGAACTCCGCGGCGAAACTGTGGCCTAATCCCGGGCCATGGACTCGTCGTCTTTCCCGGACTGGTCCGGGCGGCTGCGTCGCGTGCAGGCTGGGCTCGACGCGGACGAACTCGGCGCGCTCGTCATCTCGAACGCGACCAACATCTTCTATCTCACCGGGTTTTCCGGGTCAGCCGGGATCCTGCTCGTCACGCGCGACGAGATCCGGTTGCTGCTCGACGGACGCTACGAACTGGTGGCGCGGCAGGCGGTCGACGCCGGACGTGTGGCGCCGGTGACGGTGTCGCGCGTCGAGGGCCGTTACGATCAGGCGCTCGGGCAGACCCTCACCTGGCTGGCGCCGCGTCGCGTCGGGTTCGAGGCGGCCCATGTCACGGTGGCGACGCTGCGGGCCTGGCAGCAGGCGGCGCAGGCGCTCAAGTGGACGCCGACCGAGCAGGTTGTCGAACAGCTGCGGCAGGTCAAGGATCGGTTCGAGGTGGACATCCTGCGTCGCGGCGGTGTGCTCATCAGCGGCGTGGCGGCCGAACTCGGGCAGATGGTCGAGGCCGGTGTCACGGAGCGTGCGATTGCCGATCGCATCGATCGCGCCGTGCGGGCGGCTGGTTTCAGCCGGCCCGCGTTCGACACGATTGTCGCGTCGGGGCCGAACAGCGCCCATCCGCATGCTCGACCGGGCGACAGGGTACTGGCGGCCGGGGACCTCGTGGTGCTGGACTTTGGCGGCATTTTAGACGGATACTGCGTCGACCTGACGCGGATGGCCGCTGTCGGATCGATTCGACCCGAGGCACAGGCGTTGTTCGACGGTGTGCTGGCCGCCCATGGAGCGGCTGTCGAGTCGGTGCGGCCGGGCCTGGAAACGTGGCAGGTCGACCGGGCCGCCCGAGCCACTCTCGAGGCCCGCGGATTGGGCGATGCGTTCGTACACTCGACCGGCCACGGTCTGGGCCTCGAGGTGCACGAAGCGCCTCGTGTGGGACGTATCGACCCAGATGCTCCGTCGGTGCTCGAGCCCGGGATGGTGTTCACGATTGAACCCGGCGCCTACCTCGAGCACATCGGGGGTGTTCGCGTGGAAGACGACGTGCTTGTGACGGAAGCTGGCGCGGAACTGCTGACCACGGCGCCCCGGGAGCTGATCGCTGTCTGATCCTATGAATCTCGACGACATCAAACAGATTCTCGACCTCGTTCGTGAGCACGAGCTGGCGGAGTTCGAACTCGAGCGCGACGGACTGAAAGTGCGCATCCGGAAAGCCGGTCACGAAATCGCGTACGTGGCGGCACCACCGCCGCCCCCGGTGGCCGCCGCCGCTGCGCCGGCCGCCGCGCCTGTGGCCGCGCCAAGCGCGCCGGTGCTGGCGGCTGCCGACGAAGGCGCGTCGGTCGACCTCGCCGTCATCAAGTCGCCCATCGTCGGCACGTTCTATCGTTCGGCCGAGCCCGGGGCCGCCCCGTTCGTGAACATCGGCGACACCGTCCGCAAGGGCCAGGTGCTCTGCATCATCGAAGCGATGAAGCTGATGAACGAGATCGAGAGCGACTGCGACGGGGAAGTCGCGGCCGTCTACGTGGAGAACGGCAAGCCCGTCCAGTTCGGCGAGCGGCTGTTCGCGGTGAAGGTCAACTAGGACACCCGCCGCATGTTCAACAAGATACTCATCGCCAATCGCGGGGAAATCGCGCTGCGCATCATCTGCGCGTGCCGCGAGCTCGGGATCAAGACGGTGGCCGTGTACTCGGAGGCCGACGAGAACTCCCTGCACGTCAGGTTCGCCGACGAGGATGTGTGCATCGGCCCGGCGCGCAGCCTCGACAGTTATCTGAACGTCCCGGCCATCATCAGTGCCGCCGAGATCACGGGCGCCGACGCGATTCACCCCGGCTACGGGTTCCTCTCCGAGAGCGCGTACCTCGCGGAAGTCTGCGAGGCCTGCCACATCAAGTTCATCGGGCCCTATCCCAACGTCATCCGCCTGATGGGCGACAAGGCGCGCGCGCGCCGCGCGATGAAGAAGGCCGGCGTCCCCGTCCTGCCGGGCAGCGACGGCCCGGTGCAGGGTGAAGATCAGGCCATCAAGATCGCGAAGGAGCTCGGCTACCCGGTCATCATCAAGGCCGTGGCCGGCGGCGGCGGACGCGGCATGCGCGTGGTGCGCAGCGCCGACGAGCTGCCGAAGGCGTTCAAGACGGCCATGCGCGAGGCCGAGGCCGCGTTCGGCGTTGGCGACGTGTACCTCGAGAAGTACGTCGAGCAGCCGCGTCACATCGAGATCCAGGTGCTCGGCGACCATCACGGCAATGTCGTGCACCTCGGCGAGCGCGAGTGCTCGATCCAGCGGCGGCACCAGAAGCTCATCGAAGAAGCGCCGTCGATGGCGCTCACCGAGAAGCAGCGCCGTAAACTCGGCGCTACGGTGGTCGACGCGGCCAAGGCCGTGCAGTACGCGAACGCCGGCACCTTCGAGTTCCTGATGGACGCGTCGGGGCACTTCTACTTCCTCGAAGCGAACACGCGCCTGCAGGTCGAGCATCCCGTCACCGAGTTCATCACCGGCGTCGACATCGTCAAGGAACAGATTCTCGTGGCGGCCGGACGCCGGCTGTCGTTCAAGCAGAGCGACATCGAGTTCCGCGGCCATGCGATCGAGTGCCGCGTGAATGCGGAAGATCCCGAGACGTTCGTGCCGAGCCCGGGCGTCATTCACGCGTTCAGTGTGCCCGGCGGACCGGGCGTGCGCGTCGACACGTTCGCGCACTCGGACTGCACGGTCACGCCGTATTACGACTCGCTCATCGCCAAGGTCATCACCTACGGCCGCGACCGGACCGAGGCGCTCGCGCGCATGCGCCGGACGCTCGAGATGACGGTGGTCGAAGGCATCAAGACATCGATTCCGCTCCACCTGAAGGTGTTGAACGATCCCGACTTCATTGCCGGGAAGTTCGACACGAGCTTCATGGAGCGGTACATGCCCGAGAAGAAGAAGGCCGGTGGTCCGCTCGCCGAAACCGCCTGACGAGACGGCGCGGCCCGTCTTTCCGTCGTTCTACCCGATTCTCGACGTCGACATCGCACGCGCCCGGTCGCTCGATCCCATGGCCGTGCTCGACGCATGGCTCGATGCCGGCGTCCGGCTCGTGCAGCTGCGCGCGAAGCACGCGACGGGCGCGGCGTTGCTCGACCTGGCCGATCGCTGCGCGCGTCTCGCCGCCGATGCCGGCGCCATCTTCATCGTCAACGATCGCGCTGACGTCGCACGACTCTCCGGCGCGACTGGTGTGCACCTCGGCCAGGACGATCTGCCGCCCGAGGCGGCGCGTCGCCTGTTTCCCGCGCCGGCGATCGTCGGCTGGTCAACGCACAACGAGGCACAGCTCCGCGCGGCCGCGGCGATGCCCATCGACTACGTGGCCATCGGACCGGTCTTCGAAACCGGCTCCAAAGCGCGGCCGGATCCCGTCGTCGGCATCGACGGCGTGCGCCGCGCCGTTGAGCTGGCCGCCGGGCGACCCGTGGTCGCGATTGGCGGCATCACGCTCGAGACCGCGCCGGACGTCCTCGCCGCCGGCGCCGCGTCGGTTGCTGTCATCGGCGCCGTACTGCACG
>CAZVHY010000072.1:10323-14796 GCA_964627115.1 uncultured Solibacteraceae bacterium | reverse complement strand
ACCCTGAAGACGCGTCACGGCGACGTCGCCGTGGCACCCTGGAACCTGCGCTTCTACTCGGCGGGCGACGTGGTGCGCCGCATGGATCCGTACATCCCGTTCGAGCTGGCGCTGCGCCGCTGGGTCGAGAGTTTCCGCCGCCTCGGCATCACCTTTCGCGGCGCGACGATGCAGCTCGACCTGATGGAGCGGGCGGGCAAGTTCCAGAACGGGTTCTGTCACAGCCCCGTGCCGGCGTGGACGAACGAACGCGGCGAGTGGATCCCGAGCCACATCAACTTCACGGCCGACGCCACGCCCGATCAGGTTGGCAGCGGTCAGCGCGCCATCATCACGCTGTTCCACGAAGGTGGCCACGCCGCGCACTTTGCGAACGTCGCGCAGAACGCGCCGTGCTTTTCGCAGGAGTACGCGCCGACGTCGATGGCATATGCCGAAACGCAGTCGATGTTCTGCGACAGCCTGCTGGGCGACGCCGACTGGATCATCCGCTACGCGCGGTCGGCGGATGGGTCGGCCATGCCCGAGTCGCTCATCAAGGAGCGCATCGCGAGCCGGCAGCCGATGCGCGCGTTCGACGAGCGCTCGATTGCCGTGGTGCCGTACTTCGAGTCGGCGCTGTATGGGATGCCGGACGCGAGCCTTACGCCCGAGGCCGTGCTGGCGCTGGCTCGCGACGCGGAGGTCCGCGTGCTCGGCATCGAAAGTCCGCGGCCGCTGCTCGCCATTCCACACCTGCTCAATCAGGAGTCAGCCGCGTCGTATCAGGGGTATCTGCTCGCGCACATGGCTGTCTACCAGACGCGCGCGTTCTTCCTGCGCCGGGACGGGTATCTCACCGACAACGTGGCGATTGGTCCCGCGCTCGCCGAGCACTACTGGGCGCCGGGCAACAGCATCGATCACGACACGACGCTGCGTCGTCTCACTGGCGAAGGGTTCTCGGCCCGGTATCTCGCCGACGAGTGCAACACGTCGGTCGACGAAGCCTGGGACGAGGCGCGGGCGTGTATGGCCGCGGCGGCCGCGCGTGCGTATCCCGACGCCGTGCCGCCGACGCTCGACGCACACATCCGCGTCGTCCATGGCGCCGAAGTGCTCGCCGATTCGAGCCGGGGGGAAGACGCGATGTGCGATCGGTTCGAGGCCTGGGTGCGGGAGCGATATCCGGCGCGGTAAATCGGCGGCACGGCTGCGGGCGGCGCGGCGCCGCGGAGACACGGGCGGACACTCGGAGACACGGGCGGACACAGGGGGCCGCCCCCACAACGCCCACAGCGCGACACGCGCTGTCAGATCCGGCGCGTCACCGCGGCAAGGACAGTCGAGAGGAACTCGCGCGGCGGAAACGGTTTCTGGACGAAGCCCGACGCCTCCTGTCCGGCCAGTCTCGCCGACACTTCGTTTTCGCTGTATCCCGACATCAACAGCACCGGCAGATCCGGTGCCGCCGCGCGCAGGTGTGCCAGCAGTTCGAGGCCGTCCATGCGCGGCATCGTCAGGTCGACGACGGCAGCCGTGATTTCCGACGCGTGGGCGCGGAACAACTCGAGCCCCTGACGGCCGTCTTCCGCTGGCAGCACGCGGAAGCCGATGGACTGCAGCGTCAATTGCCCCAGCCGGCGCACGGCCGGTTCATCGTCGACGAACAGGATCGTGCCGGTCACCTGCGTCGCGGGCGTCACCGGCATCACGTCGGTCTGCGACTCGTGATGCGTGTCGATCGCAGGGAAGAAGAGCCGGAACGTCGTCCCTTCGCCGACACGACTCGTCACCTGCAACGTTCCCTGGTGGCTGCGGACGATGCCGAGGACCGTGGCGAGACCGAGGCCGCGGCCGGTGAACTTCGTCGTGAAGAACGGATCGAAGATCCGCAGCAGTGTCTCGTCGCACATGCCGCAGCCCGTGTCGCGCACCTCGAGAAACGCGTACGGGCCCGCCGGCAGTTCCACGGGCAGATACGGCGAGCGCAGGTCATCGGGCCCGAGGTCGCGGACGCCGGTGCGCACCGCGATGTCACCCTGTCCGCTCGCGAGCGCGTCCGACGCGTTGGTGATGAGGTTCATGACGATCTGCCGGACCTGCGTCGCGTCGCCGGAAATCGTCGCCGCGTCGAGCCGCAGGTCGATCCGCGCCTTCTTCGAGATCACCGACCCGAGCAGCATCGTCATCTCGCGTACGACTTCCTCCAGATGAACGGGCTGGATGAGGAAGCGGCCGCGCCCCGAGTAGGCGAGCATCTGCCGCGTCAGGTCCGTGGCCCGGCGGGCGGCGTGTTCGATCTCCTCGATCATCGGCACGACCGGTGAATCGGCCGGCAGCTGCATCAGCGCCGCGCCCGCGTTGCCCATCACCGCGGTCAGCAGGTTGTTGAAGTCGTGCGCGATGCCGCCGGCGAGGACACCGAGGCTCTCGAGCTTCTGCGCGTGCAGGATCTGCGCTTCGAGCTCGCGGCGCGCCTGCTCGGCCTTCTTGTGGGCGGTCACGTCGACGTCCAGGCACACGAACCAGTGGCCGTGCGCATCGCCCGGGATCCGGAACACGGTCGACAGGCATGTGCCCGACTCGCCGCTGCGATGCCGGAACGGGAACTCGGCAGGACCGGCGGACACGCCGGTCGCACCGACCGTGTCGAGCGTGTGCCGGTATGCCACGGCCTGTTCGGGCGTGTAGATCAATTCGTCGAGCGTGCGGCCGATGGCCTGCTCGGACGTGAACCCGAACAGGCGCTCGGAGCCTTCGTTCCACAGCAGCACACGCCCCTCGGCGTCGTACCACTGTATGGCTACCGTCGACGCGTTTGCGACGACGGCGCGCAGCCGTTCTTCGCTTTCGGCCAGCGCGCGTTCCACCTGTTTGCGTTCGGTGACGTCGACCATCACGCCGCGCAGCGTTCTGGCGCGTCCATCGACGGCTGTCACGGTGACCAGATCGTGCAGCCAGACGATGCGCCCGTCGGCCGCGATCATGCGGTATTCGAACGAATGCGGCTGCAGGCGCGCCGTCGTCGACGTGCAGTAGTCGAGGGCCCACGTGCGGTCGTCGGGGTGGATGTGACTGGGCCAGAACTGCGGATCGTCGTACCACCTGGCGAGCGGATAGCCCAGGATGCGCTCGGCCTGCGCGCTGATGAACAGGAACTGCCACGTCTCGGCGTCCGCCTCCCAGACGATGCCGTCCAGGCTGTTCACCAGGTCGGCGAAACGCGCGTCGGGGTGGGACGCCGGGAGCGTCATGGGCGCGGTTTCAACGCACCGCGCAGCTTGTCGGCCAGCGATCCGCCGAACGACTGCGACTGTGCCGCGTCTTCGCGCGCCGCATATTCCTGCACTTCGGCCGCTTCCTGCACGAAGGCGACGGCCTTGCGGCTCAGCCGCATGCGCCGACTGGCTTCGTCGATCTCCTGCACCACCACGGACACAGACGTGCCCACGGGCAGCGCCTTCTGCAGGTCGCCCTCGCGCGCCACGCCACTTTCGGCGGCGGGCATCAGGCCGACCACGCCCGGCGCGAGCTCGACGAAGACACCGAACTTCGCGTGACGTTCTACGCGGCCCTCGTAGACCTGGCCCACGCGGAACGTGGTGGCGACTGCGGCCCACGGATCGGCGAGCAGCTGCTTGAGGCTGAGGCCGATCTGGCCGGTCTTCTCGTCGACGCGGAGCACCTTGACGGTGATTTCCTCGCCCGGCGCGGCCACCGATGACGGCGCGGTGACGTGCGACCAGCCCATCTCGGAGACGTGGAGCAGGCCCTGCACGTTGCCGCCGAGATCGACGAACGCGCCGAAGTCGCGAACCGAGACGACGCGGCCGGTGACCACCGCGCCGGCCGCGAGCGATCGGCGGACGTCGGCCGCACGCGCCTGCTGTTCGGCCTCGAGCAACTGACGCCGCGAGACGACGAACTTGCGCCCACCCTCGGCGAACTCGATGATGCGGAACGTGTAGACGCGGCCCAGGTGTGACGCCGCGTCCGTGCCGCGCACGATGTCGATCTGCGAGAACGGGCAGAACGCGCGCTGGCCCGCGACGTCGATGCTGAACCCGCCCTTGACCTCTGCGTCGACCCGGCCCTCGACTGGCAGGCCGCTGTGGAAGGCCTCTTCCAGGCGTCTGGCCGTGGCGGCGCCGCGCTGCAGCTTGCGCGACAACGTGATGCCGCCCGTGGTCGACACGATGGTCGCCTGGACGCGGTCGCCGACGTTCGCCTCGACGGTGCCGTCCTCGCCGGTCAGCTCCGCCAACGCCAGCGTGGCCTCGCCCTTCCCGCCGACGTTCACGAACGCCACGTCTGTGCCGAAGGCGACGATGGTGCCTTCCACCGACTGGCCGGTTTCGAATCGTTTCGTCTGGAGGGATGCGGCAAACAGCGCCGCGAAATCTTCGGTGTCGTTCTCGCTCACGTCATGGCTCCTGTCACGTGCGGCAACTGACTATTGTGGCCCAGAAACCCGCTGGCGCGCCTGCCCGG
>CAZVHY010000072.1:0-10223 GCA_964627115.1 uncultured Solibacteraceae bacterium | reverse complement strand
TCACGTGCGGCAACTGACTATTGTGGCCCAGAAACCCGCTGGCGCGCCTGCCCGGCCCCCGCGGGGCGTAAAGCCCCGCGGCTACGACGGTCACGACGGCCTTGCGCCCCCGCCCGCGGCCTGTGGCCGCGCAGCCGTGCCGCCCCCGCCCTGCGACATCATGCCGCAGGGGCGGCGGTTACCGCCCCGGATACGCTGGCCTCGTCTTTTGGAGGCCGTCGTGAAGGGACTCGGAATCGCGGGACTGGTGCTGGCGCTGTGTGTGTGCGCCACTGGCGTGGCAGCGCAGCAGTCGATCGACACGGGCAGCGTCAGCGGGCGCGTTGTCGACACGTCCGGCGGCGTCGTGCCGGGCGCGACGGTGACCGCACGGCACACCGCCACGAATGTCGCCGACGTTGCCACGTCCGGTGTGGACGGCCGGTTCCGTTTTCCGTCGCTTCGCATTGGTGCGTACGACGTGTTGGTCAGCCTCCAGGGATTTCAAACCGTCAGCCAGCGCCTGACGCTCACCGCCGGGTCGGCGTTCGAGCTGCCCATCACCCTCGCCGTCGGTGTGGTCGACACGCACATCGACGTGACCGCCGACGCGCCGGTGCTCGAGGCCGCGCGCAGTCAGCGGGCCGTGACCGTGCTCGATACGGAAGTCGACGCGCTGCCGCTCAACGGCCGCAACTTCCTCGACGTCGCGCTGCTGGTACCGGGCGTGGCGCCGGCGAACATCGCCAGCACGCAGCTGTTTCCCGAAACCTCGGCCGTGCCGGGCATCACGTTGTCGGTGGCCGGCCAGCGCAACCTTTCGAACAGCATCGTCGTCGACGGCCTGTCGGCCAATGACGATGCGGCCGGATTGAGCGGCATCACGTACGGGCTCGACGCGGTCGATCAGTTCCAGGTGGTGACCTCTGGCGGTCAGGCCGAGCTTGGCCGCGCGCTCGGTGGCTTTGCCTCGGTCGTGACGCGCAGCGGCACGAATGCGCTGCGCGGTACGGCGTACGCGTTCTTCCGGGACGATCGTCTGAACGCGACGAACGCGTTGTCTGGCACGACGCTGCCGATGCGCCAGCAGCAGGTTGGCGCGAGCCTCGGCGGCCCGATCGTGACAAACCGCACGTTCTACTTCGCGAATGTCGAGCGGCGAAACCTCGATCAGTCCGGGTTGGTGACCGTCTCGGACGCCAACGTCGCGGCGATCAACACCCGGCTCGATGCCGTGGGGTACCGCGGGCCGAGGATTGCCACCGGCATCTACGACAATCCCGTCGATACGACCAACGTCTTCGCGCGCGTCGATCACCGCGTGGGTGGCGGATCGTACCTCGGCGTTCGCTACAGTCTCTACGACGTGCGCGCGCGCAACTCGCGCGGCGCCGGCGGCCTGAGCACGGCCACAGCCTCGTCGAACCTCGACAACGTCGATCAGACGATGGCCGCGAGCCATACGGCGACGCTTGGCGATCGCACGGTGATCGAGACGCGTGGCCAGTTCGCACACAGCCATCTCGCCGCGTTGCCGTCGGATCCGACCGGGCCGGCTGTCGCCATCGCGGGTGTGGCCACGTTCGGACGAAGCTCCTCGAGCCCGGAGGGGCGTCTCAACCGGCTGTATCAGGTGGTGACGAACGTGTCGCATCAGGCTGGCGCGCACGCAGTCAAGGCCGGCGTCGACCTGCTCTACAACGACAGCCTCATCACGTTCCCGCGATCGGTGAACGGCTCGTACACATTCTCGTCCCTGGCGAACTTCCACACCGGCACCTACAACAACGCGGGGTTCTCGCAGACCTTCGGTGCGACCGATGTCGCGCAGACGAACCCGAACCTCGGGTTCTACGCGCAGGACGAGTGGAAGCTGCACGACGCCGTGACGCTCAACCTCGGCCTTCGCTACGAACTGCAGTGGCTGGAGACGATCGAGACCGACACGAACAACGTGTCGCCGCGCGGGGGCGTGGCGTGGACGCCGACCGCGTCGCGCCGCACCGTCGTGCGTGCCAGCGGCGGTCTCTTCTACGACCGCGTGCCGTTGCGTGCGCTGGCCAACGCGTTGCTCTCGGCCGGTAACACGACGGACATCACGAACCTGAAGCAGATTGGCGTCTCACTGTCGCCCGCGCAGGCTGGTGCGCCCGTATTTCCGGCGATTCTCGATGCCGCGGTGCCCGCCGTCACCCTCGTGAACCTGACGACGATGGATCGCGGGCTGCGGAGTGCGCGGTCGCGCCAGGCCAGTGTGGAGGTCGAGCATCAGATCGGCAATCGCACGACGGTGAGTGCCGCGTGGCAGTGGCTGCAGGGCGATGGCCTGTTGATGACCGTGAACCAGAACGTGCCGGCGTGCGCCGCTGCCGGCGGTAACAACGGCTGCCGGCCCAATCCCGCGTACGCCAACAACAACCAGTATTCGGCGATGGGCGAGTCGCGATATCAGGGACTGCACCTCACGTTCGTGCAGCGTCCGGCGGGCTGGGGATCCTATCGCGTGTCGTACTCACTCGCGAAGACCGAGGACAACGTCGGCCAGTTCTTCTTCAGCAGCCCGATCGATCCGTTCGATCTGTCGAAAGACTGGGGTCGGTCGGACAACGATCGCCGGCACACGCTCACGGTGAACGGCACCGTGCAGACCTCGGCGGCGCCGGCGACGACCGTGTGGCAACGGCTCACCCATGGGTTCCAGCTCGGCGTGTTGCTGCAGGCCTATTCCCAGGCGCCCTTCAACATCACGTCGGGTGTGACGACCGTGCAGGGCACGGCGGGGCGGCCGATGGTCGATGAGGTCTTCATTCCGAGGAACTCAGGTGTCGGCTCGGCATTCGTCACGCTCAACCTCCGTCTCACCCGGACGTTCCCCGCCGGCGGCGCGGGCATCGAGGTGTTCGCCGAGGCCTTCAACGTGACGAACCGCACGAACGTGCTGACGCGCAACGCGAACTTCGGATCCGGCGCGTATCCCTCCAGTCCGTCGGCCGCGTTTGGTCAGGTGACGTCGGTGGGCGATCCGCGCGCGCTGCAGCTTGGCGCGCGTGTGCGGTTTTAGAAGCGGGACGTTGGGCCGCCCGGGCCCTCGGGCCGGGCAAGCCCGGCCCCTACGGTCGTAGCCGGCGGGCTTTACGCCCGCCGGGGGACCGCGGGGCGCAAAGCCCCGCGGCTACGACAGCGGATCCGTTCGGCCGCTACCGCGCTTCACTGGTCGCGACGCGAATGGATGATGCCGGCGACTGGCCGGCGATCCACGCGGTGACGACGCGCGTGCCGGTTGAGACGACGGCGGGATACCGGCCGGCGACGGGTGTGTCGTCCGGCTTCGCGAACTGCATCACGCCGTTGGCATCGACGGCGCCGCGTGCGCGGAAGACACGGGGCGCGTCGCCGACGTGACCGTCCCACGCGACGACAATCGAACCGTCGCCGGTGGCTGCCACCTGCGGGTGGTGCGCCGCGCCATCGTATGGGATGGCCACTCGCGGCGTGAACGCGCGGCCGTCGGTCGTCATCGCGTGGAACAGCGTCTTCTGCGTGGAGCCATCGCGGAAGGTCACGACTGTCGGCCACACGACGTGAACGCGGCCTGACCCGTCCACCGTCATCGCAGGCCCATCGTCAGGACAGCCGGCGATAGACCACTGGTCCTCGCTCACGCGCACCGGCTCGCTGAACGTGCGACCGCCGTCGCGCGAGGTCGTGAACGCGATGTCGCGCATGTTGCCGGGATAGACGTGGCGCCAGGCGAGGTGAATGGCGCCGTCCGGGCCGTGCACCATCGCCGTCTTGCAGCAGTAACAGACCCCCGCTGTCAGCGCACGCGGCGCGGCATCGTCAACGCCGCCGGCAAAGTAGAGATCCGAGCGCTGCGCCATGGCCACGGTGTCGACCGTGGCCGTGGACGCGACCGCAGGTGTCGTGGTGTGCGTGTGATGGTGAGGCGTGGCGCTCGCGCCGGCGCTGACCGCCGTGCGCCGGTGATCGAGCCAGGCCAGATGAACAGCGCCATCCGGCCCCACGTCGAGCGCGTGCCACCCACGATTCCCGGCCGCGTCGGTGCCGGCCACCAGGACGGCATCGGCAAACGTGCGTCCGCCGTCGCTCGATCGCGCCGTCAGCAGGACGGATCCCGATGGGCGACGCGCCAGCCAGAACACGACAATGTGCGGCGGCCCCGACGGCGGTTCGACCAGCGCCACGCGCGGCGGTTGCTCGCCGTTGGCGCGCGCATCGCCCGGCGTGTCGTTCACGCGGACTGGTTCGCCGAACGTCATGCCAGCATCCTCGCTCGTGGCCACGTAGATGTCGGTAACGCCGGCGGCGTCTGCCGACGCCCACGCGGCTGCGACGTGTGAGCCGGCGGCCGCCAGTGACGGAAACTGGTTCAGTCGCCCGGCGATTCCAAGTTCGACGCTGGTTGCTGCGGCTGCCGCGACATGTGGCTCGGGAGCGTCGGTCGCGTTGGCGGGACCGCGACCGCACGCGACCGTCGCAAGGACGATGGCCAGGGCGGTCAGGGAACGAGTGGGACGGGATGGCGGGCGGACAAGCGTCGGCGACATGCAGCTCCTCGAACGCCGAGGATATCGACGCCCCAGGCGCCCGAGGTGCGGCAATTTGTCGCACGCCGGCCCGCCCTGTGCTGGCGAGCCGGCGTGCGCGTCCTGACCGGCGCTATCGCCAGTTGCGCCGGTTCGAGTTGCCGGACCCGGACCCGGATCCGGACCGGTTGTTCACGGTGACCGACACGGACGTGGCGCGCGAGTTTCCGGCCGCGTCCGTCGCGGTGACGGTAATCCTGTGCGCGCCGTCTTCGAACCTGGTCGTGTTCCAGGTGGTCGTGTAGGGACCCGTGCCCGAGAGCGTGGCGATCGTTGTCCCATCGACGGCGATCGTCACCCGCGCGACGCCGACGTTGTCGGACGCACTCGCGCGGATCTGGATCGTCCCGCTGACGCGTCCACCCGAGGGCGACGTAATCGACACGGTCGGTCGCTGTGTGTCAGCAGTGGGCGTCGACGGCCGGTTCGTCACCGTCACCCGCCGGGATGCGGAGGTCGTGGCGTTGCCAGCCGCGTCACGAGCGATGGCGCGCAGTTCGTACGCGCCATCGGCCGCGCTGGTCGTGTTCCAGTTGACGGCGTACGGGGCCGTCGCATCGGGCGAGCCGAGGTTCACGCCGTTGAGCGTGAACTGCACGCTGCTCACGCCGACGTTGTCCGACGCGTTGGCCGACACCGTCACCGTGCCGCTCACCGACGCGCCGGCAGCCGGCGCCGTGAGACCGACCGACGGTGCTGTCGTGTCAGCCGCCGTGGAGTTGTCGACCGTCAGCGTCACGGCTGCCGACCGGCCCGTGTTGCCCGCCGCGTCGCGCGCCAGTGCGCGAACCGTGTAGTTGCCGTTCGCCAGCGTCGTCGTATTCCACGTCGCCTGGTACGGCGCCGTCGTGTCTTCGGACCCGACGGGCGCATCGTTCACGGTGAACCACACGCTCGTCACGCCCTGGTTGTCGCTCGCCGTGGCGCTCAACGTGACCGTGCCGCGGACCGTCCCGGCCGTGTTGGTGAGTGTCACCGTGGGCGCCGTCGTGTCAGCCGCCGGCGTCGAGGCGCCGCTGCCCCTGACGCTGTACACGTGAACCCGCCCGCGCGGTCCCGGTCCGCCGCCGTGCTCCAGGACGTACAGACGGCCGTTGGCGTCCATGACCGCGCCCGCGATCTCGAACCCGCTGATCCCCGGCAGCGCCCACACGGCATAGGGCCGCAGGGTGTGCGGCTCCCGCGTGCCGGCTGCGACCGCTGCGAGGTCATGCGCGTCGTACGCCCAGACCTGTGCGCGATACGGGTAGGCGTGCTCGCCCTGATCGCCATGGATCGGATCGTTGCACTGCGCCCCGGTGCCGTAGCACCACCGTCCGGTGCCATGGCGGCCGACGAACAGGACGCTTGCCGTGCCGGCCGGCAGCACGACGCCGCGGATCCGCGTGTAGCCATTCCACAGTTCAGACGGTGTCGACGTCCCGTACGGCGCCAGCGGATTGGCCGACGGGTAGTTCACGAGTGTCGTCGCGGTCGGCCGGCTCTGTGTCAGGACGTCGGTGAACCACGCCGAGGAGATGCTCGGCCCGAACGACGATCGGCTGATGATGCTGATACAGCACTGGCCCGTCAGCATGTCGCCCTTCAGCGCCGTCTGCCACTCGGACGGGATGTGCGCCATGTAGCCGCCCATCGTGCCGCTCGACGTGCTGCCGACGCGGACCGGTCCGCGGACCGCCGTGTCGGCGAAGTTGGTGGACCGCGACATGTGCGTGCCGTCGCCCGTACCGTTCGCGTAGTACGGGAACGCCGAGATCAGCAGGTCGGTCCCCTTCACGAGGAATCCGCCGATGTGCACGCGGTTCCCCCCGCCGTTGATCTGACGGATGCGGCCCTCCGTGATATCGCGGCAGGGCTGGCGCACCGTGGCCGTGCCGCTGACGTTCGCCGGGATGTTGACTTCGCCGGCCCAGCCTTCGTCCCAGTCGTGTGACTTGACGATCAGTGAGTGCGTGGCCGGGTTGTAGCCCATGGCGCCGGGATACTGATATTCGAAGCAGCGCCGGTCGCCGGCGCCGGCGGCGTCCGGGAGATCGAATCCTCCGAGATAGGTCATGTCCGCTTGACGCACGAGCGTCGTAGGCAGACTGCCTTGTGTGGACACAGGCTCAACGGTGGTGATCGCCAGCGCAGCCACGATCAGCAGCGCGGCGCCGGACGACAGAAGTTGGGACACGTTCACGTTCACGGGCGCTCCTCAGCACGCAGGCACACGTCGCCTGCGCCTCATGGCGACCGGGGAGGCGGCAACCGAGTGTGTTGGTGATGGAGGGCGGCTTTCGGGGAGGACGGCGAACCGCTATCGCGTGCCTCTCAGTGCAAGCAGCGGGCCAACCGCGGGACGCGCAGGTTTTCACAAGGCTGCAGGGATGTCCGCGTACCGGATCGGGCAGTTTGTACTCGGTGGCGATGAAGGAATTGCCGGCTGGGTCGTGCGCACAGGCATACTCGTGTCCATGTTCTCGCCCTCGTCGAAGGCCCGCCTCACGCGCCACGATCTGGGTCGGTTTCCGGACGACACGCTGTTCCACCGGGTGGCGCGCGCGGTGTGTGCGGCCGGCTGCCTGCCGCGCAAGGAACTGTACGAAGCCTGGGAAGTGGCGCGCCGCGTGCGCCGGCGTTTCCGCGGCGGCCGCGTCGTCGATCTCTGCGGCGGCCATGGGTTGCTCGCGCAATTGATGCTCGTGCTCGACGACTCGTCGCTGGCGGCCGTGGTCGTCGATCGCGCGATCCCGCCGTCAGCCGGCACGCTGTACGGTGCAATGGTCGACGGCTGGCCGCGGCTTGCAGGCCGCGTGTCGTTTCAGGCGTCGGACATCACGGCGTTCGACCTCACCGCAGACGACGTCGTCGTATCGATTCATGCCTGTGGCGCGCTGACCGATGCCGTGTTGACGCGTGCGTCGACGGCCGGCGCGCGCGTGGCGGTACTGCCGTGTTGTCACGATCTCGACCGCAACGACGACGGCGGATTGTCGGGGTGGATGGACGGTCCAGTGGCCGTCGACGCCGTGAGGGCGACGCGTCTGGCTGCTCGGGGATGGCGCGTCTGGACGCAGACGATTCCCGCCGGGATCACGCCCCACAATCGGTTGCTGATGGCCGCGCCGCCTCCGCCGCGCGACGCCTGTTGACGTCAGATCGCGAATTCGCCCGTCCAGGCGCCGTTTTCGAGAACCGGGCGGCGTGAACCGTCGCGGCAGATCGCGGTGACCGATGTCCGGTCGTCCGAGATCATGCAGTCGCGGTGCACCTTGCTGTCGTTGCAGCCGGCCGCCCGCAGCTCTTCGCGAGTCATCGCCGTGCCGCCCTCGAGGCGGTCGACGTACGCACGGCCGAAGGCGATGTGGCACGCGGCGTTCTCGTCGAGCAGGATGTTCTGGAAGACCAGGCCGGTCGAGTAGATGGGCGAGTCGTCGATGCCGACGAGTGCCATTTCCCCGAGGAAGCCCGCACCCTCGTCGGTATCGAGCATGGCGCGGAACGCGTCGCCGCCTTCGGTTGCGGTGAACCCGGCGACGCGGCCGTCGGCGAACTCGACGCGCAGGCCTTCGACGTTCTGGCCGTTGATCAGCACCGGGCGCGTCATCGAGACGACGCCGCGCGTGCGGTGGCGATCGGGCGTCGTATAGTTCTCGAATGTGGGCAGGTTCGCGAAGAAGCGCACGTGGCCGCCGTCGTGCATGCCGCCGCCGAAGCGCGCGAGCGGGTGCAGGCCGACCATCAGGTCGGTCGACGGTCCGGTGATGTGCAGCCACTCGATGCCTGCCGCATCGAGCAGGGCGCTTCGACGTGCGATGCGTTCGCCGCGTGCCCACCAGCGATCGACGTAGTCGTCGTGGCCGAGGCCCAGCACTTCGATCAACGCGGCTTCGAGACGCGCGCGCCCGTCGGCTGCGTCGCCGAAGACGAGGCGTCCCCAGTCGGACGTGGCGAACGGAATGAGGCACCACGGTGTCGTGTTCTTGCCGAGGCCCTCGACGTAGAAGCGCTGGCGTGCGGCCATGCGCGCGGCTTCGAATCGGCTGACGCGATTGGCCGGGCAGCGCGCGAGCGCGAACGGGTCGTCGACGCCCTCGATACGCAGCGTCGCACCGCGCACGTCCACGAGATCGTTCCAGCGGTCTGCCCATGTGGTCGGCACGTCGGTGAGGCTCTCCTCGGTCGCGTACGTCACGTGCAGCGCATCGAGCTGCGGCGACCACGTCGTGTAGTCGACGCGGGCGGCGCCCTGCCGGTACGCCTCTTCGGCCACGGCCAGCAGGAGCGGGTACGCCTCGACACCGTGCTGGATGTGCACGGGCTTGCCGGCAATTCCGGCCGTTCCTCCCCATCCGCACTCGACGACGAGCCGGGCGTAGCGGTGGAGGATTTCTTCAGGACTGAGCGACATGCGTGTGTCTCCGTGGTCGGCGATGCGGCCGGCCTGTCAGTGTAGCGAAGTACTGACGCGTGTCGGTCGTTTGGATCCTGCGGGTCCTTTGGGTCCTTCAGGTCAAAGGAGCCTGACTGTCGATGGCCATCTTTTCGGGAAGTACTGTCACAGCCCGGTCGTCTGGCGCACCTGAAGCCCCCGAAGGACCCGAAGCACCTCAGGACGCACCTGAAGGCCCAACAGGACCTGGAGGTCCGCCAGGACCCGGCGTCTACTGCGCGAACATCGCCACCGCCAGCGTCAGGAAGCCCGTGATCATGAGGCCGGTCGTCCACCGGAACTGCGTGCTCATGTCGCGCCGGATGGCGACGATCTCGACCGTCTGCGCATCGATCCTGGCGTCGAGGCGTGTGGCCATGGCGGCCATTTCCTGGCGGAGGCTGCCGGCCGTGGTGTCAATCTTCTGATCGAGCCGTCCGGTCGTTGCGTTAAGCAGCCCGAACGTGTCATCGATTTTCTGATTGAGCCGCCCGAACGTGTCGTCGATGCGCTGGTTGACGGCTGCCTGTCCCGTGTCGATTTTCTGCACGAGTCGTCCGAACGTGTTGTCGATACGCTCGTTGACAGCTGCCGACCCGGTGTCGATCTTTCGATTGACCTGGTCGCCTTTCTGGTCGAGCCGTTCGATCACGCCGTCGATGCGCTGGTTGACACCCGCCAGCCCGGCGTCGATCTTCTGGTTGACACCCGCCAGCCCCGTGTCGATGCGCTGGTTGACGGCCGTCAGCCCGGTGTCGATCTTCTGATTGACGGCCGTCAGCCCGGTATCGATCTTCCGATCGATTGCCACCAGCCTGACGTCGAGCAACCCGAAATGCCTGTCGACCCGCTGCTCGAACTGCAGCTGCGCCGTGCGCATGTCCACGAACATTCCGCTGTGCTCCGCCACGCGTTCCTCGAGAGTTGTTACGCGGTCTTCCGTACTCACGACCATCTCACCCTCCGGACGTTACCGTCGTCGTCAGCGACGACGCAACTCGCGTTGGGACATAGCACGCGGCGTGCCCGGTTCTGCGGTCGCGAAAACGTCAAAAAACCCAGGAAATACTTCAGAGCCCGAGAATCGTGGCAGAAAACGCGTACTGGGGCCCTCGAGAGATCCTTGCAGAAACTGCGATCTCGACCGTGAGTCCGGGCACGTCTCCAGCGTCAGGCCCCGGCCGGCGTACACTGAGCGTTCACCCGCGGCGATTGCCGCTCGT
>CAZVHY010000071.1:2659-14938 GCA_964627115.1 uncultured Solibacteraceae bacterium | reverse complement strand
CACGTATCTGCGGCGCGGACCGCGGTCGAACGAGATCTATTTCGTCTACGACCAGAACACGGTCAAGCCGATGATCGACGCGTTCCTCGCGCCGTGGCGGGCAAAGGGGATCGGGGCGAGGTAGGCGTCATCCGTCATTCGGCCTCCCGCCGATGACGCCGCTCCTCTCCCGCGTTCAACAGAGCACGAGGAAAGACCATGACTCGCAAGCGCCAGACACTCCCGGGCGTATTGCTCGTCGCATTCATCTTCGCGGCATGTGACAGCGGAGGCCCCACGCAGCCGGGCGCGACGACACTGACGCTCAGCGCAACGACCGCGACGATCGGCCGCAACGACTCGCAGCAGTTCACGGTCGCCGCGCAATCGGGCGGCAGCGCGACACAGGATGTGACGGCGCTCGCGACATGGACATCGTCGAATCCCGGCGTGGCCACGGTCACGGCAGGTCTCGTCACCGTTCACGCCCTTGGCACGGCGCAGATCACCGTGTCCCATCAACAGCAGTCCCAGACGTTGCAGGTCACGGGACGACGCCGGCTCAGCCTTGATGGCTCGATGGCGGTACGGAAGGAGCCACCGCCGGGATCGGGCCCGCGCGCCGGTGTGGTCCAGATCGACGTGTTCGTCGATGGGCGTCTCGTCGCTCAGTCGGGTAGTTCCAACGCTGTCCAGGGCCAGCAGGAGGTAGGGACGACGCTACACACGCCGCCCGTCGATCCCGGGACTCACACGCTCGTCGTGAAAGGTGGGCTGGCACCGGGAGCTCACGATGTCGTCGCCTATGGCGCCGAGGCCGCCGGGATCGCGGTGATCGATCGGGACACCGGCGACCTCCTGACGACCCTGTCGATCGAAGAACGGCGCAGGTCCGTCGAAAGCCAGACACCCGTTGACGTGGAGTTCGAGTGGTCGCTGGCGGTGCCGTCGTTCCTGCAGTAAAAACAGCCGCAGGGGCGACGCAGGCGTCGCCCCCACACCGGCGTCTTCCGCCGCACCTCCACCGACCGGCTTCGCCGACCTCGCGCTCGACCTGACGTTCGGCATCGCGGAGCAGACGCACGACAACGAGACTGGCTCTGCACTTTGCTCAAATTACGTTGTCGTCCGCGTACCAGTCCGGGTGAGGCGACCAGCGCTCACACGCGTGGCAGACGGTCCAGCGCCACTGGTGGGAACAGCCCGGACAACGGCCTCGGGTCTCGAAGGTATTCCATGCAGTGCCGCAACCGCCGAGATAGTACTCCGGCGCGCCGACGTCGGCACAGAACCACAGATCGTGCGAACTCGGGCGCCAGTGGCAAAGCGGGCATCGGATACCCGTGGGAACCGCACTGAACCGATCGATGACCGAATTCGTGGCCACGATGTCTCGGGAATCGTCAGTCTGCCTCGCCCACGTCGCCATCTCGCAGCCCTCCCGGCGCACGAACCTCAACGCGCGGCGACATCACCCACCTGAACGCGCTCAGGCCCTCGGCCGTCGCGCCCTCGGAAGCCTGTTCTTGTTCAGCCGCGTGTCTCGCTCTTCCGCCGCACCTTGGCGGGACCGGCTTCGCCGACCTCGCGTTCGACCTGACGTTCGGCATCGCGCAGGTGATCGATCATCGCCTGCTGCGCCATGTGCGTGTTGCGATCGCGGATGGCCTGGTAGATGCGCCGGTGTGTGTCGACGAGCGTGGGCAGACTGCGATCGGCCGGCAGCGTCGCGCGCCGCGCCTCGAAGAACCGGCGCGACACCATCTCGACGATCGACGCCAGGATGGCGTTGCCCGACGCCTGCGCCACCGCGCGATGGAAGACGAGGTCGTAGTCGAGGAACCGGTGCGGGTTGCCGATCGACGCCGACATGCCGTTGATCGCGCCCCCGAGCGCCGCAATGTCCTCGCTGGTCGCACGCTCGGCCGCCATGCCGGCCACCCACGACTCGAGCGCGCGCCGCGCTTCGAACATCTCCCGTCTCGACAACCCGTGCAGCGCCGACAGGAAGTGGAACTGCTCGCTGTCGAGCACGAGCGGCCCGTCCGACACGAACGTGCCCGAGCCGTGCCGCACGGCCAGCACCCCCTGATTGGCAAGTGCCTGCAGGCCCGCACGGATGGTCGTCCGGCTGAGCTTCAACTGTCGCGCCAGCACGCGTTCGGGCGGCAGGCGTTCACCGCGTTCCAGGTCCCCCCGGCGAATGAGGTCGCGGATGTGCTCGGTGACACGGCGGGTCGCGGCACCAAGCCTGTGGGACGCCACGACGGAGGATCGGGGACTCATGGATACCGGCCGGTATGTTGCTGCGGCGTCCCGACAGTATCGAAGCGACAGGACCGGTCGGTCAAGGGCCCCCGGCGCATTGATGGGTCATCACTGCCACATGAACCGCGCAGCGGCCAGGACCGCCATGCCGATGACGATGGTGAGCACGATGTTGCGCGTCCAGGCGGCCACGGCAAACGCCGCGGCGCCAGCCACCACGCGGGGATTGTCGAGCGTCAGCGTGACCACGCCGTCCACACGGAACAGGTCGGGCACCACGATTGCCACGAGCGCGGCCGCAGGCGCGTACCGGAGAACGCGCTCGAGTGTGGGCGGCAGCGACAGCCGCGCGCCGGGCAGGATGAACACGGCACGCGAGACGAACGCCACGAGTGCCAGGCCGATGATGAGGAGCCACACGTGGACGTCAGCCGACATCGGCGTCACCTCCCGGCCCCGCTGGCCGCGCCATCGGCGCCACGCGCGCCACGACGAGGCCCGTCGACACACCAGCGGCCACGGCCAGCAGCACACCGAGGTTCATCGGCCAGCGGGCACCGGCAAGCGACACGATCCCCGCCACGACCGCGCCCGAGACCACGGCGCGATCGAACAACAGCGGCATCAGCAGCGCAATCAGCGCCAGCGTGGCGGCGAACTCCAGTGACCAGGCGCGCGGAATCAGGCTGCCGCCGAAGATGCCGACAATCCCGGCCACCTGCCACGCCACCCACATCAGTGTCGATCCGCCGATGTACCACCAGTGTTTGTGCGCGACGCCGTCGCCGGGACGATAGCGACCTGCGAACATCGCGAACAGACCATCGACGGTCACGTAACTCAGCAGCACGCGCCACGATCGGGACAGCCGGGCGAAGTGCGGCGCCAGCACGGCGCTGTAGATGAAGTAGCGAAGGTTGACGATGAGGCCCGTCGCGAGCATCACCCAGAGCGGCGCACGGGCAATCAGCAGGGGCAGGACGGCGAGCTGCGCCGACCCGGCGAACACGAGGACGTTCATCGCCATGGCCTGCGTGCTCGAGAGCCCCGCACTGACCATGGCCACGCCGGTCACCACGCCCCAGGGCGCCACGCCGATCATCAGCGGAATGACGCTGGTCATGCCGTCGAAAAAGGCGGTGCGTTCGTCTGGTTCGATTGGAAGGCGGGACACGGACGGGCTCGGGTCGCTATTGTACAAGCCCGCCGCGGCCGGCCATGGCCGGTGTAACATCTCGCCGATGCGACGCGCAATGGTCGCCACGTTTCTCGCCTTCGCCCTGCACGGTCCGGCTGCCGCGCAGGATCTCGATCTGGACGTCACCTTCGACTTCACACCGGTGTCGTCTGCCGCCGACGGTCAGGCCGTCGGCGGACCACTGGTCCCGAGCGACATCCCGAGCGGCCCTTCCACGTTCAAGGGCGCAGTGTTCGATTCCCTGCGCCTGCTCATGATCGAGCACTCGACCCGCGTCGCGTTCCAGGACAAGACCCGGCGCGAACTTGGCGGGCCGTTCCTGGCCGACTACCGGCGATCGGTGAAGATCCCGTCGACGTGGGAAGACGGCGACAGTTGGGGCGTCAACTACGTTGGCCACCCGATTCACGGCGCCGCGTCCGGGTTCATCTGGCTCGATCACGAGGACGGCGCGCACGATCCCGAGATCGGCTTCTCGCGCGCCTACTGGAGCAGCCGCGGGCGCGCGACGGCGTGGGCCGCGGCCTACAGTCTCCAGTTCGAGTTCGGCCCGCTGAGCGAGGCGTCGATCGGCAACGTCGGCCTGCGCGAGGGCACCACCGGCTGGGTCGACCACGTCGTCACGCCGGCCGGCGCACTGGCGTTCATGGTGGCCGAGGACGCGCTCGATCGGTATCTCGTGCGCCGCATCGAGGAATGGACGTCCAACCGCTTCCTGCGCGCGGCCGCGCGCACGGCGCTCAATCCGAGCCGGACGTTATCGAACACCGCCCAGGGCCGACTCCCCTGGTTCCGCGTTGCCAGGCCCATCGGACACTGAGGCTGCCGGCGCGTTGCTGGCACTCTCGCGCTCGTCCAGCACGGTCCCCTCCCAGAGGGGCACGCCGGTCAGCGCCGCCGCACGCGCCACGATGTGCGTGGCCACCGGCGTCGTGAGCATCACGAACGCCGCAATGCTGACCGCGCGCGCCACTGATCCGCCGTCGGCCAGTTCGATCGAGGTCCCGATGAGCAGGCACGCGAGCCCGAGCGTCGAGGCCTTCGACGTCGCCTGCATGCGCGTGAGCAGATCGGGCATCCTCAGCGTGCCCACCGCCGCCAGCAGCGCGAACGTCGCGCCGGCGATCCAGAAGAACCCCGCCAGCCACTCGAGGATCACAGCCGCTTCCGTTCGATGAATTGCGCGTAGGCGATCGTGCTGACGAACGCGATGAGCGCGATGATGACGGCCGCATCGAGAAACGCCTGCTGGCCGGACGCCGCAGCGCCGACGACGAGCAGGCTGACCGACAGCGTGCCGAGCAGGTCCACCGCCACGACGCGATCGGGCGCCGACGGCCCGCGCAGGAGCCGAATCACAGCCATGGCGGCAGCCAGGGCCAGCATGAACATCGCGACGCTTGTGACGGTGGTCGACATCGATCCTCCAGACAGCGGCACGCCGCCTACTCGAACAACCTGATGACGCGGCGCTCGTATCCCTGTTTCAGATCGGCACGCGCGCCCTCGGGGGTTTCCATGTGCATCACGTGCACGAACATCGTCCGTCGATCTTCGGAGATGTCGATGGCGATGCTCCCCGGCGTCAGGTTCACCAACGTCGTGAACATCAGGATTTCCCCATCGCTCTTGACGTCGAGCGGGACGCGGACCACGGCCGGTCGCATCGTGCGGTTCGGCCGGATCACGTCGAGCGCCAATTTCAGGTTGGCCCGCACGAAGTCGTAGACGAGAAACAGGAGCAGGCTCAGCAGCGGTCCCACCTTGCCGAGATACTGCGCCGGCAGCGCGCCGCCGCGCGTCAGCACCTGCAACACGAGGTAGCCGAGCGCGTAGCCGACCGTGAGGTTGGCGAGCGACATCTGCCCCTGCAGGGCGGTCCACGCGAGCGCGAGCAGCAGGTTGGCGAGCAGCATGGCTACCGCCCCTGTCCCGACGCGAGTACGGCCTGCACGTAGTCCTGTGGACTCAGCAGCTGGCCGGCCGCGCGCGTCGTGAGTTCGAACAAGGGCCCCGCGCCGAAGGTCATGCCCACGATGAGGATGCTGAGCGCCACGACCGGCACCATCAGCGGACGCGCGGGTTCGGGCGCAACCGCCGGCTTCGGCGCCGGCTTCCAGAACGCCTCGTCCCACAGTCGCGCCATCGACACGATGGTCAGTAGTCCCACCACGAGCACCACGGCGCCGGTCACGTAGAACCCCGCGCCGAACGTGCCCTGCAGCACCGCGAGCTTGCCGACGAATCCCGACAGCGGCGGCAGACCCGCGAGCGAGAACAACGGAATCATGGCGATGATGGCGGTGCCGGGATGATCGCGGTACAGCGATCCGAGCGCGCTGAGATCCGTCGTCCGCCGCAACTGGAGGAGGATGCCGCTGACGAAGAACAGTGTCGTGATCACCACGATGTGGTGCGCCACGTACAGGAGCGATCCGGCCAGCGCGGCCGACGTGCCGATCGACAGCCCGATCGTGGTGTAGCCGATGTGCCCGACGAGATTGAACGCCAGCACACGCCGGAAGTCGCGCTGCGACAGCGCACCGATCAGCCCGAGAATCATCGTGGCAATCGACATCCACAGCAGGATGGTGAGCGGTAGCGGCGACCCGTCGCGGAACAGCAGCGAGAAGACGCGGATCAGCGCGTACACGCCGACCTTCGTCAACAGCCCGGCAAACACCGCGCCGATGGGCGCCGGCGGCAGCGGATAGGACGCGGGCAGCCAGAAGAGGAACGGGAACAGCGCCGCCTTGATGCCGAACGCCGTGAGGAACAGCATCGCCAGGACGAGGTCGAGCACCGGCTGGTCGCGTGACGGCCAGACCGCCGCCAGATCGGCCATGTTCAGCGTGCCGACGCTGCCGTACAGGAGGCCGAGCGCCGTGAGGAACACGGCCGAGGCCAGGAGGTTGATCGTGACGTACTTGAACGCGGCCGCGACCTGATCGTTCGTCCGGTGCAGCGCCATCAGGACGAACGAGGCGAGCAGCATGACCTCGAAGAAGACGTACAGATTGAAGAGGTCGCCGGTCAGAAACGCACCGGCCACGCCCATGAGCAGGATCTGGAGGAGCGGGTGATACCCGTACGCCTCGCGCCGCGGATCGACGCCGGCAAACGACGCCGCGCAGACCGCCACGCCGACGATGCCGACGGCCACGACGAGCATCGACGAGAAGACGTCGGCGACCAGCGTGATGCCGAACGGCGCGGCCCAGTCGCCCATCTGCGCCACGACGTAGCCGGACGCCTGCACCTGTACGAACAGCACGAGTGCGGCGGCCAGCTGCGCGAACGACCCGGTGAATGCAATCCACCGTTGCAGCGTCGGCCTCGCCGGCGCCAGCAGCAGGACCGCCCCGATGAAGAGCGGAATGATGATCGGCAGGACGAGCGTCACGCGCCGGCCTCCGACTGGATGTCATCGACGTCGTCGGTGCCGAGCGACTGGTGCACGCGGTGCGCGAGCACGAGCGTGAAGGCCAGCACGCCGAAGCCGATGACGATGGCCGTCAGGATGAGCGCCTGGGGGATCGGGTCGGCGTATGGTGACATCGGTTCGAGATCACCGGCCGGAATCACCGGCGGGTTCGACCGCGTCAGCCCGCCGGCCGCGAAGATCAGCATGTTCGTGCCGTTCGACAGCAGACCGAGACCGATGATGATCTGCGCGAGCCGTCGGCGCAGCATGAGATAGAGCCCGGTCGCGTAGAGCACACCCGACACGATGGCGAAGACGATTTCCATGCTCAGTACTCCGCCAGCGTGAAGGTCATCGTCAGCGCCACACCAACGACCACGAGGAAGACGCCGACGTCGAAGAACAGCGGCGACCCGATCCCGCCCCACCAGATCGACGTCAGGAACGGCCGTCCATACGCCCAGGCGAGCAGGCCGCTGCCGAGCGCCACGAGCAGGCCCACGCCGAGCAGCCTCTCGGGATCGACCAGCAGCGCCCGCCGCGCGGCGGGCACACCAAAGGTGAACGCGTGCAGCGCATAGGCCACCGCCACGACCAGACCGGCGACAAATCCTCCGCCCGGCTCGTTGTGACCGCGCCCGAGCATGAAGAGCGCGAACAACAGCAGCAGCGGCATCAGCACGCGCGTGGCAATCTGCAGGATCAGCGAGCTCACGACCGCCCCCGTTCATCAGCGCTGATCTGCAGCAGCGCGTGCACACCAATGGCGGCCACGACGAGGACGGTGATCTCGCCCATCGTGTCGAAGCCGCGGAAGTCGACGAGGATGACGTTCACGATGTTGCGCCCGTGTCCGAGCGTCGGACTCATCTCCGCGAAGTAGTCCGACAGCCGCGACGCCCGCTCGCCGGAACCAACCAGCAGCACCAGTGTGCTGACGCCCACGCCGACGATGCCGGCGACGATCGCGTCGCGCGTGCGGATGGCGCGGGACGACAGATGCGCGAACGATCCGAACATGCGGAAGACGAGCACGAAGATGACCGCCGTGAGCGTTTCGACCGACACCTGCGTCATCGCCAGGTCCGGCGCGCCATACATCATGAACAGCAGCGCCACGCCATAGCCGACGACGCCGAGCGACAGCACGGCCTTCATCGTCGACGTCGCCCTGGCGGCCGAGAGCGCGCCCGCGCAGATGCAGAGACCGATCATCACCTCGTAGGCCCTGATCTCGGTCGGCGTATCGATCGACCATCCACCGCCGCCGAGAATCAGCGCACTGCCGAGCAGGCCGCCGGTGGCGAGGATGAGCACGAAGACGTAGGAGCGCAATGAGCCGCTCTGCAGCGCGGGCGCCACGACGGCGCTCGCCGTATCGAGCAGCCTGAGGATCGCGCGATACCCGTATTCGCTGGCGAGGGCCCGGAGCTGTGGCGACCGCAGTCGCGCGCGTTGGGTGTAGAGACCGGCGGCCAGCGCGAGCGTCAACGCGCTCAGGGCGAGCACGGGGCTGAACCCGTGCCAGATCGCGAGCGACACCGGCACGTACTGCCCCGTCACGCTCGCACCGGCCAGGGCAATGGGATCGTTGACGATGGCGGGGATCACGGCGAAGACCACGCCAGCCACGGCAAGGAACACCGGTCCGAACCACATCGGCCACGCGGCCTCGTGCACCGACGCGTACTCCGGCGGCCGGCGGCCGACGAACGGCCCGACGCCTGCGATGAGTCCCGCCACACCAGACAGGCCGTTGGCTGCGACCGTCATCGTCAACAGCGCCGCGGCGGCCGCGCTCTGCCACTCGGCCTCGTAGAAGAGCTCCTTGGCGAAGAACCCGAAGAACAGCGGGAGGCCCATCATCGACGCGGCGGCCAGCGACGCCGCGAGCGCCGTGCGCGGCATCGCGGCGCGCAAGCCACCGAGCCGCGTCACGTCGCGCGTGCCGGTCTCGTGATCGATCGCGCCGGCCACCATGAAGAGCGCGCCCTTGTACGCGGCATGGGCAATCATGTAGACGATGGCCGCGACGATGGCGCCCTGCGTGCCGATGCCGAGCATCAGCATGAGCGAGCCGAGCGCACTCACCGTCGAAAACGCGAGCACGCGCTTGAGATCGACTTCGCGCACCGACCGCCACGCGGCCGCAATCATCGTCGCGCCGCCGGCAACCATCAGCGCCGTGCTCCAGAGCTCGGTGCCGCCGAGCACGGGATTCATGCGGGCGACGAGGTAGACGCCGGCCTTCACCATGGTCGCCGAGTGCAGGTATGCGCTCACCGGCGTCGGAGCGGCCATCGCCCCAGGCAGCCAGAAGTGAAACGGCATCTGCGCCGACTTCGTGAACGCGGCCAGCAGGAACAGCACCGCGCAGGCCGAATAGAAGGGGTGCGCGCCGACGTTCATGACACCGGCGGCGGCCTCGGAGATCGTCGTCGCTCCTGTGATCTGCGACAACAGGACGGTGCCCGCCAGGAGTGCGATGCCGCCGGCGCCGGTGACGATCAGGGCCTGCATCGCCGCGGCCCTCGACGAGGCCTTGTCGTGGTCGAAGCCGATCAGCAGGAACGACGCAAAGCCGGTCAGCTCCCAGAACACGAACAGCAGGAACAGATTGTCGGCCAGCACCACGCCGAGCATCGCGCCCATGAACACGAAGAGCGACGCCAGCAGGCGGGCGATGTGCGGGTGCCCCTTCATGTACGCCGAGGCGTACAGCACGATGAGCGTGCCGATGACCGTGATCATCAGCGCGAAGAGCAGGCCGAGGCCGTCGAGGTTGAACTGCAGCGTCAGGCCGAGGCCGGGCGCCCACGGCAGCGAGACGATCTGCGCGCCGTCGACCGCCACGCGCGTCCGCAGCACGTGCTCGAAATACACGGCGAGCGTCGCCGGCCACAGCGCCAGCCACCGCACCTGTGCCGGCCAGCGTGCGCCCACCAGCGCAGCGACGGGCGAAAACACGAAGGGCGACAGGACGAGAAACGCGGTCATCAAGTGTTCGAGTACGGAACGGGGCCGATCGGGAGTAGCGAGGAATTTTACAACACGCCGGCCGGGAGGCCGGCGCGAACGAACCGCAGGGGAACCCGGCGACAGCCGGACTCCCCTGCGCCGAGCCCTACTCGATGGTGTCGTTCACCCGCACGTCGCCCGAGACGATGCGTGCCACCGACGACTGCGAGAGCACCTGCGTGACCTCGATGACGGCCACCTGGCCGATGACGCGGTCGAGCACGCGCCCATCGGCGTCCTTGATCTCGTCGGTCACCCGGCTCACGTTGAACCGCTGGCCAACCTTCACGCCGCCGCCTTGACCACGGTTGATGTAGACCACGTTCTCCTTCAGGCCCACGACCTGTCCACCCGGCGCGCCGGGTGCCCCGGCGACGAGCGTCGCCTTCTGCTGCGACACGCGCTGGACAACCTGCTCGATGGCCGGACGCAGGGCTTCCTGCGCGGCGCCCTGGTCGAACGTCCGCTCGCCGCCCGTGCCGCGGAACGAACCACCGCCCATGCGCTTGTTGCCCTGGCCCTCGAGCGCCACGAGAATCTCACCGGTTTCCGTGCTGACCAAGCGCACGTCGACCTTGGCCTCGGCATTGGTCACCGACGCGCCGATGCCGCCGAAGGCCCGAATGCTGCCCCCGGTGCGCTCGATCGAGAACTGCGTGATTGAGCCGGTCAGGATGAACTGCACGCCCAGCAGCTTGCCGATACGCGCGGCAGTCGACGTGTCGACCGCGCCGGTCTGCCCAAGCTTCTGCTCCGCCATGATCGCGGCCAACTGGGCACGCTCGATGACCGTAAAGTCGCCGGTCTTGACCAGCTGCGTCACCAATTCGTCAGCAGCGGCCTCGCCGAGGTGGTCACCCCAATAGTGCCAGGTGCTGTTGTTCGAGAAGTTCAGGACGGCGACACGCGGGCGCCCCTGGGCCTGCTGCGCCAGCGCCGGTGCGACCGAGACCGCGCAGAGGGCAAGCACCGCGGCAGCGGCGGCGATAGACGATCGGGGAGAGCGGAACATGGGAAATCCTCCAGAACGCGGATTATACGGCGGCAAACGGCCGGCCGGCCACTCGTCTTTCTGGCTTTCGGCTTCGACCTTCTGCTGTGGAGCCGGCGGTCTCCGGCCGGCTTCTAGTGGCAACCGGTGGACCGGCGTTTCACACACCGGCCCGCGCGGACCGGTGCACATTCGAGATCAGTCGGCAGAATGGCCGTGGACGTGAGTCCGTGCGGTGCCCGGCCGTAACGCTTTCTGCTAGGATGCGCCTACCGACCCCAGACGAAGGTGGCCACATGCGCACATCTGCTCCAAGTTTCCGTCGTTGGCTCTGGCTGCCCGTCCTGATGGCTGCGGCCATCGCCGCGTCCGCGTGGCCGTCGATCCAGGCGACCACCATCCCCCAGACGTCGAAGCGCATCGTCCTCATCGCCGGGCGGCCGAGTCATCCCCCCGGCATGCACGAGTTCCGCGCGGGCACGATGCTGATGCAGAAGGCACTGGCCGGCGTGCCGAACCTTCGCGTGGACGTCTACACGAACGGCTGGCCGTCGCGCACGGTCGACGGCAAGTCGATCGACGACCACACGGCCCTTCAGGGTGCCGATGCGGTGCTGATTTACGCCGACGGCGGCAAGGGCCATCCCGCGCTCCAGAACGACCGTCGCGCCGTTGTCGACCGGCTGGCGGCGCAGGGCGTGGGCCTCGGCTTCGCCCACTACGGCGTCGAGGTCCCGGCCGGTGCGGCCGGCGGCGACGCGATGCTCGCCTGGAACGGTGGCTTCTACGAGCACCTCTACTCCGTCAATCCGATGTGGGCGCCGAAGTTCGACGTGCTGCCCACGCACCCGGTCACGCGCGGCGTTGGCGCGTTCTCCACGCACGACGAGTGGTACTTCAACATGCGGTGGACGGATGACGCCGCTGCGAAGGCCCGCGTCACGCCCATCCTCGTGGCAACGCCGGACGACACGGTGCGCCGCGGACCGTATGTCAGCCCGCGTGGCCCATACGATCACATCGTCGCCGACAGCGGCCGCGACGAAACCATGATGTGGGTGTACGAACGTCCCAACGGCGGCCGGAGCTTCGGGTTCACCGGCGGTCACACCCACGCGCACTGGGGCGACGTGAACCAGCGGCGCATCATGCTGAACGCGCTGCTCTGGCTCGCGAAGATCGACGTCCCCGCCGGTGGTGTCGTGGACACCATTGCCGACGCGGATCTGACGACGAACCTGGACGAGAAGCCCTCGCGGTAGTAGCCGACTGCGGGCGGGCACAGGGGCCCGCCCCTACGACAGTCCGTGCAGGGGCCGACCCCCGTGTCGGCCCGAACTCGTCGTCACGGTATAGTCCTCGGCGCATGCAGCTGCACGATCTGTTCGATGTCTCGCTGGT
>CAZVHY010000071.1:0-2559 GCA_964627115.1 uncultured Solibacteraceae bacterium | reverse complement strand
CACGGTATAGTCCTCGGCGCATGCAGCTGCACGATCTGTTCGATGTCTCGCTGGTTGCCCGTTCATCTGCTCCGGCACTCGAGATCGAGAGCGTCGACGGGCTCACGACGCTGACGTTCGGCGAGATCGATCGCCGCGCCAACCGCATGGCGCACGCGCTCGAACGGCACGGCGTCGGTCGCGGCGACCGCGTCGCCGTACACCTGGCCAACCGTCTCGAATTCATCGACCTCTTCCTCGCCTGCACGCGGATGGGGGTGATTTTCGTCCCCGTCAACATCCTCTATCGCGAACGCGAGATCGCGCACATCGTCGACGATGCTGCGCCGCGGTTGATCGTTGCAGGCGCCGAGACGGCAGACCTGTTTCCCTCGAGTGCGAACGTCGTCGACGTCACCCGTCTGGCCGCCGACGCCGATGCGGCGCCAGACACGCGCGTCCGGATCGCGATCGACGGTGACGCCCCGGCCGGCATCATCTACACGTCGGGCACAACGGGTCGTTCGAAGGGCGCGGTGCTGACGCACAACAACTTCCTCGCCAACGCCGTGAGCCTCGTGGGCTGCTGGCAGATCACCAGCGCGGACCGTTACCTGGCCGTCCTGCCGCTCTTCCACGTGCACGGCCTCGGCAACGGCCTCTGTTGCTGGCTCGCGAGCGGCTGCCGCATGCGGCTCGTCGAGCGCTTCGATCACACGCGTGCGCTGTCGTGGTTCGAGGACTTCAAGCCGACGGTGTTCTTCGGTGTGCCCACGGTGTACGTGCGGCTGCTCGACTGGCCGCAGGACGACGCGAAACGGCTGGGCGCGGGCGTGCGCCTGTTCGTGTCCGGATCGGCCCCGCTGCCCGCGTCGGTCTTCGACACGTTCCGCGAACGTTTCGGCCACGCGATCCTCGAGCGTTACGGCATGAGTGAAACGCTCATGCTCATCTCGAATCCGTCCGGCGGTGAACGACGCCCGGGCACCGTGGGTTTCCCGCTGCCCGGCGTCTCGATCCGCATCCTCGATGCGAACGGCCAGGACGTCGCTGACGACGACGCCGGTCAGATTGTCGTGCGCGGGCCGAACGTGTTCTCCGGTTACTGGCAGCAGCCGGACGCGACGGCCGCGGCGTTCGATGACGGCTGGTTCCGCACCGGCGATATCGGCCAGCGATCGGCCGACGGCTACGTCACGCTCTGCGGCCGTGCGTCGGACCTGATCATCTCGGGCGGCTTCAACATCTACCCGCGAGAGATCGAGGAGTTTCTCCAGGAACAGCCAGGCGTGCGCGAGGCCGCCGTGGTTGGCGTGCCTGACGCGCGTCGTGGAGAGGTGCCGGTGGCGTACCTGGTCGGCACCGACGACGTCGACATCGCGCACCTGCGGCACGCGTGCAGCCAGGCGTTCGCCTCGTTCAAGCAGCCACGCGCCTTCGTGGCCATCGAGGCGCTGCCGCGCAACGCACTCGGCAAGGTCCAGAAGCACCTGCTGCCGAAGCCGGAGCCGGCGTGACACCAGCCGTTCTATCCCTCCTCGCGCTGCTCGTCGCGATCGTGCTCTCGTGCACGTCGCGCATCAACGTCGGCCTGCTGGCCATTGCGTTTGCCTGGCTCATCGGCACTGGTCCAGCCGGCTGGCGCGCCGATCAGGTGATGGCCGGCTTCCCCGCCTCGCTGTTCCTGACGCTCACCGGCGTCACGCTGCTGTTCGGCCTCGCGGAGGCGAACGGCACGCTGGAGCGGCTGGCGCGCCGCGTCATCCGGTGGTCCGGCGGCCACCCGCGCGTCGTGCCCATCGTCTTCTTCCTGGCCGCGGGACTGCTCTCGTCGGTCGGCCCTGGCGCGATCTCTGCGGTGGCGCTGCTCATCCCGATCGCGATGGTCATCGGCGCGCAGGCCGGTGCGCCGCGTCTGCTGACCGCCCTGATGGTGGCCAATGGCGCCAACGCCGGCAACCTGTCGCCCATCAGCGCCGTGGGCATCATCGCCAACAGCCGCATGGCCGAGGCAGGCCTCGGCCAGCACGAGTTCCTCGTCTGGTTCGCCAACTTCGCCGCGCACCTGCTGGTGGCCATCGTCGCGTGGCTGCTCTTCCGCCGCGCGGATGAACCGACCACGGCGCCTCGCCCGACGAACCACACACACGACGACGCGCTCTCCAGCTCGCAGCGACTGACGGCAGCCGTCATCGCGATCTGGATCGTGGGCGTCGTCGGCTTCTCCCTGAACGTGGGGCTGGCCGCGTTTGCCGCGGCGTCCGTGTTGATTGTCTTCGGCGGCGACGAGACGACGGCCATCAAGCGCATCCCGTGGGGCGTCATCCTGATGGTGTCGGGCGTCACCGTGCTCATCGGCGTGCTCGAGAAGACCGGCGGACTCGATCTTTTCACCGCGCTGCTGGCAGCGATCGCCACGCCGGCGACGATCAACGGCACGATCGCGTTCGTCTCCGGACTGATCTCGAGCTGGAGCAGTACGTCGGGTGTGGTGCTGCCGGCGTTCCTCCCGACCGTGCCCGGGCTGGTCGAACAGCTCGGCGGCGGCAATCCACTCGGCATCGCGCTCAGCATCAACGT
>CAZVHY010000070.1:3959-15130 GCA_964627115.1 uncultured Solibacteraceae bacterium | reverse complement strand
AGTTCTGCAGCGACAGGCCTTTCGGACGCGGGTTCGACTCCCGCCGCCTCCACCATTCCCTCACTGCGTTCGCTCATGGTGTCGGCGCCGTAGTCAGGCGCGCGAGTCGCGCCCGCGGCGCGACTCAGCAGGCACGACTCCCGCCGCCTCCACCAACGTTCTCCAATCGCTCGCCGCGCTCGAAGCGTCGGCGAGCCCACTCACGCACGCAGGTCAGTTTCTCGCCCGCCAGTCGCCTGGCTCAAGGACAGGGCCGTAAGTCCGTTTACATTTCTGTCGACGCGCCCATGGCGACAGTTGAATGTCGCGGATTGGCTCATCTGGCTCTCTCGATCCCGCGGTGTCCGATCGCGGGGGCAGGCTGGCATGGCTTTGGCGTTGTGCCGCCCCGCGCGTCGGCATCCCATGCGCATCGCAAAGAAAGTTACCTCGTGAAGATCGGCGTCCCTCGATGGTTCCGGAATTTATCGCTGGCGCGAAAGCTGGTCACGATCAATTGCGTCATCAGCGGAGCGTTGGTTGCAGCAGGCGCCGGAGGTCTGCTGTGGTACGACCTGTCGAATGCGCGGCGGAATCTCGTGGAGTCGACGACGCTGCTCGCCGGTGTCATCGGCACCAACAGCACCGCGGCGGTGAGTTTCCGCGACGCGGTGGTCGCCCAGGAAATCCTGCGGGGCGTTTCCGCGGACCCTCATGTCGTCGAGGCCGCCATCCTCCTTCCGGATTCGAGCGTGCTCGCGCGCTTCGTTCGAACCGAACCCGACGACGCGCCCACCGGATCGGTCGCCGACCGGCTGCCTGCGGCCGACGCGCCGTCGCACGTGTTCACGGCCAAGGCGCTGGAGGTGCTCAGTCCGATCCCCTTCAACGGAGAGGAAATTGGCGCCGTCTATATACGGACCGATCTGACGTCACTCACCGACGTGTGGCGACGTGACCTGCGCGCCGCCGGATTGATGCTGCTCGGCGGTCTGGGGCTCGCCCTGGCGCTCTCGCTGACGTTGCAGCGGCTCATCTCGGCGCCACTGCTGCGCCTGACGGCCGTCGCGCGCGAGGTGACGAGAGATCGCCGCTACGAATTGCGAGCCGAGCGGCAGGGCGATGACGAAACCGGCGAGCTCGTGAGCAGCTTCAACGAGATGCTCTCGGAGATCCAGTCGCGCGATACGCAGCTGCTCCGCCATCAGGAAGCCCTCGAGGCCACGGTCGAGGCGCGCACCGCGGAGCTCGTGCAGTCGAACCGCTCCCTCGTCGAGGCGCGGGATCGCGCGATGGCCGCCAGCCGGGCCAAGAGCGAGTTCCTGGCGAACATGAGCCACGAAATCCGCACGCCGATGAACGGCATCATCGGCATGACGGATCTCGCCCTCGACACGACGTTGTCGACCGAACAGCGGGAATATCTCGAGACGGCGAAGTCGTCGGCCGAGAGTCTGCTGGCGATCCTCAACGACATCCTCGATCTGTCCAAGGTCGAGTCGGGCAAGCTCGATCTGGAATCAGTGCCGTTCTCGATGTACGAGTTGCTCGGGCACATCATTCGACCGTTCGGCGTCGCGGCCGACAGGAAGGGGATCGAGCTCATCTGTCATACCGCGCCGGACCTGCCCGAGGTCATGGTCGGCGATCCCGGACGAATCCGGCAGATCCTCAGCAACCTCATCGGCAACGCGATCAAGTTCACCGAGGCCGGCCATGTCCTCGTGAGCGTCGCTCACGAGCCGGAGCCCGACGGCGGAGTGACCTTGAGGGCCGCCATTTCCGACACCGGCATCGGCATCACGCGCGACAAGCAGGCGGCGATCTTCGACTCGTTCACGCAGGGGGACGGTTCCACGACGCGCCGGTTCGGCGGAACCGGCCTTGGCCTGTCGATCTCCGCCACGCTGGCCGCGATGATGGGGGGGCGTGTCTGGGTCGAGAGTGAGCTCAACGAGGGCAGCACGTTCCATGTCACGCTGCGCGTCGGCATCGCCGCGGCGGCGCAGACGACGCCGGCACCGGCCGAGTTGCCGCGCATCCCCGTGCTCATCGTCGACGACAACCTCGCCAATCGCCGCATTTTCCTCGAGATGCTGACGCGTTGGCGCATGCAGCCGCACGCCGTCGACAACGGTGCTGCCGCGCTCGAGGCGCTCGAAGCCGCTTCGCGGCAGGGGCGTCCGTACGGACTCGTGCTGCTCGATGCCAACATGCCGGAGATGGACGGCTTCGCCGTGGCGAAGGCCGTCGCCGAACACCCGTCTCTCGCCCGGGCGACCATCATGATGCTGACGTCGTCTGGCGAATACGGCGACGCGTCGCGCTGCCGCGAACTGGGCATCGCCGCCTACCTGGTCAAACCCATCCGTCAGGCGGATCTGCGAGACGCGATCGTGCGGGCGCTGGCGGGGAGGCGCTCCGCTCCGCTACTGCTGCGAGCCGCCGCTGCGCCGGAAGCCACGGCGCCGACCGGGCGGGTGCGCATCCTGCTCGCCGAGGACAACCCGGTCAACCAGCGCGTCGCGGTTCGCCTGCTGACGAGGCGCGGTCATCACGTGACGCTCGTCGACAACGGTCGTGCCGCGGTCGAGGCCACCGAACGCGAGCCGTTCGATGTCGTCCTGATGGACATCCAGATGCCCGGCGTGGGCGGACTCGAGGCAACGGCGGAGATCCGCCTGCGCGAGGCCGAAACCGGCGGTCGCCTGCGGATCGTCGCGATGACCGCGCACGCGCTGATGGGCGATCGCGAGCGCTTCCTCGACGCCGGCATGGATGGTTATCTTTCGAAGCCCATCGATCGCCTGCAGCTGTTCGAGGCCGTCGAACGGGATCTCCCTCCGGCACCGCCGGTGGCCGCTCCCGGGGTGCCAGATGCCGACCACACACTGACCGGACTCCATGGAAACGTCGATCTCAATGGCCTCGGGTGACGTGGCGACTCCGGGCGACCCGCGCGCGGGCGGCCACCGGACTGGAGCGGCGCCGCGGAATGCCGATGACGTCTTCGGGGGCGTCTTCGCGCCCTGCCGGGCGTGCGCCGGGCGCTGGCGGCTCGCGACGATGATGGTAATGACCGTGAGTGTGCTGTTCGAGAGGGATCATGTGGGCTAGACAACACGTTGCGGCCGCGGTCGGCGTAGCGATTGCCCTCGCATCGCTCACCGGCGCCACGTTCGCCCAGGACGTCTCCGACGCCAACCTGAAGGCCGCCTATATCTACCGGTTTTCGCCGTTCACCGAGTGGCCGACAAGCGCACTGTCGCCCAACGGTCCGTTGACGATGTGCGTGGTCGGCGATGCGGCGGTCGGGGCGGCACTCGAGCGGACCGTGAAGGATCTCACCGTTCACAACCGCCCCGTCGTCGTCGCCTTCGGGCCGCCCGACCGGCCACCCTCGCCGTGCCACATCCTGTACGTGTCGGGGGTCTCACCGGCGCAGGCCACTCGCCTGATCGCCGGAGTGCGTGATGTGCCAGTACTGACCATGAGTGATCTCGAAGGATTCAACCGCCTGGGCGGTATCGCCGAGCTGTTCTACGAATCCGGCCAGTTGCGTTTCGCCATTCGTCCCGACGCCGTCGAGCGGTCGGGCCTCCAATTGAGTTCGCGCCTGCTCCTACTCTCGAGGCCCCAGCGATGACGCGCTCCCTTCGTCTCATCGTGCTCCTGTCGTGCGCCCTGGCGGTGCCGCGTGTCGCTGCGGCGCAGTCACTGGCCGACCTGAGCCTCGAGGAACTGATGAAGCTCGACGCCGGTCAGGTCTACGGTGCGTCCGAGCGTCTGCAGCCGAGCACCGAGGCGCCGGCGTCGGTGTCGTTCATCACGGCCGACGAAATCACGCGCTACGGCTACCGGACGCTGGCCGACATCCTGCGGAGCATCCGTGGGATGTACGTCTCCGACGATCGCAACTACAGCCTCCTCGGCACACGAGGGTTTGCCACGCCAGGCGACTACAACAGTCGCATCCTGCTGCTCGTCAACGGGCACCGGGTGAACGACAACATCTTCGGGCAGGCGGAGATTGGCGCGGAGTTCGGCATGGATCCGGCGACGTTCGAGCGCGTCGAGGTCATCCGCGGTCCGGCGTCGTCGCTCTACGGCGACAGCGCGCTGTTCGCGGTCGTCAACGTCATCACGAAGACGGGCGCGTCGATGGGGGCGCCGTCCATCACCCTCGAAGGCGGCACGCTCGGCTCGGCGCTCGTGCGCGGGAGCCTGGGACGGGTGTGGCGGGGGATCGACCTGGCCGTGTCGGGCACGTACGAGCACAGCCGAGGTCTTGAGCAGATCTACTATCCGGAGTTCGACGCGCCCGAGACGAACAACGGCGTGGCCGAGAACCTCGACGGCGAGGGCGTCAAGCAGTTCTACAGCCGGCTGGCGTTCAAGAGTCTCACGCTCACCGGTACGTATGGGACGCGTCGGCGGGAAGTCTCGACGGCCTCCTTCGGCTCCGTCTTCAATTCCCGGGAGCCCAAGGAGGAGACGACCGATCGGCATGCGCTGATCGACGCCGAGTACGCGCGGTCGTTCAACGGCACGCGACTGACGGTACGCGGGTCGTACGACCGGTTCGCCTTCGATGCCGTGTATCCGGCGCCCGAGCCGGATCAGCCGCAGCCGAATGTGCTGCTGGCTGCCGGCCTCGGCACGCGCGTGACGGCAAACGCGGGCGTGACGCGCGCCCTGCCCGGGCGACAGACCTTGCGGGCAGGCGCGGAGTTCATCAACAACCTCCACCAGGACCAGACGGCCAACTACACCGATCCTGCGTTCGAGCTCCTGAACAGCCTGAAGTCCTCGAAGCAGTTCGCGCTCTACGCCCAGGACGAGGTCAAGGTCTCGCCATGGCTCATCCTGAACGGCGGCCTGCGCCTCGACGGCTACGAGGCATTCCATCGGACATCGCCGCGCGCGGCGGTCATCGTGCTGCCGGCGCCGACCGAGTCGTTCAAGTACCTGTTCGGCCGGGCGTTCCGTGCGCCGAACCAGTCGGAGCTCAACACCACTTACTACGGTGACGCCGTGCTGGGCCTCAGGCCCGAGTCCATCGACACGCATGAGTTCGTCTGGGAGCGCTATACGAACGACTGGCTCAGGACGGCGGCCTCGGCCTACTGGTACAAGGCTGAAGAGCTCATCACGGCGGTGGCCGATCCGACGACGTTGACGGGCGTGTCGTTCGTCAACCAGGGCGAGGTGCGGGCGAAGGGGGTCGAGTTCGAGGCGCAGGTGCGTCTCAGGGGCGAGTCGCGGGCGCTCGTGAGCTACGCCGTGCAGCGTGCCGCCGAAGCGGAGACCGGCGACGAGCTCGCAAATTCGCCGCGCCACGTCGTCAAGGCGCGCATCAGCCTGGCCGGACCGGCGCGCGGGTCGTTCATCTCCGTGGAGGGCCGGTACCTGAGCGGCCGCAAGACCATTTTCGGCACCTCGGTGGACGGCGCGATGGTGCTCAACGCCACGTGGACGCAGCCGCTGGGCCGCCGCGCGGAGCTGGTGGCGACGGTTCGCAACCTGTTCGACAACGCCTACCGTGATCCGGCGTCGAGCGCGCACTGGCAGGAAGCGATACCGCAGAACGGGCGCACCGCGCGCATCGGTCTGCGCTGGACGTTCGGGACCAACTGACCGCCTCGCGCGCCTACAGCATGTCGATGCCGGGCGTGGTGCAGTAGCGATCCATGTTCAGGAAGATCATGCGGGGCGCTTCGGTGATGGCGTCACCGCGCAGGAACCGCACTGCCAGCGTCGCCGCCAGCGACCCGACGGCCGACGACCCGACCGACACGTGTGGCGCCGGGCACGGCGTGCCGTCGTCCATCCGCGTCAGGGTCTTCCGCAAGGCGAGGACGATGTCCGGACTGAGCTCGGGCGCCATGCGATCGAGCAGCCGCATGAACTGATCGACGTACGACAGCCCGCCGACGGGGCCCGACGACGGCAGCCCGAAGATCGTGCGGAAGCTGCAGGTCGCCCCCGGTGGAAAGTAGATGGCGGCCGCACCCCACCCGGCCGACAGCGGGGCGATGATCGGCTTCTGCTGGGCGAGCCCGGCGTCGTGCAGCGCCACAATCCCTTCGAGACTGAGGAAGTCGATCGTGTCGAGCACGATGTCCACGTCATCGACGAGCGCGGCGGCGTTGTCCGGCGTCACCCAGTCGTCGACGGCGTGGATCGACGCCGACGGGTTGATGGCCAGCAGACGCCTGGCGAGCGCATCGACTTTCTGCGTGCCCACGTCAGCCGCGACGAAGTTCTGCCGGTTGAGGTTGTGCGCCTCCACCCGATCCTTGTCGACGAGTGTCAGGTTCTGGAAGCCGAGCCGCAGGCAGGTCTCGGCGATCGTGCTCCCGATTCCGCAGCCGGCCACGAGCAGGCGCGTCGTGCGGATCCGCTGCTGCAGGTCGTCGGAGACGTAGCCGGCGTTGCGCGAGGTGAACGTTTCGTAGAGGAGTCCGCTCACGTCCGCGTCACTCCGCTTCCGCCGCGACTTCGTACGGGATGAGCGTCCCGGCGAGCGGCGACGGCCAGTACTCGGGTTCGAGACCGACGGAGATGCCATCGAGTGCGGGATACTTCCGCGAGCGGATCACCTCCTCGAACTCGGCGAGGCTCAGGATGTAGGGCGCGACCGGACCGTAGTAGTCGACTTCCGGGCCTGCCTGGTGAAAAGGCAGCCCGTAGCGCTGGAGCCGGCGCCGGAGCGCCTTCTCGACGGCGACGATCCAGTGCGTCGCGCGTAGATGCTTGGTCACCTGGTAGACGCCTTTGATGAGCGAGGAGAACGGGTCGGTCGCCGGCCGGCCGGGCGTGCGTGCCGACGGCAGTGGACCGCCAGCAGTCCGCTCGTCGGGCAGCGCGCCCCCGGATCGGCGGTTCCAGCCACGGCTGAGGCAGACCCGTGACAGCTCGACGACCAGGTTGGCTGGATCGTCGAGCGTCGTATCGGTCGGGAACAGCGTGCAGTGCCGCATCAGGGGCAGCCCGGCAGGGCCTCGCGTGACCACCCGTGCGGTCGCCACGAGATCGTCGTCCGCATCCAGGACGCCCACGTGGGCCGACGCCAGATCGAAGGTATCAGTCTCGAGTTGCCGGGGGTACTGGTCCTTCCCGAAGAACAGGCGTTCCAGGCAGAACGTCTGGTAGCGCAGCCGATAGCTCATGGCGAGCAGCTGCTCGGAGTTGTCGAGGATGACTGGGCGATAGGGACCGCTCATCGCGCGTCTCCGCCCGGCGCCGAGGCGCGCTTCCGCATCTGTAACACCCGCCGTTCGACCATCGTGCTTCCTTCGCTCGAGGCGGGGGCTGAGGAACCCCTCGTCGAGGCTGGTAATCCTACTGTGTTTCTTACATTTTTGAAATCGGTATCGAGGGATCTCGGTTGGGGGGAGTTGGAGCTCGCGGGCGGCGGCCTGTTGTCGCACGGGTCACACGATACGCAGGCACGTGCCCTGTCGAGCGCGGGACGAGACTTGCCGCGTGAGCGTCCTCGTCCTGTCACCGTGGGGCTCGGCCTCGCGCTCGCGTTCAGCCGATTCGTGGCCGTGGAGGAGCTTCCCCGCGTCAGCCCGTTCGATCCGGCGTCGGTCGGCCTCGCGGTTGTCGTGCTCGCCGGATGTGCGCTCGCGGCGGCGTTGATACCCGCACGCCACGCCGCGGGAGCCAACCCGGCGGACCTGGTGCGTCGTGGATGATCCGCCGGGAGGAGAGAGCCGTTCACCCTCCCTTGTAGCTCAGCACCGGGCGCAGTACGCGCGTCACCTTCACCAGATCGTGCTGCGCACGAAGCACGACCCTGATGTCCTTGTACGCGCCTGGCGCCTCGTCGCGCAGCTGCTCGGACATCCGGTAGTCGAACCACACGCCGCTCATCTGGCGGCGCAGGTCGCGTGCTGAGATGCGTGCGCGTGCGCTGGAGCGACTGAGCGCGCGGCCGGCGCCGTGTGCGCTCGAGCGGAGCGCGGGTTCGTGCCCGCGCCCCTCGACATGGAAACTCGCGCTGCCCATCGATCCCGGGAGCACACCGGGCTGCCCGGAGCCGGCCGGCATCGCGCCTTTCCGGTGAACCCACAGATCGCGTTCGCCGAACCGTTCGAGCGACACGTGGTTGTGATCGGTGCTGATGGCGGTGTCCCAGCAGAGGCGTGCGTCCAGCACGTTGTTGAGGACGACGTCGACGTCGGCCGCCATCGCCCGTCTGCTGGCTTCGGCGAAACGCCGCGCCCATGACGTATCCCGCAGATAGCTCGCGCCGTCGTCACTCGATGCGTCGAGCGCGCGAAGTCCGGCGCCGACAGGCGATGCACGCGCGAGGTAGTGATCGCGGATCGCCGGACCCATGCCGCGCGAACCGCTGTGCACCATCAGCCACAGACGGCCGTCGTCATCACCCTGGAACTCGATGAAGTGATTGCCGCTGCCGAGCGTCGCGAACTCGAGCACGCCGTCGTCACGGCGGACCGACTCGAGGTGTGCGGTGCCGAGTGGCGACGATGCCAGATCCGGCGGCAGCGGCGTCACTGCACGCCGATTGCGGCGGCGCGCGGGAATCGCGCGACCGAGGGCGGACAGGATACGTCCAGCCACACCCGCGTCCTGTAGCGCGGCGGCTTCGGCATCGAAGGCCACGGCCAGCATGCCGCAGCCGATGTCGCCGCCAACCGCCTGTGGATAGATGAGTGTCGACGTCGCGACCACGACGCCGATACAGACGTCCGAGGCCAGGTGCACGTCCGGCATGACGGCGACGTGTGCGACATCCGGCGCGCGCCGGAGGCGATCGATCGCCTCCGACACGTCGCGCGGCATCGGTTCGGCCAGCCATGTGCTGATGGGCGCGAACGATGACTCACTCATCGTCACCTCCATCCGGCATGGCCGGCACGAACGACAGTTCAGGCGCGCGTTTCCGTGTGATGGCCGCGGCGACTTCGGATCGAAGACGCGGCGTATCACGTCGGAGTGCGGCGAGCACGTCGTTCAGCGGCCGGCCGGCGGGTGCGATCACGTGCACCAGCAGGTGTCCGCAGTCGGGCGCTGCCGACACGTCTTCCACGAACAGATCGTTCAGGTTCTCGTCGGCGCATCGATCCGCCAGCGCGAGATTCAACGCGCGTTGTACCTGCCGGCAGAGTTGTCGCGTCTTCCGCTCGGCCTGTTTCCCTGATGACCATCGGTCTGATGTCCCTCCGCCCAGTGCCTGGGCAAACTCCGGATCCACGAATTCCACTGACCCTTTCGGGCGACGACGATGTTTCAAGACACTGCTCCCCGCTGCGCGCACGCGCGCACCCGGCCCGAGCGCACACACGTGCGTCGTGACCGTCAACCTGGTTGTTGTTGAACGCGATGGGAGCCGGCCCGTTGGCCGAAAGAACTACGCGGCGGCGGGCAGGCTCGACGACATCGGGCGGTGTGCAATAGGGGACATGGTCTCCTCCGAAGTTTCGTCGAGTGGATGTGAACGCCGACGCTCAGGGCGCGTCGAGCCCGGGCATTATGGCGCGAGACGCGCGTCGGGGCAACCCGGGCAAGAAACTCCTTGCGTCGGCGCCGGCATTACGTCTATAGGTAGAAGCTATAGGCGTATCTCATGACTCGAGCAAAGTCCGATCTCCCGCAAGGCACCCTCGACCTGTTGATTCTGCAGATTGCCGCGCTCGGGCCGATCCATGGCTACGGCATCGCACAGCGCATCCGGCAGGTGTCGTCCGAGGTGCTGCACATCCAGCAGGGCTCGCTCTATCCGGCGCTGCACCGGCTGGAGAACAAGGGATTGCTGCTGGCCGACTGGAAACAGTCCGACACGGGCCGGGAAGCCAAGTTCTATCGGCTCAGCGCCAGAGGACGAGCGCAACTGGAGGTCGAGACGAGTCAGTGGCACGCGCTGACCAAAGCGGTCGGCGCGATTCTGCGGAATCCCGAGGGGAGCGCGTCGTGACCTGGTGGCAGCGCCTCTGGAGGCATCGCCACGTCGAGGACCGGCTCGACGCCGAGCTACGCGATCACTTCGACAGGCTGGTTGCCGATTTCGCAGCCGAGGGCCTGCCTCCGGCAGAAGCGATTCGACGTGCGAGGCTCGAGTTCGGCGGCTTCGATCAGGTCAAGGAAGACTGCCGGGACGCGCGCGGGACACGATGGGTGCACGACCTGATCCGCGACGTTCGGTTTGCCGTGCGATTGACGGCACGTGACCCCTGGCTCAGCGCCGTCATCGTCGCCTCGCTCGCACTGGGCATCGGCGTGTGCAGCATGGCGTTCACGATCACGGACGCCTACTTCTTCCGTGGCCTGCCGGTCGCACACCCGGATCGGATGTTTCACGTCGGCACCGCCGACGCCGCCGGTGAGCATGGCGGCGTGTCGGTGCTGGACTACGCAGACTGGAAATCGTCCCTCGTCGACGTCGACATGGCGGCGTACACGCCGGCGCCGATGTCGGTGGGCGAACCGGGACGCGCGGCCGACCGCGTCTCCGGCGCGTACGTGTCGAGTGACGTTTTTCGCCTGCTCGGCGTGACCGCGGCGCACGGGAGGCTCTTCGGTCCCGACGATGAAACCGACGGCCGCAGCGGCGTGGCGCTCGTCGGCCATCGCCTCTGGAGCCAGCGCTACGGGAGCGATCCGGCGCTGCCGGGACGAACCATCTTCGTGAACGACGCGCCCGTCACGGTGTTGGGCGTGATGCCTGAGGGTTTCGGGTTCCCATCCCGCGAAGAGATCTGGATGCCGCTGACAGCCGCGGTGGATCTGTCCACGACGATGCGCGACGATCGGTCGCTCTCCGTGCTCGCGCGTGTGCGCGACGGTCAGAGTCTAGACGCCATTGCGGAGGCCTGGCGCGCCACGGCGGCTGGCCTGGCGGCGTTGTATCCGGCCACGAATACCGGCATCGACGTGGAGATGATTCGATTCGGCCGGCATCAGGTCGGGCGGCTGACGGAGTCACCAGCCGTGATGCTGCCGATTGCCGCCGGCATCGTGCTGGTGATTGCGTGTGCCAACGTCGCCAACCTGCTGCTTGCTCGTGCGATTACACGCGCGCGTGAACTGACCATCCGCGCCTCGGTTGGCGCCACCAGGTGGCGCATCGTCCGCCAACTGCTCATGGAGAGCCTCTTGCTGGCACTCGCAGGGGGAGCGCTCGGCTTCGGCCTGGCAACGCTCGCCGTGAGGGCCGTTGC
>CAZVHY010000070.1:1911-3859 GCA_964627115.1 uncultured Solibacteraceae bacterium | reverse complement strand
TCGCAGGGGGAGCGCTCGGCTTCGGCCTGGCAACGCTCGCCGTGAGGGCCGTTGCGGCATCGTTCTTCACCGGCTACGTCCCTTACTGGATGACGTTCGATCCCGGCGTCAGGAGTCTCGCGGCGGTTGCCGTACTCTGCGTGAGCGCGACCATCGCGTTTGGGCTCGCGCCGGCGTTGCGGGCGTCGGTGCGCGGACCCTCAACGGCAGCGTTGAGCGGTGTGAGGTCCAGCATGGCCGCACGTCGCGACCCCTGGAGCGCGCGACTCGTCGCCGCGCAGTTTGCGTTCGCTGTGATCCTGCTCGGCGGCGGGGGACTGCTCGTGCAACGCTACGGCGCGCTGCTGATGGACGATGGTGTCATCGACGCCGGTCGATACGTGACGGCTGGAGTCGTGCCGCCGGACGCATCCTATCCGCCTGGTGATGGTCGCGCGGATTTCTACACGCAGCTCGAACCGCGGCTGGCGGCCGTGCCCGGCGTTGAGCGCGTGGCGTTCGCGAGTGTCACGCCGTTTCTTCCCGCGCCGACGCGTCCGATCGCGATTCGCGCGACAGACACGGAGGGCGATCGTGCGCTGAACGCGCAGCTCGTGGCCGTGAGTCCCGGGTACTTCGAGACGCTGGGCCTGCCGCTTCTACGCGGCCGGTCTTTCGATACTGTCGACGGCGTTCCTGCGTCGAACGTGGCCATTGTCAACGCACTGTTTGCCGAACGGCACTTCCCGGACGGCGATCCGATCGGACGTCAGATTCGGATCGAGACTCCGGCCGATGCACCGGACGCCGGGGCGGCTGCTCCCGGGAACGGCCCGTGGCTCACGGTCATCGGAGTGGCGCCCACGATCAGGCAGACCGTTGCGTCTGCTCCCCGGCCGCTCGTCTACGTTCCGCATGACGGCGCGTCGGCCTCGTCCGCACAGGTGATCCTGCGCATGCCGATGCAGTCGGCCGGCACGGTCGCCGCAGTCCGGGCAGCGGTAGCCGCGCTGGACGAGGACGTGCTCCTGCTGAACATCCGCCCCCTGACCGAGCCGCTGCGGAACTCCCGGCTTCAGCCGCAACTGATCGCCACGGTCCTGGGCTCCCTCGCATTCGTCGCGCTCTTTCTATCCGCGGTTGGTCTCTATGCGATCGCGTCACACGGCGTTCGCCAGCGGACGGCCGAGATCGGTCTCCGCCTCGCGCTTGGCGGACGGCCGGCCCAGATCGTCTGGCTGTTCGTGCGCCGGGGGCTCGCGCCTGTCGCGGCTGGACTGTGTGTCGGTCTGGCAGGTGCGTTTGGTGTCGGTCAACTGCTGCGATCGCGCCTGGTCGGAACATCGGCGGCAGATCCCGCCACATTCGCCGTGCTCATCGCGCTGTTGGCGTGCGTGACCGCGGCGGCCTGCTTCGTTCCCGCGTGGCGAGGCACCCGCGTCGATCCGGCGTCGACGCTGAGACAGGACTGAGTCGCCAGTCGCCCGGGAGTGCGCGCCGTGCTCGAAGCGATTCATCTCACGAAGTTCTACGGCGCCACGGCCGCAATCAGGGATGTCAGTTTCACGCTGCATCCGGGGACGATTCTCGGCCTGCTCGGGTCGAACGGTTCCGGCAAGTCGACGACCGTCGGCATCCTGACGGGATTGATCGACGCGTCTGGTGGAACCGTGCGTCTCGATGGCGTGGATGTTCGCGACGATCTCGACGCGTTCAAGTCGCATCTCGGTTACGTCCCCGAAGAGGCCTTTCTCTATACGCACCTGACGGGATCGGAGTACCTGACACTCATCGGCCGGCTGCGCTCCATGCCCGAGCGGACGATACGACGAAGAGTCGATCGTTTCGTGGAGATTTTCGGTCTGACCGACGCGAGATACACGCAGATGTCGGCGTATTCGAAAGGCATGCGCCAGAGAGTGCTGTTGTCGGCGGCGCTGCTGCACGACCCGCGCATCCTGATTCTCGA
>CAZVHY010000070.1:0-1811 GCA_964627115.1 uncultured Solibacteraceae bacterium | reverse complement strand
GAGACCTTCTCGAGGCGATGCAATCGTGAGCGTGCTCCGGCTCGAGCGGCTCGTGGCCCGCACGGTGTTCTGGAGGTTCTTCGAGGCCGGCACCCTGTCCGCTGGCGTCTCGCCTGCCATCGTCCTCATCTGGGTCGTGGCGTTTCTTGCGGTGCCAGGCTATCTGATGGCATTCGTCACGGCCATCAACTTGGGCGGATCGGATCCCGACACCGTGCTCGAACGGCTTCTGACGCCCACACTCCTGCTCATCGTGTTCTCGATGGTGGCCATGAGCGTTCTCGCGCTGCTCGTCTGGGACGCCGTCTATCCGGATCGCCGGGATGTCCGGATCCTTGGCGCCATCGGACTAAAGCGCCGCACGATGGTCGTGGGACGTGTCAGCGCGCTGGCGGCTGTTGCGGTAATCGTGTCGGCGGGCATGAATGCGCTGTCGTCGCTGGTGTTCGGTTTCGTGCTCGCCGGCTACGGCGGCGCGGCGAATGCCGTGCAGGCTGTTGTCGGACACTTCGTCGCCGTGGTGTGTGCCGGTCTGTTCGCGTTCTTCCTTGTCATGACGATGCAGGGAAGTCTGTTGCTGTTTCTCGGCCCCATCGCCGCGAAGCGCGTCGCGCTCGTGTTGCAGATCGGAATGGTGGTCGGGTTGTTCGAGGCGGTTCGCGTCGTGCCCGATATTGCCGGCGACATGAACCGGATGTGGTTCCTCGCGTTTCACGCCACGCTGGTCGGCCGGCCCTCACCGCCGCCTCTTCACTACGCGTGGTGGGCGATCGGCGCCACGGTGTCGGCGGTGTGCATGTCGATCGCGTTTCTCGCGGCAACGCACGCGCGCATGAGCCGGATGGCGCTCGAGACGGCGCGCACCAACGGGGTGAAACCCGGCATCTTCGATACGCTCCTGGACCACGCCGTTCGGTTCGCCTGCGCGGCACCTGGCCAACGGGCGGTCGCGGCATTCACGATTCGGACGCTCACGCAGAGCCGGCACCATCTCATGCCGTTCGCCGCCTCGTGCGGCCTCGCGCTCGCCCTGGTGTCGGCGAGTCTCGTCGCGGTATTCGGCTCGCGCGTCGCGGCGGCTGCGCCGCTGCCGGACGCCGCACGGCTCTCGGTGCCGCTCGTCGTCAACTTCATCCTGCTCTGTGGCGTGCGCGGGATCCTCACGATGCCGGTCGATGCGCGGGCAAACTGGGTCTTTCGATTCCTCGCGGACAATCGGCGTCTGCCGGAATTGATCGCGGGCGTCAGGACGGCGCTGATGCTCCTGGTGGTCTTGCCCGCCACGCTCGCCGCCGCGGTATCGACGTTGCCGTGGGGCGTTCTGCTGAGTCTCGGCCACGCCGTGTTCGTGGCTGTCATGGGTAGGCTGCTGATTGACGTGCTGCTGTTCCGTTTCCGCGCGATTCCGTTCGCGTCCGCGGGCCGAATGGACGGCGCGCACCTGAGGACGCGCTGGCCGCTGTATCTGGCGGCGTTCAGCGTGTACGGCTATTCGCTCGCCCGCGTCGAGGTCTGGCTGCTCTCGGCGCCCGCGATCTGGTGTCTGTTCGTCGCCGCCGCTGTTGGACTATCGCTGCTGCTGTCCGCGCTCAGGCGCTCGGCTCTCTCTCCGCCAGGGCGACTGGAGTACGACGCGGCAGACGACAGTCAGCTCTTCAGCGGCTTCGGTCTGAGTGAGGCGCTTGCCGCGGAGGCGCCGGACAAGGGCAGGTGAGGCTGCATGTCGCCGTGGCGTCCGGATAGCTACTTCGCCGGTGTGATCCGCAGGTTGGCGAATGCGCCGTCGCTGTTGTTGCCGACCCACAGGCCGA
>CAZVHY010000069.1:0-15296 GCA_964627115.1 uncultured Solibacteraceae bacterium | reverse complement strand
GAACCCGCGACTTCGACCTTGGCAAGGTCGCACTCTACCACTGAGTTATTCCCGCCCTCGACAGCCTACTGAGTTTACACAATCAACGCCCGCCGGGCAACAGACAAAGGCTGCGCGGCGGCTGGCTGCACGGCTGCGAAAATGTGAACCGGGCACTGCCCTTGCACTGACAACGGGCATGCCCACCATCGATCCACGCCAATCCGCCGGAAAACAGGGGGAGGACCTGGCCTGCGCCGAGCTGCGGCGCCGCGGGTACGCAATTTCTGCGAGGCGCTATCGCTCCCGGTACGGAGAAATTGACATCGTCGCCGAACGCGACGAGACGATTGTGTTCGTGGAAGTGAAAGCCAGACGGACGGGCAGACGCGGCACGGCGGCCGAGAGCATTCCGTTCTGGAAACGCCGCCGCATCGGTGCGATGGCGCTCGACTATCTGGCGTGGACCAACCGTCCGCACGCGCGGTGCCGGTTCGACGTGGTCGCGATTGACGGGCTGGGAACGAAGGCGGAGACGGTGAAGGTGATCGAGGACGCGTTTCAGTGGGGGTAGAAAGGCTGGGAGGCGGCAGGCGGGAAGGAGGCTGGAAGCCTTCCGGCCTCCCTGCCTTCTTCCCGCCTTCCAGCCTCCCCGCCTATCTCTTCACGCTCTTCCTCGCACGCGGCGCACGGGCGCTGGCGCCACCACGCGGGGCACGTTCGCCGCCGCCGCGGGGCGCGCGTTCGCGCGACGTGCCGCTGCCCTTGGCAGCCGACCGCCGCCCGGCTGCACCGCCCGAACGCGTGGGCGTGCGCTTGCGCACCGGAATCGCGGCAAGCTCGCCCTCGTCGCCGCCGGCGCCCGGCCGATTGAAGTTCGGCTCGTTCGGGTCCTCGTCGAGGTCGTACTCGATGACCGGCGGCGTGCTGCTGACCACCGTTTCGATGGTCTTCACTTCCCCTTCGATCAGCACGTGCTCGGTCTCGACCACGGTCACGTCGAGCACTTCGGCGCGCTCGGAGATCGTCGCGACCGCCTGCTCGGCAGCCGCCGCGGCCTCGGCCGCGAGCTCGTCCTCGATGTCGAAGATCTTCTTCACCGGCGCGGCCTCGACCGCGTTGCCGACGCCCGCGCTACCCTGGAACACGCGGATCACCCCCTGGCGATCGCGATCGACACGCACGAGGTTCTCGCGCGCCGCAGCGCGCAGGAGATCGACGAGATTCGCGAACCCGTACGCCCGCTCGTCGAAGTCCGCGTTGACCTGACGGATGAGCTGCTTGACGTTGCGGAGATACATCGGCCAGCGGCGGATCTCGCCCGTCGACAGGATGCGCTTGAACTCCGCGATCCCCTCGTCGTTGCCGCCGAGTTGCTCGGGCGCCGGACCACCGAACCGGTTGCGGTCCCCACCGTTGTCGTCGCCTTCGCGGGATTCGCGCGCGGGCGCGGCCTCGACCGGCGCGCCTTCCCCGCCCGCCTCACCGTCATCGGCGGCACTGCCGGCCGCGTCGATCGCGGCCGATTCGCTCACCACCACCGGCGCATCGTCGGCGGCCGTCACGAGCAGGCTGCCCTTCACCTGCTGCAGCTTCAGCACACCAATCTTCTCGAGCTTCTCGACGAAGTCGCGGAACGATCCGGCACCGTAGCTGCGCTCGGAGAACGTCGAGTCGAGTTGCAGCAGCGTGGACTTCAACAGCCCGAGCTGCGGCGACACTTCCCTGTCGGCCAGCACCTTCAGACCACGCGTGACGAGCGGAATGGCCTGATCGATCGGCGTGCGATCGACGCGCACGCCACCGCGCTCGGCCTGACGACGCCCGCCGCCCGAGGCGCCCACGAGGTTCTCGTACGCGATGAACTCGTGGCAGTTGCGCTGCATGATGATGCTCGTGAACTGCCGGCCGCCGACGACGAAGATCTTCTTGTCGTACTGCTTGAGCTTCTCGACGAGGCTGATGAAGTCGCTGTCGCCGCCGACGATCACGAACGCGTTGATGTGCGGATGGGTGAACGCCATCTCGAGCGCGTCGAGCGCGAGGTTGATGTCCGCGCCGTTCTTGTCGCCACCGGGCGTCAGGTTGCGCTGCACCATCTTGATGGCGTGCTGCGTCAGGCTGCGGCTGTAGCCGCCGGCCCGCTGCCAGTCGCTGTACGCGGTTTTCGACACCACGTCGCCGCGCTCCTTCAGGGCCTCGAGGACAAGGCCCACGTCGAAGGACGCGTTCAGCGTGTTCTTCACGCCAATCTCAATGTTGTCGAAGTCGATGAATACGGCTATCCGAAGGCGATCGTCGCGAGTCACGCGGTCCTTTCCAGGAAGGGTTCAACCTGCCACCTGCCGGCGATCCGCGCGGAACCCTGTCCGCTTTCGTTCGCGATGCCGGCTGGCGCACCTCGCCGTGTACTCAATGTGAGCAGCGACGCAGGGGCACACGGCCGGCCCCTGCACTGCGTCAAAACCCGTCAGAGTGTAGTCGGGACGCGCACGGAAGTGAACAGGAATCGATCAACGGCCCTGGACGCGACCGCCGCCCGGTCCGGACGGCCGCGAGCGACCGCGGCCGCGAAACCGGCCGCCGCCAGCGCCCGGACGCGCACCACCCGCACCGGCCCCAGCCCCGGCGCCCACGGGCACCGCCCCGTCACGACGCTCGCGCCGCGCATTGGCGCGCGCGCGCTCGTCGGCCTTCCGCTTGCGAATCTCGGCAATGCGCTGGGCGAGCGGAATCTCGAGCTTCTCGGCCACGCGCGCGTTGTAGTCGAAGTCCGGCAGCGTCACCCGCTTGATGGGTCGGCCCAGCGCGCGCTCGATCGCCTGAAGGTAGTCGCGCTCGTCGGGTGCGGCCAGCGTGAACGCTTCGCCGGTCGCCTCGGCGCGGCCCGTGCGGCCGATGCGGTGGATGTAGTCCTCGGCCACCACCGGCACGTCGAAGTTCACGACGTGCTCGAGCGCCTCGACGTCGATGCCACGCGCGACGATGTCGGTGGCCACGAGCACGGGGCACTTCCCGCTCTTGAAGTCGTCGAGCGCCAGCGTGCGCTGCCCCTGCGACCGGTTGCCGTGGATCTTTCCGCAGCGGACGCCGGCCTTCTGCAGCAGATCGGCCAGCCGGTTCGCACGGTGCTTCGTGCGCGTGAACACGAGCGCCTGCGAGATGTCACCGCGCTTCAGGAGCGCCACGAGCAGCGCGGGCTTCAAGTCCTGCGACACGGGATAGACGGCCTGCGTGATACCGGTCGGCGTCGACGATGGCCGCTCGCGCTGGATGGTGACCGGGTTCTGCAGCATCTCGTTCGTGAGCTGCCGGATCTCGGGCGGCATCGTCGCACTGAAGAACATCGTCTGCCGGCGCGCGGGGAGGAAGCGGAGGACCTTGCGGATCTCCGGCAGGAACCCCATGTCGAGCATGCGGTCCGCTTCGTCGAGCACGAGGAACTCGAGCGCGTCGAGCTTCGCGTACGGCTCGCGCAGGTGTTCGAGCAGACGGCCGGGCGTGGCCACGATGATGTCGACGCCGCGCTTGAAGGCCTGCTCCTGCGGCGCCGCGCTGACGCCGCCGAAGACGGCCGCCGCGGTGACGCGCGTGTGCGCTGCGAGGTCTTTCAGATCCTCGAGCACCTGCGCGGCCAGCTCACGCGTGGGCACGAGCACGAGCGCGCGCGTGGTGCCGCGCGGCTTGTCGGCAATGCGGTGCAGGATGGGCAGCAGGAACGACGCGGTCTTGCCGCTGCCCGTCTGGGCGCAGCCGAGCACATCGCGCCCCTCGAGCGCGGGCGGAATGGCCTCGCCCTGGATACCGGTGGGACGCTCGAAGCCCAGATCCGCGACGGCGCGCAGCAGGCTCGGGTGGAGATTCAACGTACTGAAAGTCAACAGAGACATTCCTCGGAACAAGACCGGCAAGTGTCAGAGATGGGACCGCGAAGGGTCGGCCGGGTGCAGCGGGCCGGAACACGCACTGGCAGGGCGAACAGTCAAAGATGATAGCACGGGGGAAGGCTGGGAGGCGGCCTTCCCGCCTCCTTCCCGCCCGCCGCCTCCCCGCCTTCCTGTATCATCCCCCCACCCCACATCCGAGAGGAGCCGCCATGATGCCGTCGTCTGTACGTCGCTCATTTCTGCTGGTTGCCGTGACTGCCGCTGCGATTGGAACCGTCGATATCTCCATCTCCGGGCAGGCGCAGCAGCCGCCGGCGCCGCTGCCGCCGGCGCTCACGAGTTGTGACGCGCTCGCCGCGGCGTTGCGGCCGCTGGCCAACAACGACGCGCGACTGCGCGACTGGCCGAACGTGGCGCGCTACCGGCAAGCCAACACGACCGTGTCGGCCACGCCCGATGTCGTGTTCATGGGCGACTCGATCACCGATGCCTGGCCGCAGCCGCGCTACACCTTCTTCCCGGGCAAGAACTACGTCGGCCGCGGCATCAGCGGACAGACGACGCCGCAGATGCTCATCCGCATGCGTCCCGACGTCGTCGCGCTCAAGCCGAAGGCGATGGTGCTGCTGGCCGGCACGAACGACATCGCCGGCAACACCGGCCCGATGACCGACGAAGAGATCGCGGGCAACATCGCATCGATGGCCGAGATTGCGTCAGCCAACGGCATCAAGGTCGTGCTGGCCAGCATCCTGCCCACGAGCAACTATCACCAGGGACCGAACCAGGTCTCACCGCAGACCGTGCAGCGTCCGCTCGCGCGCATCCGCGCGCTGAACGACTGGATGAAGCAGTACGCCGCCGACCACCAGCACACCTACCTCGACTACTTCTCGGCCATGATCGACGACAAAGGCATGCTGCGCACCGAGCTCAGTGGCGACGACCTGCACCCGAACGAAGCGGGATACGCCATCATGGCGCCGCTGGCGCAGGCGGCAATCGATAGAGCGATCGGACAGTAAAGCGTGGGAGCGTGGGAGGACGCGTAGGGGCGGCCCTTGGGCCGCCCGGGGGCGGGGCAAGCCCCGCCCCTACGAGGGCGTTGAGCGGAATTCGCCGACGGCACTGATCAGACTCCCGCCGGCGCCGGCGCGCCGGCGAGCCACTGCCCTGCCGTGTCGAGGAACGCCTGGAAGTCCGCGCACGTGGCGTCGGGGCCGGGGGCGACGGCGTCCAGCAGATCGGCCTGATACGTCGTCGTTACCGCCACGCACCGCATGCCCGCGTGACGCGCGGCCATGATGCCGAGCGGCGCGTCCTCGAACGCGAGGCACTCGGCCGGATCGACGCCGAGCCGCCGCGCCGCGAGCAGGAACACGTCGGGTGCGGGTTTGCCGCGCTCCACCTGATCGCCACGCGCGATGGCCTTGAACCGGTGCACGAGGCCCGTCTCCGTCAGCGTGTACTCGACGTTCTTGCGCGGACCCGATGTGGCGACACCGGCAGGAATCCCGTGCGCGTCGAGCCGATCGAGCAACGCCACGAGGCCGGCCATGGGCTGCAGTTGTCCGCGCGCGATCTCTCGATACGTACCTTCCTTGTCCTCCTCGAGCGCCTCGATATCGCCAGCCGACAGCTCACGTCCGAAGAGAATCGGGAAGATCTCGCGATTGCGCTTGCCGTCGGTCCGCTCGCGCATGGCCATGTCCATGGGCGGCAGTCCGTGACGCGCAACGAAGGCGTCGAAGGCCCTGGCGTGCCACGGCATGTTGTCGACGAGCGTGCCGTCGAGATCGAAAATGACGGCGCGGGGACGGAAGGCGGAGAGAGCGGACACGGGAAGATCATAAGGCTGGGAGGCGGCAGGCGGGAAGGCGCCTGGGAGGCTAGACGCACCTGATCTGTCGCAACGACGCGCGCAGGTCGCCACGCACGTCCGGGTGCGCGATCGAAATCAGTGCCTCGCCGCGTTCACGCACGGAGAGGCCGTGCAGGTTCACGGCGCCGTATTCGGTGACCACCCAATGCACGTGGCCGCGCGTCGTGACCACGCCGGCCCCGGGACGCAGTGTCGGCACGATGCGCGAGATCGTCCCCTTCTTCGCCATCGACGGCAGCGCGATGATCGGCTTGCCGCCGGGCGACAGCGCCGCGCCGCGGATGAAGTCCATCTGTCCGCCGATGCCCGAGAAGATGTCGTGGCCGAACGAATCGGCGCACACCTGGCCGGTGAGATCGATCTCGATCGCCGAGTTGATGGCCACCACCTTCGGGTTCCGCTTGATGACGGCCGTGTCGTTCGTCCGATCGCAGGGGTGGAACTCCACCTTCGGGTTGTCGTCGACGAAGTCGAACAGCCGGCGCGTGCCGGCCACGAACGACGTGACGATGCGGTTCGGGTGGATGTGTTTGTATCGGTTCGTGATGACACCGCTCTGCGCCAGGTCGATGATGCCGTCCGAGAACATCTCGGTGTGTACGCCGAGATCGTGTTTGTTGCCGAGCCTGCGCAGCACCGCGTCGGGAATGGCGCCAATGCCCACCTGCAGCGTGGATCCGTCCTCGATCAACGCGGCAATCCGTTCACCGATCTCGGCCTCGATGATCGACTCTGGCGCGGCGTGCCGCTCGTGCATCGGACGTTCGCTGGCCGTGAACGCGTCGAGCCGGCCGAACGGCACGACGGAATTGCCACGCGTGCGCGGCATGTGCGGTGTGATCTCGGCAATGACGAGCTTTGCCGTATCGGCGGCCGCGCGCGCGCCATCGACCGAGGTCCCGAGCGTGCAGAAGCCATGCCTGTCCGGCGGCGAGAGCGTCAGCAACGCCGCGTCGAGCGTCACCTGCCCGGACAAAAACAGCCAGGGAATATCCGACAGGAAGATCGGGACGAAGTCGGCGCGTCCTTCCGCAATCGCCGTGCGCAGCGGCGCGCCGGTGAAGAGCGACACGGACCTGAAGCGCCCGGCCTGCCCGGGTGCGGCAAAGGGCGCGGGCCCCTCGGTGTGCAGGTGATAGAGCGTGACGTTCTCGAGATCCGTCCGCCGCGCCAGCGCCTCGATGAGCGTGGTCGGCGTGGCGGCCGCGCCGTGTACGAACACGCGCATGCCGCTCCTGATAGGCGCAACGGCTTCGTCAGGCGTGAGTGCGCGGGTCGTCCATGCGTCGGTCATGGCGACACGCTAGCAGAGGTATCGCCACCAGCACCAACGGTCACCTGCCGGAACCGCGGGGCATCGAGCCCCGCGGCGACGACAGCGGCAGTCTATTCAACAGGCGCGAGATACGTCCGTCGCGCGCGCACGGTGAGCCCCGGACGCGTCACACGCACGTCGAGCGTGTGCAGTTGGCCGTCCATCTCGGGCGCCGCGAACCCGATCAGATACTGCCGGTGCAGCTCGTGCGCCACGCGTTCGAACGTCGCGCGCAGGTCGTCGCTCGACTGCAGCTCGAAGTATCCCCCGCCGCCGGCCGTGGCCAGTTCGCGCAGGTTGGGATCCGGCCCCGTGTCGCGACAATTGGCCGACGACGACCGCCTGGGCGCCTGCGGTGGGGCCGGCGCCGGGCGTGGAGGGATCCCTCGTCCAGGGAACGGAATCTGTGGCGGAGGACCAGGAAACTGCGGCGGACGCGATTGCGGTCCGCGCGGCCGGAACTGCGCCAGGATGCCGCCGCCAGGCGCGGCGCCGTTCGACGAGGTGCACCGGTAGCCGAGACCCACGGCATACACCATCGCCTCTTCGCGCTGCACGCGGTGGAGGATGGCGTCGAACGTGACGTGCTCGCTGAACGCCGGCGTGTCGCGCCCGTCGGTGAACACGAGCACGACGCGCTGCCCGGTCTCGGACGCCAGCGCGTCGAGCGCGCGTGCCGTGGCGCGCCAGAGCGGCGTGGCGCCGCCGGGCTCGGGGCTCCGGTCGATGATGCCGTGCAGGACGGCGACGTCGCTCGTGAACACGTCGGGCCTGATGCGGATGTCTTCGGCAAACGTGCCGATGCGCACGCGGTCGTCGGGCAGCAGGTTCGTCACGAACGCGCGCGCCGCAGCTTCGACGCGCGCTGCGTGCGGATCCATGCTGCTGCTGCGGTCGATCATCACGACGATCGAGATCGGACGAAGACCGGCATCGAAGACCGTCACCGGCTGCCGCCGGCCGTTGTCGTCGATCTCGAAATCGTCCTGCGTCAGATCGCCGATCGCGTCGCCGTTCCGATCGACGACCGTCGCGTGAACCGAGACGGTGTGCGCCGACGCGCGAAACCCGGGCTGCTGTGCCTGGAGCAGCACACCGGCCGCAACAGCGGCCACCATCGACGCGACAAGGGCTGTACGAAACATCTCCACCCGGATGGGCAGGCTGGCCCCACCATCCTATCGCTGGTTGGGCCTCCGTGGTACAGTCCGCGTCCAATCCGATACGAATCTGCAGGAGCCACCATTCATGAACGTCCTGATCACCGGCGCGGCCGGATTCCTGGGCCAGCGCCTGGCGCGCGCGCTGCTGGCGGCCCCGCGGCTGACCGACGCCGCCGGCCAGCCCCTCGACATCACCGAACTGCGGCTGCTCGACGTGGCGGCCGGGCCGGATCTCGGCGACGCCAGGGCGCGCTGGGTCACCGGCGATCTGACCGACGACACCCTCGGCACGCTCGTGGACGCCGACACGCGCGCCGTCTTCCATCTGGCGGCCGTGGTCAGCGGGGGCGCCGAGGCTGACTTCGATCTCGGCATGCACGTGAACCTCGACGGCACGCGCCGGCTGCTCGACGTCTGCCGCCGCGCGGGCCATGGCCCCGTCGTCGTGTTCGCGAGCTCGGTTGCGGTGTACGGCGGCGATCTGCCGCCGGTGGTGTCCGACACGACGCGGCTGACGCCGCAGTCCTCGTACGGCACGCAGAAGGCGATTGGCGAACTGCTCGTCTCGGACTACACGCGTCGCGGCTTCATCGACGGCCGCGCGTTGCGGCTGCCGACGATCAGCGTGCGTCCCGGCCGGCCGAACCTGGCGTTGTCGTCGTTTGCGAGCGGCATCATCCGTGAACCGCTCAATGGCGAAACCGCCGTCTGCCCTGTCGCGCCCGAGACGGTGCTGTGGCTGCTCTCGCCCGCCACGGTGATCGACTGCTTCATCCACGCGCACAACGTGCCGGGCGACAGACTCGGACACGATCGCAGCCTCATCCTGCCGGGCCTCGCCGTGTCGGTGACCGACATGGTGGCCGCGCTCGCGCGCGTGGCGGGCCCGGCCGCGGCCTCGCTCGTCCGCTGGGAACGCGACGCGCGTGTCGAACGCGTGGCCAACACCTGGCCCGGTCACCTCGATGACTCGCGAGCACGGGCGCTCGGGTTTCCCGTGGACACGGACTTCGAGGAGAACGTGAGGCAGTACATCAAAGATCATCGATGACAAGGCGGGGAGGCGGCAGGCTGGGAGGAGGCGGGAAGGCTGGGAGGCCACATAATTCCCCGATGCGTCCTCCGTCCGAGTCCGTCGTCGATCGCTTCCTGCGGTACGTCCGTATCAACACCGAGTCGCGCGACGGCGCGGGGGTGGTGCCGAGCACACAGGGGCAATGGGAGCTGGCGCGGTTGCTGGCCCGTGAGCTCGAGGCACTCGGGGCGGTCGACATCCACGTCAGTGAGCACTGCATGGTGCGCGCAACGCTGCCGTCAACGGTCAGTCGCGACGTGCCGTGCTTCGGCCTGCTCGCGCACGTCGACACGTCGCCTGCCGTCTCGGGCGCCAACGTCACGCCCATCGTGCACACGAACTACCAGGGCGGCGACATCGTCCTGCCCGGCGATCCGTCGCAGGTGCTCTCACCGGCCGATTGGCCCGTGCTGCTCGACATGATTGGCGACGACGTGATCACGAGCGATGGGACCACCCTGCTGGGCAGCGACGACAAGTCGGGCGTGGCCGCGATCATGGCGATGGCCGACGTACTGGCGCAGAATCCGGACGTGCCGCACGGACCGATCGCCATTGGTTTCACGGCAGACGAAGAAGTCGGCGGCGGGATCGATCTGTTCGACGTCGAGGCCTTCGGCGCGGCGTTCGCGTACACGGTCGACGGCGACGCGCTCGGTGAGATCAACGACGAGAGCTGGAACGCGCGCGGGGGCACGGTGACGTTTCGTGGTGCGAGCGCCCACCCCGGCACGGCGAAAGGCGCCATGGTGAACGCGGCGTACGCGGCCGCACGTTTCATCTCGAGCCTGCCGGTGAGGTTGCGACCTGAGCACACCGACGGTCGCGACGGGTTCATTCACCCGCACGACAGCACCCTCGACGTCGAGACGTCGGTCGTGCACCTCATCCTTCGAGACTTCGAAGTGGCAGGACTCGAAGCGCAGGAAGAACTGATTCGCCGCCTCGTGCACGAGGCCATCGTCGCCTGTCCCGGCGTCACGGCCGACATCGCGTTGCGCGACCAGTACCGCAACATGGGCGAGGTGATCGACCGGCACCCGCACCTCGTGGAGTGGGCGCTCGAAGCCGCGCGGCGAGCGGGCCTGCCGGCGCGGACGCGCGCCATCCGCGGCGGCACGGACGGATCGCGGCTGACGTTTCGCGGCCTGCCCTGTCCGAACATCTTCACCGGCGGCCACAACTTCCACAGCCAGCTCGAGTTCAATTCACGCCGTGGCCTGGAGAAGACCGCCGAGACACTCGTCCACCTCGCGCGGATCGTGGCAGGGGGATAGACGGGCTGCGGGCGGCACGGGGAGTCGTAGCCTCGCGGCCTGGCGGGAGGCGCTCCGGCTCCCCCGCAGCCGTGCGGCCCGCGGCCGCGCCGCCGTGTCTATCTCTCCAACTTCGCGATCACGTCCAGCAGCACGTCGATGCCGACGGGCTTGACGAGGAACGTGTCGAAGCCGGCAACGCGCGCTTCGTTGGCGTGGGTGTCGCCGCCGTAGCCGGTCAACGCCACGAGCAGCAGCGTGCCTCCGTCCGGGCCGGCCCGCAGCGTGCGCGCGAGTTGATAGCCGTCCATGTCCGGCAGGCCGATATCGAGAACCGCAATGTCGGGACGCCAGGACGCGACCGCGTCAACGGCGTCGCGTCCCGATCCGACGCCGCGCGCCTCGACACCGCTCATCGACAGGGCGAGCACGAGCATCTCGCGCACGTCACTGCTGTCCTCGACGATCAGCACGCGCCGCTGCGTCGACGCAGAACGCTCGATGACCGGCGCGGCCGCGGCCATGTGACGTGGTGAGGTCGCGGGCAGACGCACCTCGAAGCGGCTGCCCTTCCCTTCACCCTCGCTCGCAGCGGTCATCCGTCCGCCATGCTGTTCGACGAGGCCGCGCGCCACAGCCAGCCCGAGCCCGAGACCGCCCTGTCGCCGGTCGATGGTGCGCCGGCCCTGGACGAACGGTTCGAAGACCCGCTCGAGCAGATCGGACGCGATCCCCACGCCGTTGTCCTCGCACGTGATGACCACCTCGTGATCCTCCGTCCGTGCCACGAGTCGGACGCGGGCGCCGGGCTCGGAGTACTTCGCCGCGTTGGTCAGCAGGTTCGCCACGACCTGCGTGACGCGGTGTGCGTCGCACTCGAGCAGGAGCGCGTCGGGCACATCGACCGTGAGGACCTGTTGCTGCTGGTCGTACAACCCGCGCGTCATCTCCACGGCCGCCGAGACGATGTCGCGCAGGTCGCACGACTCGATGTGCAGGTCGATCGCGCCGCGGTGCAGGCGCGACATGTCGAGCAGGTCGTCGACGAGCCGCGTCATGTGCCGGAGCTGCCGCTCGACGATGCGGCGTTCGTGCGCACCGAGCACGCCGCCGGACCGCTCCGCCACGTGCAGCGCATTGAGCACGGGCGCCAGCGGATTGCGAAGCTCGTGTCCCAGCATCGCCAGGAACTCGTCCTTGGCGCGATTGGCCGCTTCGGCCTCCGCCCGTGCGGCATCGGCCTGACGGAGCCTCGTATCGCGCTCGGCCTCGCGTGTGCGCAGCAGTTCGGCCGATCGCGTCAGCGCATCGGCCAGTTGCCGCACCTCGTCGGTGCGTGGCCGGTCGACGACGACGGTGCGGCCGGCCGCCAGGGCCGCCGCAGCCTCGGTGGCCATCGACATGTCGCGCGCGATGCGGCGCGCGATCTTCAGCGACGCGACACCACCGAGCCCAATCAACAACACGCCGATCGATCCCAGCAGCGTCATCGTCCGCCGGTAGTCGGCGTCGACGACCACGCGCGGGACCGCGACGACCGCGCGCCAGCCCGTGTAGGCTCCCCGGCTCACGCCGCTGTACACCGCCTCGCCATCGAGCGTGATGCTGTCGAACACGAAGTCGTTCCCGCCGGTGATGGCGCCGACAAACGACGCCGACGGCTGCCGGCCGATGAACGTCTCCGGGCTGCGCGACCGCGCGACGATGGTGAAATCCGCGTCGAGCACCGTTCGCAGCCAGTCGTCGTCGGATCGGAATTCGAGACGATGCGCGAGTCGCTCCGGCGTGATGACGGCCGACAGCACATAGCGCACGACGTTCGCACGCACGACAGGGACACGGACCGGGAAGCCGAGTTGACCGCCGACGTCGGGCCGCAGCCGGCCGATCGCCGGTTGCACGGTTTCGAGCGTCTGCTCGAAGCTGCCGGTTTCGACCGCCATCTCGAGCGTCTCGTCGGTCGGCCGATGCGTGTTGATGATATTGCGGCCGTCCGGACTCGTGAGCAGCACGGCGTGCCAGGACGGCTGCGACGGCAGATACCGCACGGCTTCGCGGCGGAACGCCGCGAGATCACCGGTCGTCAGGCTCGGCGACTCGGCGAGTGCCGTGAGCGCGCGAACCGTGGCGAGCAGGTCGTCGTCGACCACACGGCTGAGCTCGCGCGCCTCCTCGAGTAGACGCCGCTCGGCCGTCGCACGCGAGTCCGCGCTGACGCGCTGGACCACGATGCCCGCGAGCACCAGCGTCGGCACGCCCAGCCCGACCACGAGCCACAGCAGCAGCGTGCGCAGCGGGTAACTTCGAGCCGGCCGTCCCGACACTGGAGGCATGCGGAAGGCGAATGCGGAGCTATGTCAGGCCCTGCGGCCCTTCAGGTCTTCGGCAATCGAGTGCAGCAGCGCCTTCTCGTCCGGCGAGATCCGTCCGATGAGTCCGAAGATGCCGCCTGAAGCCGATGCGACCTTCTCGCAGTAGTCGACGAGATCGTCGGCGGTCAGATTGGCGACCACGCCGGAGCCGGAGGCCAGCAGCGCGCGGATGAGGCGCGCGGCGCCGCTCAGGACGTCGTCGGCCGGCTTGTTGGCGAGCCAGTCCATCAACTGCGCGTCGGCCGGACTGCCGGGAGCGATGCCGCGTGCGGTCGCCAGTTTCTCGATGAGCATGCGTTCGACAGGTGTGACGCCGCCTTCGGCCCAGGCCACCTGCAACACGGGCATGAGCGGCAGCAGCGCCACGGTGTCGGGGGTGAAGCCGAGCGCCTGGAGCTCGTGGAGCATGTCGGGATCGGCCACGCCGGTCGACGCACCGAGCGCACGCTGCGCCTCCTCGGAGGCGGCCCGGGCCCGAAGCCTGGCGATCAACTCCTGGTCCTTGCGCCGGAAGTATTCCTCCTCGAGCGCGTGCCCCCGCTCGCGCAGTCCGTCGTGTGTGCTCATGTTCCGCATCCTACCATCGGCACGTTCCGGTCAGGCGTTCTTCCGGTCTTCGGCCGGCCCACCCGATGCCCAGAGATTGCGCACCGTGTTCACCAGCCCGATGTGCGAGAACGCCTGCGGGAAGTTCCCGAGTTGTCGCCCGCTGACCCGGTCGTATTCCTCGGCGAGCAACCCGAGATCGTTGCGAATGGCCATGAGGCGATCGACCATCGCCTCGGCTTCCGCACGCCGGCCTTGAAGCGCGTACACGTCCGCCAGCCACCAGCTGCAGAGAATGAAGGTGCCTTCACCGGGAGGAAGGCCGTCGACATCCGTGCCGTGCGAATAGCGATAGACGAACCCGTCGCGCAGCAGCCGGTGCTCGACGGCCGCCACGGTGCCGGTGATGCGCGGATCGTCGATGGGCAGGAAGCCGACGATCGGCAGGAGCAGCAGGCTGGCATCGACGCTGCGGCTGCCGTAGTGCTGCACGAAGCTGTCGAGCTCCGCGTCGAAGGCGCGCTCGCAGATCTCGGCGTGGATGCGATCGGCGATTGCCTGCCAGTGATCGGCCGGGCCCTCGAGTCCGAGATGGCGCACGTCCTTGACCGCGCGGTCGAAGGCCACCCACGCCATCACCTTCGAGTGCGTGAAGTGCTGACGGCCGCCGCGGACTTCCCAGATGCCCTCGTCGGCCTGCTGCCAGACGGTTTCGAGGTGATCGAGCACGCTGCGTTCGAACGTCCAGCCGACCTCGACGAAGTCGAGCCCGAACCGTCGCGCGTGGTGCAGCGCGTCGGCTACCTCACCGAACACGTCGAGCTGAAACTGATCGGCGGCGGCGTTGCCGACACGGACCGGCGCTGACCCCTCGTAGCCGGGAAGCCACGGCAGCGTCAGTTCCGGCAGACGACGCTCGCCGGCAATGCCGTACATGATCTGCGTCTGATCGGGCGATCCGGCGGCCGCGCGCAGCAGCCACTCGCGCCACTCGCGCGCCTCCTCGAGATACCCGCTCGACATGAGCGCATAGAGCGTGAAGGTCGCGTCGCGCAGCCAGCAGAAGCGATAGTCCCAGTTGCGCACGCCGCCAATCTGCTCGGGCAGCGACGTGGTGGGCGCCGCCACGATGCCGCCCGTCGGCGCGTACGTGAGCGCCTTCAGGGTGATGAGCGAACGCACGACGGCCTCGCGCCACGGCCCCTCGTACGTGCAGTGATCGGCCCACTGCTGCCACCACCGTTCGGTTTCTTCCAGATCCGCGGCCGGCGTCGACACCACGGGCCGGACGTCGTGCGACCGGTGCCAGGTCAACGTGAACGCGCGCGTCTCACCAGCGGCGATCTCGAAGTGGCCGACCGTGTGGAAGTTCTCGCCGTGCAGCGGCACGTCGGAGTCGATGTGAATGGTGTCCGGCCCGGCCGTGGCCACGAGCCCATGATCTTCGCGGCGCACCCACGGCACGGTCAGCCCGTAGTCGAAGCGCAGCACGAGGTCCGTGGCCATGGCCACGCGCCCGCGCCGGCCGATGACCATGCGCACGAGGTCGTTCCGATCGCGCCCACGCATGGGCATGAAGTCGACGACGGTCACGAGACCGTCGGCCGTCTCGTGATCGGTTTCCAGGATGAGCGTGTTCTCGCGGTACCGACGCGACGTGCGCACGATCGCGTCAGACGGCGCGAGCAGCCAGCGTCCGTGCTCAGGTGTGCCGAGGAGCGCGGCGCAGCACGCGGCCGAGTCGAAACGTGGCAGGCACAACCAGTCGATCGATCCGGCACGACTGACGAGGGCCGCGCCCTCACAGTCGCCAATCAACGC
>CAZVHY010000068.1:7694-15745 GCA_964627115.1 uncultured Solibacteraceae bacterium | reverse complement strand
ATCCGTGTCCGAAAGAGTAGACTGACTGCCGCATGATGAACCCGAAGACGCTCCCTGTGTGCCGCCTTGCCGCTGCGAGCGGCGTGATGGCGATGACCCTGCTCGGCGCTGCCTGCGGTGGCGCTACCAACCGGACGACGGCCGTGTCGTCTCCCGATGTCTGGGCCGAGATCGACGGCCGGCAGATCCTGCGCGCCGAGGTCGACAAGACGTATCGCGGCGTCACGGCCGGTGCGGCGACGTCGCCGTCGGTCGAGGAGATGCTCAACCTGAAGATCAACATCCTCGACGAGCTCATCACGCAGGAGATCCTTCTGCACCAGGCGCGCGCGCTCGGCGTCGAGGCCACCGAGGTCGAAATCGACAACGCGATGGCCGAGCAGAAGCGGTCGCTGTCGGACGCGGACTTCCAGACGCAGCTGGCCGCCCGCGGCCTGACGGTCGACGACATCCGCATGGGATTGCGCCGCGAGCTCTCGGCGCAGAAGCTCCTCGAGCGCGAGGTCGGCGCGAAGATCGCCATCACCGACGATGACATCGCGGGCTTCTACAACGCGAATCGCGAGCAGTTCAACCTGACCGAGCCGCACTACCGGATGGCGCAGATCCTCATCACCCCGCAGCGCGATCCGAACCTGCAGAACGCGCGCAACGACGATGCGGCCACGCCCGACGAGGCGAAGCGCAAGGCCGACATGTTGACCGCCCGGCTGCGCGACGGCGGCGACTTCGCGCAGCTGGCCGCTGAGTACTCGGAGGATCCGCAGACGGCGGGTGTTGGTGGCGACCTCGGCCTGGTGCCGCAGTCGGCGCTGGCCAATCTGCCGCCGGCGCTGGCCAACGCCGTGCGCACGATGAAACCGGGAACGGCGAGCACGCTGAGCATCGGGCCGAACTACGTCATCCTCATGGTCGTGTCGCAGGAGCCGGCGGGGCAGCGCGAGCTCGGTAATGCGACCGTGCGCGACGGCATCCGCGATCTGCTGCTCAACCGGCGTCAGCAGCTGCTCCAGCAGGCGTACGTCACGCACCTGCGCGAGAGCGCGACCGTGCACAACCATCTCGTGCGCCAGGTGGTCGAGACGCAAGGCAAGGTGCCGGGCCAGGTCATCGAAGCGCCCGTCGCAGCGCCGGCCGCGCAGTAAGTCAGTCGACGTCGCACGGCGATGTATGCAAAGGGCGGGGCCTCGGCCCCGCCCTTTGTCTTTCTGGTTGCCATTCCCGTTCGTTCGGTCTGTTCAGTGATCGTCCGCCTTCCAGCCTCCATCTAGCCCACTGCTACAGCTGCTCGTGGAACAGAAATGTCCCGGGGAGTGTCAAACACCTGCAAACCAGTTCCATCGCGGAGTCGTCTAAGAGGCGATTCACCTCGCTGTCAGGAGTCACCGCATGTTGCACGGAGCCCGGGCCCCGGCCCGCACGTGTCGTTGGATCGGCACTCTGTTGTCTTCCAGGGTCGCGGCCGGCGGCCTCGCGACTGTGCTGCTGACGGGATGTGGCGGCGCACCACGCGCTGATGAGACCGCCGCGGCCCCGGCGTCGGCCGCGGCGTCCGCGCCGGTGGTCCGGCTCACCGGCACGGTCGAGGCCGTGCAGGCCACCACCGTCAGCGTGCCGCGGTTGCAGGGGCCGCTCATGCCGCTGCTCATCATCGGCCTCGTCGAAGCGGGCACGCGCGTGGAAGCGGGGGACCCGCTGGTCGAGTTCGATCGGCAGCAGCAGGAACGCGACGCGTTCGCGCGGCGTGCCGAACTGGTGAACCTCGAAGGCGAGATCGTCAAGAAGCGCGCCGAGCAGGCGGCGGCCGAAGCGAAGGATCGCACCGAGCTGACGGCGGCCGAACACGATGTGGCGCGCGCGCAGCTCGACGTCCGTCAGAACGACCTGATTGCCAGCATCGACGCCGAGAAGAACACGCTGGCGCTCGAGCAGGCCCGCGCCAGGCTCGCGCAGCTCGAGACCACCTACAAGTTGAAGCGCGCGGCTGCCGACGCGGACCTCCGCATTCTCGAGGTCCGTCGTGCGCGTGCCGAGCGCGCGCTGCAATATGCGGAGAGCAACGCGCAGCTCATGCTCACGCGCGCGCCGTTCGGCGGCCTCGTCGTCATCAAGCGGACGTATCGGAACGGGCAGTTCGTCGAGATTGCGCGCGGCGACGAAGTGCGTCCCGGCATTCCCGTGGTCGACATTGTCGACACGTCCGCCATGCGCGTGCGTGCCAAGGTGAACCAGGCAGACGTGGCGGCGGTGCGCGTCGGTCAACGCGTGAAGGTGGGCCTCGATGGTTTCCCGGAGCTGGTGTTCGACGGCACGGTCGAGTCGTTGACGCCGCTGGCCAGCGCCAGCCGGCTGAGCGAAACCGTGCGGACCTTCACGGCGGTCGTCACCATCGACGGGGCCGATCCGCAACTGCTGCCCGATCTCACGGCGTGGATCGACATTCCGGCCGCCAGCCAGCCGCCGGCCTCCGCGGCGGTGAGGACGCCCTGACATGCCCATCGCATCGGTGCTGACGAGGAATCGACTGTTCGCCGTGGCGGCCATGGCCGCACTTGTCGCGGTGGTGATCGGCGGTCGGGCGCTGCTGTCGGGAGAAGCCATCGACGATGCGGCCACGGCCGAAGTCACCCGCGGCACCTATTCGGACATCGTGGAGATTCGCGGGCAGGTGCAGCCGGTCCGCTCCACGTACGTGGCGGCGCCGTTCAACGCGGGTGAACTGCAGATCCTGAAGATTGCCCGCAATGGCGACACCGTGAAGGCGGGCGACATCGTGGCCGAGTTCGACGCGGTCAACCTGCGCCGTACCATCGAGGAGAAGCAGGGGGAACTGCGCACCGCGCGCGCCGAGCTCGATCAGAATGCCGCGCAGTCGCGCATTGCGCTCGAAGAGCGGAAGGCGGCCGTGGCCAAGGCGGCCTTCGACGTCACACGCGCGAAACTGGCCGGCAGCGAAATCGGGCTGGTCTCGGAGATCGAGGCGGAACGCGCGCGGCTTGCGCTGGCCGATGCCGAGCAGCGGCAGCGCGAAGCCGAGGCGGCGCTGGCCTCGGCGGAAGCGAACGCGGCATCCGACCGCCAGGCGCGCGAGCGCACCATCGAGAAAGTGCAGGCGGAACTGGACCTGGCCCAGCGCCAGGTGGCGGCGCTGCACGTCATGGCGCCCACCGACGGCACCGTGAACATCCTGCCGAACTTCCGATCGACGAGCCCGACGGGGCAGGCGCAGGAGTTCCGGCAGGGCGATCGCGCGTGGCCGGGCGCGATGATTCTCGAGTTGCCCGACTTGTCGGCCGTCTTCCTGACCGCGCGGATCGACGAAGCTGATCGCGGACGGCTCGCCGAAGGCCAGACCGCGCTCATCCGTCTCGACGCGATTGCCGATCGCGACTACCAGGCCACGGTCAGCCAGATCTCGCTGCTCGCGCGCACGGACTTCGCCAGCGGCTGGCCGCCGCCGAAACAGTTCGACCTCACGCTCACGATTGCCGATCCCGACGATCGGCTGAAGCCGGGCATGAGTGCGGCGGCGCGCATCTCGGTCGGACAACTGCCCGACGTGCTGCTCGTGCCGGCCGGCGCCATCTTTTACGAGGACGGGCGCACGGTGGTGTACCGGCAGGGGCGGCGCTCGCTCGATCCGGTGCCGGTGGAGGTGATTCGCCGCGGCCGCGATCAGGCCGCCGTGTCGGGAGACCTGTCGCCGGGCGATCGTGTGTCGCGCACGCGTCCCGGCGATCCCACCGAGGAGGCACAGCCGTGAGTCCCATCCGTGTATCGAAACAACGACGATGGCTGGCCGTGGCGGCTGGCGTGCTGGTGGTCGTTGTCGGCCTGGGCATCGCTGCCGCGCGTGCCACACGTTCGACCATGGCCGCCATGTCGGACGCGGGCCCGGTCGTCCCGACCACGCGCGTGCAGCAGGGCGCCATGGATCTCACCATCTACATGACGGGCGAGCTCCGCGCGTCGCGCCAGCAGAGCATTCTCGCGCCGCCGGTCGGCGGATCGTTGCGCGTCCTCACGGCCGTCGACACCGGCGACCAGGTGAAAGCCGGGGATCTCATCCTCTCGTTCGATCCGGCCGATCAGCGCTACGCGCTCGAGCAGGCGCAGTCGGAACTGCTCGAAGCCGAGCAGAACATCCTGAAGCGGCAGGCCGACATTGGCGCGCAGGAAGCGTCCGACGAGGTGGCCCTGCTCACGGCGCGGTTCAACGTGCGACGGGCCGAGCTCGACGCCGCGGTCGACCGCGATCTCATCCCCGCCAACGAACATCAAATCCGCCAGGTGTCGCTCGAAGAGGCGCGGCGCAATCTCGAGCAGACCGAGCAGGACGTCAAGGCACGCGCGTCGGCGAGCACGGCCGGCCTGTCGGTGCTGCAGGAATCACGGATGAAAGCGCAGATGGCGGCCGACCGCGCGCGGCAGAACATGGAGATGCTGGAGCTCCGCGCGCCCATCGACGGCGTGGTCTCGGTGCGCGAAAACCTCGACGCGACCGGCGGGTACTACTTCAGCGGCATGACGCTGCCACCGTATCGCGTGGGTGACGTGGCCAACCCGGGCCGTCCGATGATCGACATCTTCGACACGTCGGGCATGGAGATCCGCGCCATCGTCAACGAACAGGATCGCGTGAACCTCGCGGTCGGGCAGGCCGTCAGCGTCACGTCGAACAGTGTGCCCGGCCTGAACCTGTCGGCGAAGGTGACGACCATCAGCGGACAGGGGCGCGCGATGATCCAGAAGGGCCCCCTCCGGCTCTTCGACGTCACGCTGGCGCTCGACTCCACCGATCCGCGTCTGCTGCCCGGCACGTCGGTCGACCTGACGGCCGCCGGACCAGCCATCTCCGACGCGCTCGTCGTGCCGAGGCAGGCGGTGTTCGAAGAGGACGGCAAGACCGTGGTCTACGTGAAGACGGGCGCCGGGTTCGAGATGCAGCCGGTGAAGGTACTGCACCGTGGTGAGAGCCGCGCCTCGCTCGAGGGGATCGAGCCCGGCACCGAGGTGGCGCTGGTCAAGCCGGGCTCCCTGCCGTCGACCGCGGCCGGCAGCTCGACCGCGGCGCCAGCCACCGGCGGACCGGCGGTGGCCCGATGACGTCGAGCGTGTCATCCTCGCCGGGCACGTCGGGCTTCGGGGGTACGCCGCGCCGCGCGCCTCTCGACATCGTGCCGGAGCTGTCGCAGGGGCTCGACAATCTCCGCGCCCACAAGCTCCGGTCGCTCCTCACGATGATGGGCATGATCTTCGGCGTGGCGGCCGTCATCGCCATGCTCTCGATCGGCGCCGGCGCGCAGCAGCAGGTCATTGCGTTCATCGAACAGCTCGGCGTCCGCAACGTCATCGTCGAGGCGCGCGAGGCCACCGATCAGCAGTCGATGCAGCGCGTGCGGGCGCTGTCGGCCGGCCTGGCGTTCAGCGATCTCCGGGCCATCGAGGCGACGGTCGACGGCGTGGCGGCGGCGTCGGCGCGGAAACGGTTCATCCCGGCGAAGACGCTGCCGCGTCCGCAGGGGGACATCCCGGCGGTGTTCGGCGTGTCGGCCGTCTTCTCGGACATCGGCGGGCTCTCGATGTCGCGCGGCCGGTTCTTCACCGAGGAAGAGGATCGCGGCGCCGCGGCCGTGACCGTGCTCGGACAGTCGGCGGCCACGGCGTTTTTCGGCGGCGAAGATCCCATCGGCAAGTACGTCAAGTTCAACGACGACTGGTTCCGCGTGGTGGGCGTGGCTGCGCCGCGCCTTGCCGTGCAGGGCGACGTCGGCGGCATGCCCGCGCAGGACAGCAACAACGTGGCGTACGTCCCGCTGTCGGCGGCGATCCTGCGCATCGAAGACGCGCAGGCCTGGATGAAGGATCAGATCGACGCCATCTACGTGCGGTTGTCGACCGACGATCAGGTCGCCGTTGCCGGCACGCTGATTCGCGGGCTGCTCGAGACGACGCACCGCGGCGCGGGCGATTTCACGGTCGTCGTGCCGGCCGAGCTGCTCGCGCAGCAGCAGCAGACACGGCGGCTGTTTCAGTTCGTGATGGTCGCCATCGCGTCGATCTCGCTGCTGGTCGGCGGCATCGGCATCATGAACATCATGCTGGCGAGTGTCATGGAGCGCACGCGCGAGATTGGCGTGCGCCGGGCGATCGGCGCCACGCGGCGCGACGTCATCCGACAGTTCCTCGTCGAGACCATGTTGATCACGATCACGGGCGGGCTGGTGGGCACGGTCGTCGGCATCGTGCTGTCGCAGCTCGTGGCGTATCTGGCCGGCTGGTCCACCGTGGTCACCGTTACATCAGTTGTAGTAGCATGTGTCGTGTCCGTGTCCATTGGCATCATCTTCGGCCTGTATCCCGCTGCGCGCGCGGCCCGGCTCGATCCGGTCTCGGCGCTTCACTACGAGTAGCCACCATGACGATCTTCCGCACGGTCCGCTCCTCCTGCGTGGTGAGAGGCGCTGTCGCCTTCTGCCTGTTGACCATGCCGGCCGTCGCCGGCGCCCAGGCGCCTGCGGGCAGCGTGGCGGCGCAGGCGCCGGGGCCCACGCTCGATCTCACGATGGACGCGGCCGTGCGGATGGCACTCGAGGCGAATCTCGGCCTCGAGGCCAGCCGCCTCAATCTCGACAGCGCCGACCATGCCATTGCGTCGGCGCGTGCCGCGTTCCTGCCGACGGTCGGTTCCTCGCTCTCGCGCTCGTCGCAGGTGTCGGTGCCGACCGACTTCACGCAGGGCGCGGCCGACATCACGAACCGCGGCCTCACCGTCAACAGTTCGTTCAATCACGCCCTGCCGTTCGGCGGCACGAGTTACGGCGTGACGTGGAACAACAACCGCACCTCGCAGATCGGCGGCTTTCCCACGTTCAATCCGTTCCTGCGGTCGGCCTTCTCGGTCAGCGTCACGCAGCCGCTCTGGCGCGGTCTGGTCACCGACCAGGCGCGCACCGCGCTCACCACCAGCCATCGCCGCCGCCGCGTGGCCGATCTGCAGTACGAACAGCAGACCGTGCGGCTCGAGGCCGTGGTGCGGATTGCGTATCTCAACCTGATCAGCGCGCGTGAGGGGCTGCGCGTGGCGCAGCAGAACATGGAAATCCGGCAGGCGTCGCTCGCCAACGCACGCGCCCGCGTGAACGTTGGCGCCGCGGCGCCCATCGAGCTCATCAGCGCCGAAGCCGAGGTGGCGAGCAACCAGGAACAGGTGCTCGTGGCCGAGGCGGCCATTGCCACGGCCGAGGACACGCTGCGCACGCTCATCTTCGATCCCGGCCGGCCCGACTACTGGCAGGCGCGCATCAATGCCATCGATGCCGTGCAGTCCGAACCGCGGCAAATCGACGTCGACGCGGCCATCCGCACGGCGCTCGAGAACCGGCTCGACCTCGTCGCCGCACGGCAGGACCTGGAAATCAGCGACCTCACGCTGCGCGTGGTCCGCGACGCCACGCGGCCGCTGGTCAATCTTCAGGCCAACTACGCGACCAGTGGCACCGGCGGCACGCGGTTCATCTACGGCCAGGGCTTTCCTCCGCCGGTCGAGGGACGGACCGATCGGAGCTTCGGCTCCGTGCTGGGCGACACCTTTGGCGCGGTGTACCCGCAGTGGAGCGTTGGCGTCAACGTGTCGTATCCGATTGGCCGGAGCGCGGCCGACGCGAACCTCGCGCAGCAGGAAGTGACGCGTCGTCAGTCGCAGCTCAACATCCGCGAGCTCGAGATTGCCATCGTGCAGCAGATCCGGGACGTCGCGCGGCAGGTGCAGAGCACCTACCAGCGCGTCGTGGTCACGCGTGCCGCGCTGGCGGCGAGCGAACAGCAGCTCGAGGCCGAGCAGCGCCGCTTCGCGGCAGGCCTCTCGACCACGCTCGAACTGCAGGTGCGCCAGGGCCAGCTCTCGACCGCCCGCACGGCCGAGCTCAACGCGGTGATCGCCTACAACCGCGCGTTGATCGATCTCGAGAGATTGCAGAAGACGCAGTAGGGGAAGGCGGGAAGGCTGCAGGCTGGGAGGAGGCTGGAAGACTGGAAGGCCTTCCGGCCTC
>CAZVHY010000068.1:0-7594 GCA_964627115.1 uncultured Solibacteraceae bacterium | reverse complement strand
CTGAATCGCCCAGCCGGTGTTCGCGTTGGCGGGTGTGCCCGTCTGCGTGATGCGCACGAACTTCGCGTCCACGGGCGGGAACACGATCGTCGTCTTCGGGTTCTGGCCCGGCCCCTGCGCGACAGGGGAGCTCCACGTCGTGCCGTCGGTCGAGACCGTCACGCTGTAGGTGGCGGGTGGCGCCATCGGCATGGCGCCGCGGCCACGGCCACCGCCGCCGCCAAACCGTCCCGGAATCGGCACCGTGGCTTCCATGATCATCTCGGAGATGCGCGTCGTCTGCGGCAACTCCACCTGGAACCACATGCCGGGCGTTTGCGCGGCGGCGCTTTCCCATCGCACCGGCGGCGTCGCGTCCTGCTGCAGGATGTTGGCGGCCGTGGCCTCGCCGTGGCTCGCGGTCACGCGCCAGGACGCACGATCGAGCGGCGCCGGCACGGCAGCTTCGAGCTCCGCCTGCGTGAACGGCTGCGTGCGGGTGCGCGTCGCGCGGATGGCGGCCACCTGCTCGGGCGTGATGATGTCGGCGGAATTGCCGAACGCGTTGCGGACGAACGACGCGACGTCGGCGATCCACTCGTCGGTGTTCGATCCCATCGCGACCATGACGCCGTAGTCCGTGCCGTCGATCGGGCCGGTCAGGCCGTGGAGCAGGACCTCGACGACGTTGGCGCGGTGGCCCAGGACGCGCGCGTTGTCGACGAGCGACGGCGCGAGCAGTTGTCCGGTCGTCGAGCCGCCCATCGGCGCGCCCTTCGCGTCCGCGCCGTGACACGTGATGCACAGCTCGCGATAGATCGCCTGGCCGCGCTGCAGCGACCGCCGCTGCGCAGTTGAGAGGTTGATGCCCGACGCCTGCGCGCCGGCATCGGCGAGCGCCGCCATCTGCCCGCGCGATCCGCCCGGGTTGAGCAGCAGGTTGCCGATCTCCCGAACCCCGCGCACCTGGCTCGCCGACGCCATCGACGAGATCGCATCGCGCGCGCCAGGCAGCTGGTGCAGGTTCATCGTCATCAGCGCCTGGATGACGACGGTGTGATCGGCGTCCTTCGTCATCGCGCGGTAGTCGTTGGCAAACGACGTGTCGCCCGCCTTGTAGAGCGTCTCGCTCGCGCGAATCGCCTGGATGCGGAGCTTCGCGTCGGTGTCTTTCATCAGCTCACGCGCGAGTGCCGCGTCGAGCCGGCCGAGGCCTTCGAGTGTCCACAGCGCGTGGATGCGCGCGAGCTGATTGGTTGACGACCGCGCCATCGTGCGCAGCGCCGGTTCCACCGACACGTCGCGCCGCAGCACGAGCAGTTTCTGCGCCGTATCGCGCCACCAGCCGTTCGGGTGCTCGAGGTGCGCCACGAGCTGCGCGGGGGTTTCGGCGTACATCTGCGGCCGCGTGAAGTCGGGCGCCATGCTCTCGTGCGTGATCCGCCAGATACGTCCGTTGTTGTGCTGGCGATCGAGACCGTACTGCTGCACCTTCGCGCGCAGGTACGCACCAACGAACTGCGCGTCCTGGATGATGCCGGTGTAGAGGTCGACGAGGAACAGCGTGCCGTCCGGTGCGTTGTGGATGGCGACGGGACGGAACAGCGGATCGGTGGACCGGATGAACTCGGATTGCGGATACGCGTTCTGGAGCTGTACCAGGCCGTCGCGCTCGACGACCTTGGCGCGGCGCACGATGCGGCCGACGGGTTCCGTGAAGAGGAGATCGCCGAGCATGTCGGCCGGCAGCCGATGGCCGCGGTAGATGTCGACGCCGGACGCCGCGGTGAAGTGGTTGAGCGTGCCGTCCGGCATGCGCACGCGGTTCATGCCGCCCTGCATGTCGGCGATGCCGCCGGGCGCCGGCCACGGAATCTGGAAGTCCGGCTCGAAGTTGTCGGCCACGTTCATCGCGCCGTAGATGATGGGCGCCTGGATGTTGACCGGGCCGAGCTCACCACCGCCGTCGACCATCCACAACTTGCCGTAGTTGTCCTGCGAGATCCACCACTGGCCGCCGTTCGGGTCGGTCTCCTCGCGCGCCACCGAGCCGTCGGCCTGGATGCGCAGGCGGAACGGGTTGTAGGTGGTGTAGAGCCAGTTGTCGAGCGGCCACGCCATGCCGCCCGGCTGCCATTCCATGTTGGTGACGCGGCCGTAGCCCTCGTAGAACAGCTCGCGCCTGTCCGACACGCCGTCGCCGTCCGTGTCCGTGTACTTGTAGAGGTCGCGGTTGTCGGTCTCGAGCACGAGGATGGCGCCATCCTCGAGCGGGAACGCGATGCGCGGCAGCACGAGGTTGTCGGCGAAGACCGTGTGCCGATCGTAGACGCCGTCGCCGTTCGTGTCTTCGTGCCGCGAGATGCGGCTGATCGGCGCGCGCATGCCCGTGCCGTTCGCGTCGAGCATGTACGATCGCATTTCGAGCACGTACATGCGGCCGTTGCCGTCGAACGTCACGCCGACCGGATCGGTGATGAGCGGATCGGTGAGGACCGGATCGATGCGGTACCCCTCGGGCAGCAGGAACAGCCGCTGCTGCGTGGACGGATCCTGTCGCACGACGGGCGGGCGCGGCAGGAAGTCCGAACCCGGTTGCGGCGGCGGCTGCGGTGGCCCCTGCGCCGGCAGCGTGGCCGCGCCAAACGTGAACGCCAGTGCCGCGGCAGCGGTGACCACCGCCGTCGGAAGGATCGCGTGACCTTTTGTCATGCGGGGAATTATACGGGCGGCGCGGCGGCGGGCTGCACGGCTGCGCGGCAACTTGACCGACGCGGAATCCTCGGGTTCGCATCTATCCGCCGTGCCGCCGTGCCGCCGTGCCGCCGTGCCGCCGTGCCGCCGTGCCGCCGTGCCGCCCGCCGCCTCCCCGCCTTCCGCTATACTCCCCCCACACCCAGTCCGTCAGTTCGTCGTCCTTCACGGAGCGGTCCCACATGCGCGTACTCACCGTTGTCAGGTGCCTGGCACTCATGGTCGTTTTGATGGCGCCGGGCGTGTTGTGGGCGCAGGCGGCCAATCCGCACCTGGTGACCTACGAAGGCACGAGCGGTCCCGGTGCCGGGAAGCACATCGTGTTCATTGCCGGCGACCACGAGTATCGATCCGAGGAAGCGCTGCCGGCACTGGCGCGCATCCTGGCGCGACACTACGGATTCACGTGCAGCGTGTTCATCACCACGAATCCGGCGACGGGATTCATCGAGCCCGGCAGTTCGCACATCGCGGGGCTCGACGCGCTGAAGACGGCCGACCTGATGGTGATTGCCACACGCTTCCAGGAGTTCCCGGACGCGGAGATGCAGCACATCGTCGACTACATCGATCGCGGCGGCCCGATCGTCGGCTTCCGTACCGCGACGCACGCGTTCCAGATCCGTCGTCCCGATTCGCCGTTCACGAAGTACACGTGGAACAACAAGGCGCCCGACTACACCGGCGGCTTCGGGCGGCAGATCCTGGGTGAAACGTGGGTGACGCACTACGGCACGAATCACAAGCAGAGCTCGCGGCTCGTGATCGAGCCGGCCAACGCGTCGCATCCGATCCTGCGTGGCGTGAAGGACATGTGGGCCGAGTCGGGCGGGTACACCGCGTATCCGCCGGCCGACAGCACGGTGCTCGCGCGCGGGCAGGTGCTGAACGGCATGACGCCCGATTCACCGGCTGCGACCGACAAGGAACGGCTGCCCGTGGCGTGGACGCGGACGTATCGCGGCGCATCGGGTCGAGACGCCCGCGTGTTCACGACCACGCACGGCGCGTCGGAGGACTTGCGGAACGAAGGATTCCGCCGGCTCGCGGTCAATGGCATCTTGTGGGCCGCGGGTCTCGAGTCGGCCATCACGGGCACGAACAACGTGGCACTCGTCGGCCCGTACAACCCGACACGGTACGCGTTCGACGGCTGGATCCAGGGCGTGAAGCCGTCGGACATGGCGGGGTGGGAGACGGTGATTCCGAAGTAGGCTCCCGGCGACGGGCGGGGCTTTACGAAGGACCGCGTAGGGGCCGACCTTGTGTCGGCCCATGAGGTGCACATGACCATCAGGTTCCGATCTGTTGCTGTCCTGCTCGGCGGTTTGGTGTTCGCCGCATGGGCCACTGCGCCCACGGCCGGGCGTCAGGCCCCGAGCTTCGAGCTTCGTCAGGGCGATCACATCGCGATCATCGGCAACACCCTGGCCGAGCGGCTGCAGCACGACGGGTGGCTCGAGACGATGATCCACGCGCGGTTTCCGACGCACGATCTGACGTTCCGGAACCTGGCGTTCAGCGGCGACGAGATCACGACGCGTCTGCGATCGAAGGGCTTCGGCACACCCGACGAGTGGCTGAGCGGCAAGGCCGAGCCGATTGGCGGGCGCACCGACAACCGGCTCGAGGGCGTGCACACGAGCGCGGACGTCATCTTCGCGTTCTTCGGCTACAACGAGTCGTACGCGGGTGAGGCCGGGCTGCCGAAGTTCCGGGAGGACCTGCGCGCGTGGATCGCGCACACGCTGGCCCAGCGCTACAACGGCGAGAGCGCGCCGCGCGTGGTGCTGTTCTCGCCGATCGCGCACGAGAGTCTCCGCACGCCCGATCTGCCCGATGGTTCGGCGAACAACGCGCGCCTAGAGCTCTACACGCGGGCCATGCGCGACGAAGCCGCGTCGGCGGGCGTGACGTTCGTCGATCTCTTTTCGTCGTCGATGGGGATGTTCGCCAGCGCAAGAGAGGGAGGGCGCGAGTCGCTGACCATCAACGGCGTACATCTCAACGCGCGCGGCAACAGGCTCTTGGCGCAGGTGATCGACGGCGCGCTGTTCGGTGTCCCGGCCCCGCAGCGTGACGAGGCTTTCCTCGGACGGCTGCAGCAGGCCGTGGCTGATCGCAATTTCTACTGGTTCCACCGCTACCGCGTCACCGACGGCTACTCGACGTACGGCGATCGCGCGTTCCTGACCTTCGTGCGCGGCAATCCGCGCAACGTCGACGCGAAGACCGCGGCGTCGACGCCGAAGGAGGACGTGCTGCCGAGCAACTACGACACGCTGCAGCGCGAGCTGCCGATTCTCGACGCCATGACGCGCAGCCGGGACCAGCGCGTCTGGCAGATCGCGCGCGGCGGTCCGGGCGGGCCCGCGGTGTCGCCGGTCGATGACGGCGGCACGCCGCCGTTCGTCGACGCGGGCACGAACCTGACGAATGCGGATCCCTTCACCGCCGGCGACGAGGCGATCGCCAGGATGACCGTGGGCGAGGGGCTCGCCATCAACCTGTTCGCGTCAGAGGCCGAGTTCCCCGAGCTCGTCAATCCCGTGCAGATGGCGTTCGACACGCGTGGACGGCTGTGGGTGGCGTCGTGGAAGAGCTACCCGCACTGGAAGCCGAAGACGCCGATGGACGACAAGCTCATCATCCTCGAGGACACCAATGGGGATGGGCGCGCGGACAAGCGTACGGTGTTCGCGGGTGATCTCCACAACCCGACCGGCTTCGAGTTCTACAACGGTGGCGTGCTCGTGGCGCAGCAGCCGAATCTCGTCTTCCTCGAGGACACGGACGGAGACGACGTCTACGACGTGAAGGAGACGCTGCTGCACGGCTTCGACACGGCCGACACGCACCATGCGATCAACAGCTTCACGTTCGATCCCGGCGGCGCGCTCTACATGCAGGAGGGCATCTTCCACCGCACGCAGGTCGAGACGCCCTGGGCGCCCACGCTGCGGCAGGCCGATGGCGGTGTCTATCGCTTCGAGCCGCGCACGTGGAAGCTCGAGACGTTCGTGCCCATGAACTTCCCGAACCCGCACGGTCACGTGTGGGATCACTGGGGCCGGAACTTCATCTTCGACGCGACTGGCGGCCAGACGTACTACGGCGCGTCGTTCTCGACGAAGAAGTATTACCCGGCGATGGAGAGCACGAAGGCGCCGCGGCCCGGCGAGATCCGAGTCCGCCCGGTCGGCGGTGCTGAGATCCTGTCGAGCCGTCACTTCCCGGAGTCGATGCAGGGCAACCTGATCGTGCTCAACACGATCGGGTTCCGCGGGCTGCTCAGCTATCGCATCAGTGAAGATGGCGCGGGGCTGAAGATCGAGGAGTCGACGCCGATCCTGCAGTCGTCCGACAACAACTTCCGTCCCGTCGATGCGGAGATCGGTCCGGACGGCGCGCTCTATTTCCTCGACTGGCACAACCCGGTCGTGGGCCACATGCAGCACAATCTGCGCGACAACTCGCGCGATCGGTTGCACGGCCGCGTGTATCGCGTGACGGCCGTCGGACGACCGCTGCTGACGCCGCCGCAGATTGCCGGCGCACCGATTCCCGCGCTGCTCGATCTGTTGAAGTCGCCGGAGAACCGCGTGCGGTATCGCGCGAAGATCGAGCTTGGCGGGCGCAATACGGATGACGTGATGGCGGCGTTGCGCACGTGGGTAGCTGGCCTCGATGCGTCGGACACCAATCACCAGCATCACCTCATGGAGGCGCTCTGGGTGCACCAGTGGCACAACCGTGTGGACGAGGCGCTGCTGAATCGCATGTTGACGTCGCCCGATCCGTGGGCCCGCGCGGCCGCGACGCGCGTGTTGTGTTACTGGCGCGATCGCGTCAGCGATCCGCTGGCGACGCTGAAGACACTGGCCGTCGATGCGCATCCCGCGGTACGTCTCGAAGCCGTACGCGCCGCAAGTTTCTTCCAGTCGGCCGATGCCGCGGCCGTGGCGCTGTCGTCGCTCGATCACCCGCAGGATCGCTTCCTGTCCTACACGCTCGACCAGACGATGAAGACGCTGGATGCATTCGCGCGGTGATGATGATCGACACACTGCGCTCTGCAGGGCGGCCACAAGGGCCGCCCCTACGTGGAAATGTAGGGGCCGGCCTCGTGCCGGCCCTGATCCCTTTCGCCGTCGTCGCCGCGCTGCTGCTGCGTGCTGGTCCCGTGGCGGCTTCGCCAGTGCCGCAGGACACGCCACCCCCGCGCATCCTGCTCGATCAATCACCGGTCGCCGTCGACTATCAACTGCGCCGGCTGAGCGATGCGCAACTGCTCCGCGTCGAGCGGCGAGACGACGACCAGCGATACCGGCCGGTGTACATGGCCATCCTGCTCCGCGCCGGACTGCCGCGCGCCGATCGCGCCGACGCGCTCGTCGCGCTCGAGCGGCTTTCCAAGGCATCGCCGGTGGCCGTCCTGCTCGAGGCGCTGGGACGCGTGCAGTTCGCCGATCAGCGCCCGGCCGACGGACTTGTCGCGATGATGGTCGAGCAGCCGATCGATCGTCTCCGCGCCCATCGCGAGCTCATGCTCGTTTACCTGACGCAGCCCGACGGGTCGGTGCTCGTGACGCGCGGCGCGCTGGCCGGTCTGCTGGCTGGCGGCGAGCCGGCGGCCAGCGTGTGGGAACTGGCCGACGCGCGCTCGGGCGCCGTGATGGCGCTGCTTCAGGCGCTGATGGCATTCCCTCCTGTCCGGCTCGAAGCGATGACACCGGCGCTTGGCGACAGCGTCGAAACGGTCGTGCGCAGTACGACGGCCGACGAGCCCACGCGCATCGCCGCCGTTCAGGCGCTCGCTCGACTGCGCCCGGACGCCGCCACGGTCTCGGTGCTGGCGCCG
>CAZVHY010000067.1:15014-16144 GCA_964627115.1 uncultured Solibacteraceae bacterium | reverse complement strand
GGGAGAACGTCGTCGGGTTCGTCACGCACACCGAGCCGAGAGAGCCGGAGATCTTCGGCGCGATCGCGGCGCGCGGGACGATGGGGATTCTCGGCACGTCGCGCACCATCGATCGGGCGTATCTGGACGGCGAGATCAATCGCGAGGAGCTGGGCGTTCGCTATCGCGCGGCCATCACCTCCGGCGCCCATGTCGTCGAAGCGGACCTGGCAATAGAAGCGGGAGAAGCGATCGAGCCGTTGCGCGCCGCCGCGTCCGCGAAGCAGCGCTACTTCGTCTACCGCGACGTGCCCGCGCCGTAGCGCGCCTCAGTCAGCCGGCAGCCGAGTGAGCCGCTGTTCGATCTCCGCGAGTCGTTCGCTCACCGATGCCAGATCGTCCTGCGGCCGCCAGTCGGCGTCGACGTGCGACAGAATCCACCGCGCCCGTTCGAGATCGGCGCGCGCGGCTTCGGGCCGTCCCTCTTCGTGCGCCTGCGCACCCTCGATGAGGAGCAGCTCGGCCAGCAGCCAGAACTTGCCGGGATCGATTTCGCCGCGCGGCGCGAGCCACATCAGCAGCATCGACGAATCGAGTGTGCGCGCGACATCGAGCTGCAGGCCACTCTGACTGGCCACCGTCGCGACCTGCGCGTGGACCTCGGCCGGCGAGAGCTGGCGTCCAGAGAGGCGCGCGAGCAGCGCGGCCAGCGTGCGGCCGAACTGTTCGATGAGCCGGATGATGTAGTCCTGACGATACATGCCGCTCACGATACCGCGGCGGCGCACCGGCGGAAACGACAAACGGGCCGAACCGCCGTAGCGATTCGGCCCGCGTGCGGGACGTCTGGCTTCTGTCTTCGAACTTCTGGCTTGGAGCCTGCGTTGTTCAGCAGGCTCCTAGGTCAGCTCGCTCGGCAGCGCATCGAGCACGGCCGCGTCGAAACGCGCCGTCTGTGCCACCGGCTGCGCCAGCACCTGCATGAACACCGGGATCGCCTGTTCCATCTCGGCCTTCGTGCCGATCGAGATGCGCGCCCAGGTCGTCAGCGGCGGAAAGGCGCGGCCCACCATCACGTTGCTCGCGCGACAGGCCTCCTGGAAGCCGCGCGAGTCGCGTCCGATGTTCACGAAGATGAAGTTCGCGTCCGA
>CAZVHY010000067.1:13565-14914 GCA_964627115.1 uncultured Solibacteraceae bacterium | reverse complement strand
TACCAGCCCGCGCGAATCTGGAACTGCATCGACCGCGCGAAGCCGCCGACGCTCGTCACCTGGCCGAACGTGGCCTGGCCGAACGACGTGTTGGGACCGTTGAAGAGCGGGTCGTCGAAGAGGTTCAGGATGTCGGCGCGGAACGAGAGCGTCCGCGTGCCGAGCCGCACGGTCTTCGAGATCGCCACGTCCGTCGTGCGCTGTCCGGGCCCGCGCCACTCGGGATTGACGCGCGGCACGTTGCCGAACGTGAACGCCGGCGCCGCTTCGAATGCGGCCGGGTTGATCCACCCCGACACGCCGCGCTCTTCCTGGCTGCCGGTCGTCATCACCGGCACGCCCGGCACCAGGTTCGGCCGCTGTCCGCTGCCGAGCAGGCCCGAGTTGTTGCTCGCCTGCCCGATCTTGATCGGGAACCCCGTCTGGTACCGGCCGGCCACGGTGACCTGCCATCCGCCGAGCACCGATCCCGCCACGCCGCCGCCGTTGAGCCACCGGCGGCCGTCACCGAACGGCAGCTGGAACGTCGCGCTGAAGTTCAGCCGGTGCTTGATGTCGAGCAGCGACGGCCCGTACTCGGCATCGAGGTCGTAGTTGTTCATCGGCGCGGTCGGTCCGCCCGAGAAGCTGTTGCCCTCGCCGTACTGGTTGTCCTTCAGGTCCGCGTAGGTGTAATTGACGTTGAGCGAGTAGCCGTTGCTCATCCGCTTCACCCACTGCGTCACGAACGCGTTGTACCGCGCGCGGGCTTCGTTCACCCGATGCGCGAACACGTTCTGGTACTGCGGATACGGACGCAGCAGCTGACCCTGCGAGATCGTCGGCGCCAGGCTCAGCGCCCCGAACACCGGGTTCCCGAAGAACGGGTTGGGAACCAGCGTCTGCAGCGCGGTCCCGAGCTCCATGTACGCCGGATCGAGCTGGTTGATGTTGACGGTCGCGTCGGCCGTGCCGCCGGTGCTCAGCCGCTCGGAGCGGCTGCCCATGTAGCCGATCGAGACCATCATGCTGCCCGGCAGTTCGCGCGCGACGTCGAGCGAGTACTGCTGCACGTAGCCCGTCTTCGAGTTCTGCTCGACGAAGTCGATGGTGTCACCCACGCCCGTCAGCCGGCCGAGTGCGCTGCCCTGCGGCGGCGTGATGCCCTGCGCGAAGCCGTTCGAGAAGACGCCGGTCGGCGTCAGGTTGCCGTCGGTGCTCGCGACGTACTGCGTCACCGCCGTGTACCCGAGCGATCCGATGGCCGCCTGGCCGGTGCCCGCGATCTGCTGCGGCACCCAGTAGAAACCGTAGCCGCCGCGAACGACCGTGCGCGGATTGAGCGACCACGCGAAGCCGCCGCGCGGCGC
>CAZVHY010000067.1:5843-13465 GCA_964627115.1 uncultured Solibacteraceae bacterium | reverse complement strand
CGCCGCGAACGACCGTGCGCGGATTGAGCGACCACGCGAAGCCGCCGCGCGGCGCCAGGCCGTTCATCGTCGCGCCCTGCGTGCGCGGATTGCCGTCCACGCCGGCGTAGAGCAGGCCGCCGCGCAGGTCGAGACCGGGCACCTGCACCGGGAACGCCTCGTCACGCGCGAAGCCCACCGTGAACTGGTTGTTCTTCTCGCTCACGCCGGGCTCGTACTCGTAGCGCAGACCGAAATTGAGCGTCAGCGCACTCGAGAGCCGGTACTCGTCCTGGACGTAGCCCGAGAGGTACCGGATCTGGTACACGGCCGGCGTGCCGACACTGATCGAGCCGTTGGCCGCGTTGCCCAGCAGGAAGCTCGCGACCGAATCGCCCGACGCCGGACCGGCCGTCGTCGGCGTGGGACCCTGCGTGAAGCCCTGCGTGAAGCCGAACGATCCCGCGTTCGATCCGCTCTGGACCTCGGCGTCGATGGTGCGGTAGTCCACGCCGAACTTCAGCGAGTGGTTGCCGGCGAGCTTGGACACGGTGACGTTGAACGTCTGACCGATGTGCGTCGTCCGGCCCGGGCCGCCGTTGCCGATGCCGCTGTAGCCGGCCAGCGAGGCGCTCGGGAACGTGTTGAACGGCATCGCGTTCACGTACGAAGCCGGGAAGCCCAGCGTGGCCGCGTCGAACGCGAGGTAGTTGCCGCCATCGTCGAAGAAGTGGTTGTAGCCGTAGCGCACGGCCACCGTCATCGTGTTGGTCGGCACGAAGACGTTGTTGAGCGAGAAGAAGTTGATCGTCCGGAAGAGCATGCTGGCGCCCGAGTCGCCGGGCACCGTGCCGTGCGCGCCCCAGAAGGCCGAGCCGGGTTCCTTCGTGTACTGGTGTCCATACATGCCGGACATCGTCCAGCTGTTGCTCCAGCGGTGATCGATCTTCAGGGTTTCCTGGCGCTGCGGACCGTCCTCGAGCGAGGCCTGGCCGTTGAACGACCGGCCGGAGTCGGGCAGCGGCATGTTGGCCATCATCGCGCGCGCCACGGGATTGATCCGGTCGGCCGGGATCACGTTGCCCGGGAACGGATCGCGGATGAAGCCGGTGCCGTTCGGGTTCGGGCGCGTCGTCAGCGGATCGTAAATCGTGATGAGCTGCCCGTTGGCGGCGAACGACTGCGAGAAGTCTCCCTGTCGTTCGAGGGCCGTCGGGAACGTGAGGACGTTGTTGCGCGAGCTCTTCTGGTAGTAGTCGTCCTTGCTGAACCAGAAGAACGTGCGGTTCGTCTTGATGGGGCCGCCCACCGAACCGGCCCAGCCGTAGTAGGTCTGCGGCACCTTCGGCAGGCCCTCGCGCTTGGCGAAGAAGAGCTGGCCCGTCGTGGCGTCGGGTTTGGTCAGGAACAGCGCGCTGCCGCGCCAGTTGTTGGAACCGGACTTCGCTGTCACGTTGAAGACGCCGCCGGCCGCGCGGCCCATGTCGGCGTCGTAGGTCTTCGCCTGGACGCGCATGTCTTCGATGGACTCGGTCGACGGCACCCACGACGCGCGGTTGATGAAGTCCGTGATGGAGACGCCTTCGAGCACGTAGGAGTTGCCGCGGCGCGGACCGCCGCCGAGCGACAGCAGCGAGGAGCCGCTCTGATCCTGATACCGCACGAACTGCGGATCGCCGCTCTGCACGACGGCCGGTGTCGAGATCGACGAGTAGAAGGTGTTGCGGCCGAAGATCGGCAGCGCCGAGATCTGCGCGGCCGACATCGTGACGGCCACCGTCGGCGTCGCGCGCTCGACGAGGGGCGCCTCGGCGGTCACCGTCACCTGTTCGGTGAGGGCGCCGATCTGGAGCACGAAGTCCGACACCAGCGTCTGCTGGGTCGCAATGCGGATGTCCCGGCGTTCTTCGGTCCGGAATCCGGCCAGTGATACCCGGGCGGTGTACACGCCGGGCACCACGCTGGCGAAGACGTATTCGCCAGCGTCGTTGGTCACGATCACGCGGGTTGCCTGCGTGTCCTGATTGATGAGCGCCACCTCGACGCCGGGCAGCACGCCCTGTTCGTCGCGGATCGATCCGCGCATCGTGGCTTGATAGGTCTGTGCGCGCGCTGCGTCTTCCGCCAGGAGCGCGGCAACGAGCACGAACAGCACCCGCATCCACACGGTGCGTCTATTCATCCGGGCCTTCCTTTCTGTCTTGTGCGTTCTTTCTGTTTCGTCGTCTTCGAGAAAAGTGCAGGGGAGAGAACTCACTTGCATGCGGACCGCCACATTGCAAGCAGAGTGCCCGCGGGCGTTGACGGCCACGTTCAGCAGAAATCAGGCCGGAAATTGCGGATTCGATGCGTGGGGGAGCCGCCGGTCGCCCGAGTGCGGCACTGACGCGCGTGTGCGATTCGGACAGCCGTGTTGGTGATGACGATGAGATCGCCACGAATGTCGGAATCGGTGGCCGCCGGCGCAGATCGGGCGCCATCGGCACGGACAACCGTGTCCGCTTTCATCGCCGAATCTTCGAGGTTGTCGTATTGGCCCGCGTTTCTGCATGCGAAACAGGTGGTAACATTGGCCGCTCATCTTTCAGGCTCGACGAGCACCAGTGTCTGGATCGGCAGACCCGTGCGGCCAGCCGATGGTTCGTGGATGGAGAGGGGTGGCTGTGCGCCGCTCGGGAGGAATGTCATGAACGTGAAGTCGATGATCTCCGCGCTCGTCGTCGGGGGTTGTGCCGTGGCCTTCGTGGCCACATCGGTCGGACTTGCACAGGCGCCCCAGGGCGGCGGCGCGCAGGTTGGCCAGGGACCGGCTGGCCCGGGCGGGGGCCGTGGCGCGGGCCGCGCTGGTGGTCCGGCTGGCATGGGCCGTGGTGGTCCGCAGAACCAGGTCGCGTCGTCGGTCGACGTCGCGCAGATGGTGGCCGCGCTGCCGCGTATTGCGCCGGCCACGCCGAAAGCCAATCGCCGCGTGCTCGTGCTCTCGCGCGCGGGCGGTTTCGTGCACTCGTCGATCCCGATCGCCGCGCGCACCATCGAAGCGCTCGGCACGGTGCCCGTGCCCGGTGAGCTCGGTCCCGGCCGTCAGAACCAGGCGTGGACGACGGTCATCACCTACAACATCAACGACATCAACGCGGCGAACCTGGCGCAGTACGACGCGGTGTTCCTCAACAGCACCACGGGCCAGTTCCTCGACGACGACGATCCGGTGGCATCAGAGGCGCGTCGCAAGGCGCTGCTCGACTTCGTGCGCGGCGGCAAGGGGCTCGGCGGCGTGCACGCGGCCACCGACAGCTACCACAAGGGTGGCGGGCCGCTGTGGCAGGAGTTCAACCACATGATCGGCGGTTCCTTCAAGTTCCACTGGAACTACCCGACGCCAATCACGCTGAAGGTCGACGACGTCGACAACCCGATCAACCGTTCGTTCACGCGCCTCAATCCGCAGACGGGTCAGCGCGTGGCCGTGCCGACCATGGTGGTCGACGAGGTCTACACGTTCTCGCAGGATTCGTGGTCGCGCGATCGCGTGCGCACGCTGCTCAGCGTCGACTACGCGCGCATGCCGCAGGAAATCAAGGACCAGGAGCCGGCCAACGGCAAGCGGACCGACGGTGACTACGGCATCAGCTACATCCGCCGCGAGGGGCAGGGCCGCGTGTACGTGAACGTGCTCGGCCACGACCACGGCATCTACAAGATCCCGGCGATGCTCGAGCACTTCCTCGCGGGCATGCAGTACGCGCTCGGCGACCTCGACGGCGTCGACGATACGCCGAGGAAGTAGTTCTCGGGTACGACAGGTTCGACAGGCGACAGAGGGGGCCGGCGCTGAACATTCGCGCCGGCCCTTTCTTTTTCATCTCATTCGGAGGTCACCCATGACCGAGCGACACGGCAGTCTGCGCGTGCGGTACTACCCGCACCAGGGCGAATGGGAGTGCATCGTGCAGCGCGTGGGGCCTGACGGCATGCCGGAGGCCGACGTCGTGTCGGCCACCGGCGCCACGAAAGACGAGGCGCGCGACAATGCGTGGGCGAACACCGACGACGAGGAAGTGCGGGAGATCCTCAAGCCCGCGGATTGACCTCAGGTCTTGCCGCGCTCGTCATCGATCGCCGCGAGATCTGCGCGGAGTCCCTCGAGGTGCCCCGTCGGATCCCCGGACTTCTCGGCCTCGGCCACCGCACGCGCGAGCAGGACTCTGGCGTCGTCGAGGCGTCCGTACGCGCGAAGGCACTGCGCGAGGTTGTTCAGCGCCAGTACGACCCGTGGGTGTGACGGACCAAACGCGCGCTCGCGAACAGCCAGCGACCGCTGCAGGAACGCCTCGGCGTCTTCCGCGCGTCCCGTTCTCCAGTAGATCTCGCCGAGGTTGTTGAGTGATTCGGCGAGGTCCGGATGTTCGGTGCCGAGCACCTGTTCCCGGAGCTGCAGGCTGCGCAGGAGCATCGTTTCAGCCGCGTCGTAGTCGCCGCGCCGCATCTTCAGAAGCGCAACGCTGTTGAGCGAACGTGCGACGTCGGGATGATCCGGTGCGAAGGCCTGCTCGCGTATGGTCAGGGCGCGGTTCGCGCAGCGCTCGGCGGCGTCGAGGTCATCGATCTGCACGAGCGTCACTGCCAGGTTGGCCAGCGTGGTGGCGACGGCCGGGTGATCCGGGCCGAACGCGGTTTCGTTCACTGCGAGGGCACGTTCGTACAAGGGCCGTGCGAGGTCCGATCGGCCACGCTGCGCGTGCGACAGCGCCATGTTCCCGCAGACCGTGCCCACGTCGGGATGATCGCCCGTCATGGTCCGTTCGAGAATGGTCAACGCCCGGGTGTAATAGCTGTCCGCGTCGTCGAACCGGCCCAGACGCCTCGCCGTCTCGCCGAGATCGTTCAAGAGCGGCACCATCGCCGGGTGTTCGGGGCCGTAGACACGGGAGTTGATGGCCAGCGCGCGCGCCTGCAACGGTTCGACCTCGCCGAACCGGCCCAGCGAGTCGAACATCTTCGCCAGCGCGTTCAGCAGCGGCGCCAGTGTGTGATGGTCCGGCCCGAGCGCGCGTTCGCGCCGCTCGATGGCGTGCGTCTCGGCCTCGACCGCGACATCGAACGCGCCGGCCGCATGGTGGATCTGCGCGAGGTTGTGAAGGCCGAGGGAGATATCGACGTCCGACGCGTCGTTCGCCTGTTGCCAGATCTCGAGGGCGCGTTCGGCGAGCGCCCGTGCGGCGTCGAGCTGGCGCAGGTCGTAACGCACGATCCCGAGCGTGCTGAGCGTGGTGGCCGTGTGCGGATGGGCAGGACCGAGTGTGTGTTCCTTGAACGTCAGCGCGCGCTCGAGCAGATCCGTGGCCACGTCGTAGTTCGCCAGCTGGTAGTGCAGGTCGCCGATGTTGTGCAGCACGTGCCCGGCCATCTCGTCGTCGGGCGGCGATGCCGCGCGCAGGACACGCCAGGCGTGCACCAGCACCGCGAGGGCGGCCTCGTGAGCGGCCACCTGACCGAGCGCGAGTCCCGTGCGATTGAGCATCCACACAGGTGCCGCGGCCGGTGGCACGTCGTCCCACGGCACGTCCGCCAGCGCTGGTGCGTCGCGCAGGACGTCATCCCACAGCCACAGTCCTTCGTGCACGATCACGCGCAGCAGTGACGCGCGAAGCGCCGCGACGTTCGCGGTGTTCGTCCACGTGCCGGTCGTCCGATCGAGGGGCAGGTACTCGAGGGTCATGTCGAGCACCTGTTTTGCTTCGGGATACGGCGTGCGCAGCAGCGACGGCCATCCCGCCTCGTCGAGCGCCGCGTCGTCTTCGTCGACGCTGGCATTGACCCAGGCCGCGAGCAGCTGCGCCGCGACGTCGACGAGGGGCGCCTCGTCGCCATCAGCGAGGTAGTCCCGGAAGTACCTGGCCGCGACAGCATGCAGCGCACGATCGCGAAACTCGCGCGCGTACGGTGTGGTGATGCCGAGCATCGCGTACGGATCCACGCACGCATCGAGGCGTTCGATCACTTCGTCGCGCGCCGCGCCCGTGCGCGCCTCGGCGAGCGACGCGGGCACCTGCCAGAGGAAGCGTTGTCCGACACGGCTCGACCAGCCGAGCAGATCCTGGAGATCCGGCTCGATCTCCTGAAAGCGCTGCTCGATGCGACGGTGCCGATCCGACTCCCACGACGCCACGCGTCGCTCGCCGGCAGGCGTGAGTGCCGCGTCGAGGCTGCGGCCCACGAAGTTGGCCGTCTGCGGCACGAGCACACCAACGTTCTCGACGAGCGTGAGAAAGTTGCCGCCGGCCTTGTCGATGAGCAGGTCGTGCTGTGCCGCCGTCAGGCCAGGCAGGCGCGTCCGGAGCCATGCGGCGAGATCGTCAGTGGGCGCGGCGCCAAGGACGAGACGTTCCACTCGTGCGTCGCCGGCGAACCCGGCAATCGAAGCCGCGCGCTCGTCCGCGTCGAGCCGCTGAATCTCGTTCCACTCACGTTCCCAGTGCGTCACCACGACGAGCAGCGGCCACGACTGTTCCACGGCCTCCCGCCACAGGCGGTGGACGAAGTCGAGCGTCGTCCTGTCGATCCAGTGTGCGTCGTCGAGCCAGAGCACGGTGGGCAATGCGAGCCCGCCGCTGCCGAAGCCGCCAAAGACCTCGCGCAGATCGGCCAGCAGTGCGTCGGCGGCGCTGTCGTGCATGCGGCGCGTTTCGGCCGCGGCTGACGTGCGCGCGTCGAAGAGCGACGCGCCAGCGCGCGCCACCTTGACGAGCAGGCCGCCGAACGGAATCGACACGTCGGCGGCGTTCTCGACAAAGCCGTCCACGCCTTCCTGACGCGCCAGGCGTTCGGCCGCGCGACGGACACGTCGCCACGCCGGGGCGTGTGTCTGGACCACGCGCACGTGTGCCTGAAGCGTGGCGTGCAGGGCCGGCAGCACACACGTGCGCTCTTCGACGTTCCGCTCGGCGGGCGGTTGCCAGCGCGCGCCAAGCCAGAGAAACTGCGGCGCGCCGTCCGGCGTCCAGGTGTCGAAATCGGGATTGACGAGCAGCCGGCCGTCCGTCGTGTGGAGGTCGAGGGGCCAGTAGGGCGCCGGTGCGTTCCAGGTCTCGCCGGTGCTCAGCGTTCTGTAGAGCTCCTGGACGAGACGCGTCTTGCCGAGACCGGTTTCGGCGAGGACGATGGCCATGCGCGGGCCACCGACGTACCGGCCCGCGCTATCGCGCGTCGTCGCGCCGTTCCACAACGCGCGCAGCCATGTCAGCTCGGCATCGCGGCCCTGGAAGTCAGAGGAGGCAGCCGACACGTCAGTGCCTGCCGATCAACCGATGTGTTCGTCGTCGAGCCGGCGCGGGACCCGCAGCCCCTTGATGCGAATGCGCTTCGCGTATCCCGCGCGCTTGTACGGCTTGCACAGCAGACAACCGGCACGACGATGTTTGGGACGACGACGCTTGTGGTGCATGACGAATCACCGGAGTCGTATCGTAACTGACGCAGGTGCAACGGGGGCAACAGGTGCAACGGGCGAAACGTCGGCCGCCCCCTCACGTTCCTGTCGCGTGTCGCACCTGTTGTCCCCGTCGCACCTGTTGCACCCGAGATCTACGGCCTCCTGAACATCGCATCGTCGGCTGGTACGTTGAACTCGATGGACGACACCA
>CAZVHY010000067.1:0-5743 GCA_964627115.1 uncultured Solibacteraceae bacterium | reverse complement strand
GGCCTCCTGAACATCGCATCGTCGGCTGGTACGTTGAACTCGATGGACGACACCACGATGTCGAGTGTGTTCTGGCCGGCCTGCTGGACGCGGATGTGATGCGGCACGAGGATGCCGTCAATGGAACGATGGTCGGAGAGATCCATGACGGGGGCATCGACGCCCTCGGGAGCGATGCGGAGCTCCACGCCCGTCTCCGCGTCGACGAAGTAGTGCACGGCCGGCTGTCCTGACCGCGCAACCTTCAGGCGGTACGCCTGGCGATCGCCAACCATCGAGGACCCCACGAGTTCGACCGTGTGTCCCTTTGTCCGGTAGTTGATGAGCGGGCTCTCCATCTCGGATTGGTCGCGCAGCATCGCGGCGTCCCGGCCTGTCAGCTCGACCGTTGTCGGGCCGCTGAGCAGCGGATTGATCGTCCATCCCTTGGTGCCGTCGAACACGTTGAGGATCCCCACCGGATCCTGACCGGGCAGTGCGATCGTCAGTTCCTGCCGTCCGAGATTGGGGCGGCGCGTCAGCATGATCATGTCGATCTCGATGTTCTGCGTGTAGATCGTGCCCGCCATCAGTTGCGTCTGGATCGTCTTCCACTTGTCCGCGCCGCCGTGCGATGCGACGTGGCGCGCAACGATGTCGTCGACTGTCGGGGTTTGTGCATAAGCCGGCGCCGCGAGTGCGAGCGACACAACAGCGGCCGCGAGTGTCTTCGTTCCGATGCGATGCATGATGACCACCTTCCGAGCACAGATTATCGAGCGCCCGGGGGCGTGTCGCCGGTGTCCCGGTGAATGGCGCCTGAGGCCCGGCGAAGGGGGAAGGACGTTCAGGCGCAACGGGGACGACAGGTGCGACGGGCGACACGCGGGCCCGTGATCTCCGGGGCCGTCTTTCCTACGGCTGGAGCCGCTTCGCGTTCGGTGTGGACGTCGAGCCGCCGATTCTCCGGGTCGGATCGCGGCGTGATGCCACGGCCGCCGCGCTCCTGCCGCCGCCCGCGAAGAAACGAAAGACGCCGGAATCAGGGCAGGTAAATCGCGACGTTGGTGAAGCCGCGCTGGCGAAGGAACTGAGTTGCGGCTCGACACCTGAACGTCTGCTCTTGCGAGCAGTCGACGACAATCGTGGAGGCGCGCGGCAGTTCTGCCCCTGCACGCACCGTCAGCTCCTCGATCGGAATGTTGACGCCGCGCGGACGGGCGCTGGCCGCGAAAGGTTGACGGCCGCGAACGTCGAGGAGAACCGCCGCCTCGCGTTCGAGAAGCCGGCGCAACGTGAGTTCGTCGATTTCGGCGATGCCGGCCATGTCGGGCTGCGTCACCGTCGGCGGACCACTCGCGCGCGCGCCGGGCCGCGCCGGCGGCACGAACACGTCCTCGTTTCCTGTCATCTGGTCCGGGTTGAGGACGACGCCTTTCCCGCTTCTGATCTGGAAGTAGAACGTCACGAGGCCCTGCACCGCACGGCGCACCGTGCTGCCCGGCTCCGGCGCAACCGGCACGACCCATCGCGTCAACGCGGCGCGAATCGCATCTGCGGTGTCCGCGTCCGGGCTCTGCAGTACATCGACGTGGTCGACTCGGTCGTCGACGCCGGTGCTGATGTGCGCCACTGCCACGCCGTCGGCTCCGCGCGCCACGGAGGCCGCCGGGTACTCGGGCATCACATGAGTCGTCGCGAGCTGTCGCAGTCGCGATTCCTGGAGCGACAAGGGGCGTGGTGCCGTCTGCGCACTCGTCAGCGCCGCCACGAATGTGACGGACAGACAAGTCCACACGATTCCGACGGTCGCGATTCGCTGCCGTTGGTTCTCGCACATGCCGGTGTTCTCCTGATGCTGTCGGCCGGCCCGGACATTCGGGGCGGACACTCGGTCCGCCGTTGCCGGATTGGCGGCGCTCACGGGATGTAGATCGCGACGTCCTTGAAACCACGGCCGACCAGGTCGTCGTGTGCAAACTGGCAACGGGACGTATCTGCGCGCGAGCAGTCGATGACAATGGTTGCGGTAAGCGGGAGTTCGGCGCGCGATCGCGTCCCGACTTCATTGGCCGGCACATTCCGGGCGCGAGGGTGTGCGCCTCCCGCGAACTGATCCCGATCGCGGATGTCGAGAAGCACCGTGTTCGGGCCGGCGAGCAGACGCACGAATTCAATCTGATCGATTTCGCGGGCCCCGTCGCCGTGGCGAGTGACGACCGGTGGCTGAATCGGTGGTGCGCCGGGCGTACCACGTCCTGCCGGCGGACGGTTGAACGCGGCGAACACATCCTCGTTGCCCGGCACCTGGTCCGGAGCGAGAACGACGCCCTTGCCGTTTCTGATCTGGAAGTAGAACGTCATCTTCACGCGCGCGACGTACGGCGTGGACTCACCCAGTGGCTGCGGCGCCGGAATCGTCCACTGGACGAGTGCTGCCCGGACGGCCGCTGCCATGTCCTCGTCCGGGCTCTCGAGCACGTCGACCCGTTCGACCCGGCCTTCCTTCGTCGAGGTGACGCTCGTGACGACGACACCTTCGGTTCGACGCGCGAGCGAAGCTGCAGGATACGTCGGCATCACCCGTACCTTTGCCACACGCCAGAAGACCGCTTCGTGCGTGGTGACGACGGGCGCTTGCGTCTCGGCGCGAAGCGTGGTGACTGCGACGAGAGCGATGGCGAGCGGAAGGAACGTGCGCCGACAGGTCATGGCTGCCTCCGGGAAAATCACTCGGTGCGGAGCGCGACGATCGGGTCGATGCGCCGCGCGCGAAGACAGGGCGCGATGCTGGCAGCGGCGCCGACAGCGGCGATGGTCAGTGCCGCGGTCGCGAACGCGCCGGCGTCTGTTGGCGTGACGCCGAACAGCGACGTCTCGATCAGCCGTGCCGCAAACCAGGCCGAGACGCCACCGGCGGCCAGGCCGGTGACGATGACGATGAGCGCCGTTCGGGCCACGAGCCATGTCACGTGTGCGTGTGTCGCGCCGAGCGCGAGTCGCACGCCAATCTCCGGCGTGCGCTGGCGAATCACGAACGACAGCGTGGCGAAGAGGTCGATCGCGGCCAGCCCGACCGCGGCCGTGCCGAAGAACATAAAGAGCGCCGAGCCCAGACGCCACGTTCGCGCGCGCGAGTCCACCAGGTCGTCGAGTCGCTGGACGTTCACGAACGGCATGTCGGGCGCGGCCGATCGCAGGGCCGTGGCAAGCGCGGCGACGGCCGCGTCCGATCCCGCGGCCAATCGCAGCAGGATGTGACGCGGCATCGCCTCCGGTCCGTCGATCAGTTCGAGCTGCGGACCCGGCACGAAGAATTCCGCTGATTGACGGGTCAGCTGGTTGTGCCGGCGAGTCTCGACGATGCCGACGACTCGAAAGCACCGTGTGTCCGGGAAGAGGTAAGCACATCGTCCGAGAGCATCCTCCCCCTCCCACTTTTGTGCGGCCGTCGCTTCGTCGACCACCATCACCAGCGGTGTCGTCGCGTCGTCACTATCCAGAAAATCGCGCCCCCGCAGAATGCGCGTGCCGACCGTCGTGAAGTACCCGGCGGAAACAGCGTTGATGTTGTCCTCGATGGCTCCCGACGGCCGGACGTCGGTGCGCGTGCTGACGAACCGAACACTGAACGAGCCGCTGGTCGCGAGAGGCGCCTGTCTCGCGGTGGCCACGCGCTCGACGCCCGGCGTGTCGCGGGCGCGTGCGACGAGGCGATCGAAGAACTCCTGAATCTGCGCCTGTCGTCGATAACCGGCGCGCTCGAAATCGACGCTCGCCACGACCACGCGATCCGCGTCGTACCCGAGGCCGGTCCTGGCGTTCGCCACGCTCTCGACGAACAGGCCCGCGCCCGTGGCCAGGACGAGTGCGACAGCCACCTGCACGACGAGGAGTGCGTAGCGCACGCGCGATCCGCGCAGCGTCGTGCCAAGGCCGCCCGTCGTTTTCGCGCGCACGCGTGCGGCGTGCAGCGCGGGCGCGATGCCGCTCACGAAGCCCGCAACGGCAGTGAGGGCACCCAGCGCCGCGAAGAAGCGGCCGTCGAGCAGGCCGTCGTCTGGTGCGAACGGGAAGAAGCTGCGGAGACCGCGGTCGAGCGCGAATGCGATGCCGATCGCCGAGACCCCGCTGATCGCGCCGAGCACGACGCTCTCGGTCAACACCTGCGCGATGACGCGCGCGCGGCTGGCGCCGAGCTGGGCGCGAATGGCGAACTCGCGCTGGCGATCGATCGCGCGGATGGCCAGCAGTCCCGCCACGTTCGCGCACGCCGTGAGCAGCAGCGCCAGGCCACCGCCCAGCAACCACCACGAGAGGCGCGTATCGCCGGCGAGCTGCGATGTGGCCCGCTCGCGAAGTGTCGGCAGCGTGACGGCAGGACGCCCGCTCCGTTCATATCGCCCACCGTCGTCGATCGTCGGAAGGAGGGCTTCGAGTTCGGCAACTGCCTGGTCGCGTGTGACGTCGTCGCGAAGCCGGCCGACCGACGCGAGCCACGATCCACCCCTCGAGAACCGCAGGTCTTCACCGGTGAACGAGCACACGGCTGGCGAGGCGTCGAGCACGATCCAGCCGTCAACCGGTTCCGCGTCGACGCCGCGGACGTTTGGCGGCACGATGCCGATGATCGTGTAGCTCCTCCGCGCGATCTGCACCGTGCGTCCGACGATGTCTCGATCGCCGGAGAAGTAGCGCTGCCAGAAGTGGTGCGCGAGGAGGAGTGTCAGGTCGGTATCGAGTGCAGCATCCTGCTGTCCGAAACCGCGGCCGATGGCCACGCGCGTGCCCAGCACATCGAAGTACGTGGGCGTGACGCACCCCAGGCGGATCTCTGCGGCCTCGGCGCCCATGCCAAGGCTGAGCGCACGCGGTGTCACGTACGCCGCGATGTCGAGCGTCGTGGCGGCCTCGCGCAATGCCGAGTAGACGACGTAGTTGGAGGCTGGTACCGAGACGACACGATCCGGATCGACAATGCCTGCGGGCGGCCGCAGCATGAGGACGTCGACGACGGCCAGCATGGTGGCGCCGCCGCCGATGCCGACGGCAAGCGTGATGACGGTGACGAGACCCGCGGCGGGCCGCCGGCGCAATGCGCGCACCGCGTCACGAAGCGTGGCGCGCGCGGTGGAAAGGAACCGGACACCGCGCGTGTCGCGACACTCCTCTCGTCGCTGCTCCAGGCCGCCCATGTCGAGCATCGCGATCTGCCGTGCACGTTCCGGCGTCTCGCCGCTGGCGATGAGCAGGTCAATCTGGCGATTGAGGTGATACCGCAGTTCCTCGTCGAGCTCGGCATCGACGCGGCGTCCGCGGACGAGTGTCTTCAGGCGCAACGTGAGAATGTGCCACCAGCGCATGGCCGCACCTCAGGCGTTACGAACCACCAGTGAGATGGCGGCCGACAGGCGCTCCCACTGTGCGCTCTCGCGTTCGAGTGCCGTGCGGCCGGCCCGTGTGAGCGTGTAGTACTTCGCGCGCCGGCCGTTGTCGCTCTCACCCCACGACGCCTTGATCCAGCCCTGCTGCTCGAGCTTGTGCAGAGCAGGGTAGAGCGAGCCCTGTCCCACCTTCAGCACGTCGCCCGACACCTGCGTGATGCGCTGCGCAATGGCCCAGCCGTGCTGCGGTTCGGCGGCGATGACGCGCAGAATGAGCAGATCGAGCGTGCCCTGTACCAGATCGGTCGGCTTGCTCATGAATGGTCTCCCCTTGGTAACCGACAACACGATAGATCGTCTCTTGTCGGTTATCAAGGGGA
>CAZVHY010000066.1:12153-16184 GCA_964627115.1 uncultured Solibacteraceae bacterium | reverse complement strand
GGGCAGACGCTCTTCGTGCTGAACCCGCGCCAGTTCGAGGTGGCCGTGCAGCAGGCCGAAGCCGCGCTCGCGCGCAGTCGCGCGCAGGCCGAGGGCATGACGGCCCAGGTGGCGCGCGCCGACGAACTGCTGAAGCGCCAGCTCGTCTCGAAGGCCGAGTACGACCAGCTCGCCACGCAACTCGCGGTGTATCGCGCGTCGATCGAAGCCGATCAGGCGGCGCTCGAGAACGCGCGGCTGCAGCTGCAGTACACGACCATCACGGCGCCGGTGTCCGGTCGCACGGGCGCGCTGCTCGTGCACCAGGGGTCGCTCGTGCGCGCCAACGACGCCACGCCGCTCGTGATGATCAATCAGGTGTCGCCGGCCTACGTCAGTTTCGCCGTCCCCGCGCGGCTGCTGCCCACGTTGCGCCGCGAACAGTCACAGGGTGCGCTGCAGGTACTGGCTGCGCCGGCCGGCAGCACGGATCAGGCGGTGACCGGCACGCTGACGTTCGTCGACAACGCCGTCGATCAATCCACCGACACGATCCGTCTCAAGGCGACGTTTCCGAACCGCGACCGGCGGCTCTGGGCCGGCGCCTTCGTCGACGTGACGCTGCAGCTGTCGATCGAGCCGAAGGCCGTGGTGGTGCCGAACGCCTCGGTGCAGGTCAGCCAGCAGGGCCAGTACGTGTACGTCATCAAGCCCGACGCCACGGCCGAGCTGCGGCCGGTCACCGTGGCCTGGCAGGCAGGGAATGAAGTGGTGATTCAGAGCGGTCTCTCGCCTGGCGAGACCGTGGTGACCGATGGCCAGCTCCGGCTGACGCCAGGCGCGCGTGTGACCACACAGTCTGCCGGTGCGCAGGCAAGGACGACGCCATGAATCTCTCCGCTCTGTTCATCAAACGCCCGGTCACGACGACGCTGATTCAGCTGTCGATCGTCATCTTCGGTGTCATCGGGTACCGGTCGCTGGCGGTGAGCGACCTGCCGGCCATCGACTTCCCCACCATTCAGGTCACGGCCGCGCTGCCGGGCGCGAACCCGGAAACGATGGCCTCGGCGGTGGCGACACCGCTCGAGAAACAGTTCTCCGCCATTGCCGGGCTGGCGTCGATCAGCTCGACCAGCTACACCGGCAGCACGGCCATCACGCTGCAGTTCGATCTCGATCGCGACATCGACGCCGCGGCGCAGGACGTGCAGCTCGCCATCTCGCGCACGCGGGGACTGCCGCCCGACATGCGCGAACCGCCGTCGTTCCAGAAGGTCAACCCGGCGGACTTCCCCATCCTGTTCCTCACGCTCAGCTCCGAGACGCTGCCGCTCTCGGCCATCAACGAGTACGCCGAGACGAACATCGCGCAGCGCATCTCGACGGTGCGCGGCGTGGCGCAGGTGAACATTTTCGGCGCGCAGAAACACGCCGTACAGATCGACGTGGATCCGCGGCAGCTCGCGGCCCGCGATCTCGACATGGAGCAGATCGCGACGGCCATCAGCCGCAACAGCGTGAACCGGCCCACGGGCACGTTGTACGGGCCGGACCGCACGCTCGCGATCAAGACCGACGGCCAGCTGATGACCGCAGACGCGTTCCGGCCGCTGATCGTCAGCTACCGCGACGGCCGCCCCGTGCGGCTCGACGAAGTGGCGCGCGTGTACGACGGCGTCGAGAACGACAAGCAGGCCAGCTGGTACAACAGCGCGCGCAACATCTCGATTGCGATCAACCGGCAGCCGGGGGCGAACACGGTCGAGACCGTCGACGCCATCAAGGCGCTGCTGCCGGTCATCCAGGCGCAGCTGCCGGCCGCGCTGAACCTGCAGGTCCGCCTCGATCGCTCGGTCTCGATCCGCGAGTCGATCCACGACATCCAGTTGACGCTCATCTTCACCGTCGTGCTGGTCGTGCTCGTCATTTTCATGTTCCTGCGCAACGTGTCGGCCACGATCATCCCGAGCCTGGCGCTGCCGGCGTCGATCGTCGGCACGTTCGCCGCCATGCACATGTTCGGCTTCAGCCTGAACAACCTCTCGCTGATGGCCCTCACGCTGGCCGTCGGCTTCGTCGTCGACGACGCCATCGTCATGCTCGAGAACATCGTGCGGCACATGGAGCACGGCGAGAGCCCGATGAACGCGGCGCTCAAGGGCGCCCAGGAAATCGGCTTCACGATCATCTCGATCACGCTGTCGCTCGTCGCGGTCTTCATCCCCATCCTCTTCATGAGCGGCATCGTCGGACGGCTGCTCTACGAGTTCGCGGTGACGATGGGCGTGTCGATCCTGATTTCGGGCTTCGTTGCGCTGACGCTCACGCCGATGCTCGCGGCGCGGTTCCTGAAGCCGCCGACCGAACAGAAGCACGGCCGGCTCTACATGGCGACCGAGCGGATGTTCGACGCGTCGCGCGACGCGTACGGCTGGATGCTGCACAAGACGATGGTCCATCGCGGCACGACGATGGCGGTGTCGGTGCTGCTCGTGGGCGCGACGTGGTACTGCTTCACCATCATCCCGATGGGCTTCATCCCGAGCCAGGACATCGGCCAGATCAACGCGCAGACGGAAATGGCGCAAGGCCTCGGCTTCGAGGCGCTCGTGGCGCGCCAGCAGGCGGTGGCCGACATCATCCAGTCCGATCCCAACGTGCGGTCGGTGACCTCGTCGATCGGCGGCGGCTTCGGCGGGTCTGCCGGCAACACGGGGCGCATGCAGATCGAGCTGGCCCCGCGTGCCGAGCGGACGATGTCGGCCGACGAGGTCATCGAGTCGCTGCGGCCGAAGCTCGCCGAAGTGCCCGGCGTGCGGGCCTTCATCACGAACCCGCCGGTCATCAACATCGGCGGCCGGCCGACGCGGTCGCCGTACCAGTTCACGCTGACCGGCGGCGACACGCAGGCGCTGTACGAAGGCGCGCTCCGTCTCGAGCAGCAGATGCAGGGGCTGCCGGGCCTGAGCGACGTCTCGAGCGATCTGCTGCTGACCAACCCGCAGGTGAACGTCTCGCTCGACCGCGCGCGCATGGCGGCCATCGGCCTGAACGCCGACCAGGTCGAAGGCGCGATGTTCAACGCGTTCAGCTCGCGGCAGGTGTCGCAGATCTACGCGCCGAACAATGCCTATCAGGTCATCCTGCGCGTGGCGCCCGAGTATCAGCGCGACGCCTCGGCACTCGGGCTCGTGCACGTACGCACGCCGTCGGGCCAGCAGATCCCGTTGTCGAGTCTGACGACGGCCGCCACCGGCGTCGGGCCGCTCGCCGTCAACCACACGGGTCAACTCGCGTCGGTCACCATCTCGTTCAACACGCGTCCGGGTGTGGCGCTGGGCGACGCCGTGGCGCAGGTGCAGCAGGCGGCCACGTCGCTGCCCGCGTCGGTGAGCACGAGTTTCCAGGGTGCGGCGCAGGCGTTCCAGGAATCGACGCGCGGCCTCGGCATCATCCTGCTGATGGCGATCTTCGTGATCTACGTGGTGCTGGGGATTCTCTACGAGAGCTTCATCCACCCGCTGACGATTCTCTCGGGCCTGCCGGCCGCCGGTCTCGGCGCGCTGGTGACGCTGCTCGTCTTCGGCGTGGATCTCAACATCTACGCCTTCGTCGGCGTCATCATGCTGGTCGGTCTCGTGAAGAAGAACGGCATCATGATGATCGACTTCGCGATCGAGGCGCAGCGCAACGAGGGCAAGTCGCCGGCCGACGCGATGTACGAAGCGTGTCTCGTCCGTTTCCGTCCGATCATGATGACGACCATGGCGGCGCTGGTCGGCACGCTGCCGATCGCGCTCGGCCTTGGCGCCGGCGCCGAGTCGCGCCAGCCGCTCGGGCTCGCGGTCGTGGGTGGCCTGCTCGTTTCGCAGACGCTGACGCTGTTCATCACGCCGGTGTTCTATCTCTACATGGAAGCGCTGTCGGCGTGGCTGCGCGGCGAACGCCCCGCGCGCTCGATGCGCTTCGATCCGCCCGTGCCGATGCCCGCAGGCCCCGGACCGGACGGCACCGCGGGAGCGTAGGGGGCCGCGGGCGGCACGGCGGCA
>CAZVHY010000066.1:10984-12053 GCA_964627115.1 uncultured Solibacteraceae bacterium | reverse complement strand
GGCGGCACGGCGGCACGGAAGTGAGTAGCGCCGGACCTGAAGGCCGTCCCTCCGTACGACCGCGCAGCCTGCAGCCGTGCAGCCCGCCGCCGATACGCCGCCGCCTCCCTGTAGCCTCGCAGCCTCGTAGTCTTGTAGCCTTCCCCGATGTCCGATCGTCTCCCCACCTGGATACAGGACTGGATCGGCGTGCTCGTGCCCGCCGGTCAGCTCCTGCTGGTGCTCGTTGCAGCCTGGATTCTCCAGCGCCTGACGCGACGCGTGATCCGGCGTCTCGGCGAACGCTACGCGCTCCCCCCTGAGCTCGTCGTCGGCGCGCGACGCGGCGCGAGTTTCGTCATCTACGGTGCGGCACTGCTCATCGGTCTCGAGCGCATGGGCGTGTCGGCCACCGTGCTCTGGACGGCGTTCACCGGTTTCGCCGCCGTGGGCGCCGTGGCGTTCTTCGCCGCGTGGAGCGTACTCTCCAACATCTTCTGCGCGCTGCTGATCTTCACGACGCGGCCGTTCCGCCTGTACGACTACATCGAGCTCGTCGAGAGCAGCGACAAGCCCGGCCTTCGCGGTCAGGTCGTCGACATCAACGTCATCTACACGACGCTGCAGGACGTCACCACCGAACCCGACGGCAACGGCAGCGTGCTACAGATTCCCAACAGCCTGTTCTTCCAGCGATCGGTGCGGCGCTGGCGCGGGAGTGACGTGCCGAGGCGGTGGATGGAGACGACGCCGTAGGGCCGCACGGCGGCGCGGTGACCGGCCCCGTCCAGACGCGTAGGGGCCGACCTCATGTCGGCCCAACGCGGTCGTGTGTGGGCGGACACAAGGTCCGCCCCTACGTCTGACGTCGCCTCACCTGCCAGACGTACACCGGTAATCCCGCGAGCAGCAGCAGAAACCCGTAGAACACCGTGTCCATGCCGGCGCCGTAGATCGCGAACATCGAGTACGCGAACGCGAGCGCGGAGACGATGGCCGCGCTCGTGGCCAGGCGTGGCTGGCCGGGCATGAGCCAGACAGCCAGCGAACAGAACACGTACGGGATGAGCGTGCTGAGCGTCGAGAGCAG
>CAZVHY010000066.1:0-10884 GCA_964627115.1 uncultured Solibacteraceae bacterium | reverse complement strand
GCGTCCGAGGGCACGAGGCTCATCACGCCAACGGTGGCGATGATGTAGACGATGGCCGCGGCAATGGTGCCGACGATGGTCGCGCGCGGAATCGTGCGCTCGGGATCCTTCACGTGCCCGGCCGGAATGGTTGCCGTCTCGAGTCCGAGAAACGCCCACAACGTCAGCGTCATCGTCGCGATGACTTGTCCTGCAACGGACACGTCGCTGGCGGGCGGCAGCGAAAACGCCGAAGGTTCGAAGAAGAACAACCCGCCGATGCCGACGACCACGAGCGGCATCAGCTTCAGGACGAGCGTGACGACCTGCAGGCGCCCGGCCTCGCGCACGCCGATGATGTTCACGCCGACGAGCAGCCAGATCGCGACGATGGCGAGCATGGCCGCCAGCGCCGGTGTCCGCACGATTGCCGGGATGAAGGGATCGAGGTATCCGACAAAGGCGACGGCGAGGGCCGAGAGTGTCGCGGTCGACGACAGCCAGTAGCCCCACGCGACGAGGAAGGCGACGGCCGGTCCGAACGCGTCGCGCGTGTAGGCGTACAGACCGCCAGCCGCGGGCAACTGACGCGCCAGCCGCGCGAAGACGAGCGCGAGCATCACGGCCCCGGCGGCCGACAGCAGCCATCCGGCAAGACTGAGCCCGCGATAGGCAGCCAGCGATGCGGGCAGCAGGAAAACGCCGGACCCGATCATGTTGCCCATCACGATGGCCACGGCGGCCGTGAAGCCGAGGACGCGGGGCGTGGCGACGGGTGGCGGGTGGACGCTCATCCGGGGGGCGATTGTAGCCGGTTCGCCGCCGGCCGATAACGTATGAGGTACGCCCTGCCTCCCGAGGATGCGTCGATGCGACTGGTAATCCTGACCGGCAGTCTGGCCGGCAAGAGTTTCGAGGTCCCGCCAGAGGGGCTCGCGGTCGGCCGGCGCGAGGAGTGCCAGGTCCGGTTCGACGAGGCCGACGACGTCGTCTCCGGCCTGCACGCGCACATCCTGCCGCGGGACGGATCGTGGGTGATTGCCGACGCCGGCAGTCGCAACGGCACGCTCGTCGACGGCCAGGCCGTGACCGACGCGCCGCTGCGACACGGACAGGTCGTCACGTTCGGGCGATCGGGCCCCACCGCCCGCATCGAGCTGCCGATCCCGTCGCACCCGAAGCCCTCGTCTGTCGGATCACCCATCCCCGCCACCCATCGCACGGGCCTGACGTCTGTCTACCAGGCCGCGCGCGAAACCGCCGCGGCCGGCTCGACCGGGGCCCCGTCAGACACCGAGGTCATGAAAGCGTTCGTCAAGCTCACGCACGAACGCACGACCCGTCGCTGGCAGATGGTGCTGGCCGCGTGTCTCGTCGTGGGCGTCGGCGCGGTCGTCGCGGTCTATCTGATCGGACGACGGCAGACGGCGGACCTCGAACAGCGGATCGCCACACTCAGCGCCGAGCTCGACACACAGGGCGATACGCGCGCGGCACTCGAAGCGCAACTCGAGCGCATGGCCGCGACGGCCTCGGCGGCCGAACGCACGGCACAGTCCGCGCGCACCGATGCGCAACGGCAGCGTCAGACCGCGCCACAGGACCGTGGCTTCGGTCCGGCCGCAGCGCAGCGGTTTTCCGGCGGCGTCGGCCTGATCGAGTCCCAACCCGGCTGGCACAACGCCGAATACGGCTGGCTGCGCGTGCGCGGCACGGCGGACGGTGGCGCCGAGCTCACCACCGACGCGGACGCACCGCTCGCGCTCGGCTCGACATCGCACTGCACGGGTTTCCTCGTCGACGCGACCGGCCTCGTGCTCACCAACCGTCACTGCGTCGACCTGGCGTATGCGGACGCGGACCAGATTCGGGACGGCACGCTTCGGCTCGGGCCGCAGGGCAGCGTCGTCTTCACACCGGCGATCGCGTCGTTACGAATCAGTTTCCCGCCAGGGCGAACGTTCGAGATCGATCCCGCGACCATACGCACGTCGCGCGAACACGACCTCGGCGCGTTCGTCACGAACACGCGGCCCGATGGTGTGCCGGTATTGCCGCTCGCAAGCACCGGCGCGGTGGTCGCCGGTGAAAGTGCCGTGTTGTTGTCGTATCCCGGCGGTGCGCGGATGACCGCGCAGCGGCGCGGACTGGGCTTCCAGGAGAGTGCGCCCGGCGACCGCGATCTCGATGCCGCGACGCAGGCCGCCGCTGATGGATACCTGCGGATGGCCGGCGTGACGCGCGCCTTGAACGCCATGCCGGACAACAGCGATCAGCGTGGGGCCTATCTGAAATCGCGGCCGGCCGTGCGGCTGGCATTCACGACGTACCTCGCCGCGCGCGATCGCGGTTTCTTCGACGGCCTGGCTCGAGGGGGACACGTGCAGCCGAACGTCGACGGCAGCATCAACGTCTCCGGCGTGCGGCCGGACTCGATTTCCTTTCACACACTTGGCGCCATCGGCGGGTCGAGCGGTGGCCCACTCATCAGCGCCCGGCTTGCGGTGGTCGGCATCAACCATGCCGGGTTCTCGCGCAACGACAGGGGCGCGCAGTACCAGCAGAACGAAGCCGTACCGGTCGATTTTGCGTTGCGATTCCTGCCGGCCGTCAGGCGTGCGCCCTGACGGCCGGCACTCTGCCCTAGCTCTTCTTGTAGACGACGCGCGTCGTCATTCCCTGCCCGCCCTCGCGGCCCGGCTGCGAGGTTTCGACGACGAGATTGCCACCCTCGAGCGAGAACGTCCGCTTCTGTTCGCCGTTCATGCCGCCCATGGTGATGGCCGTGGTGACCACCAGCTTGTCGCCGTCCCACGCGGCCTTCGACACCTGCTGGTTGCCCATGGCGTTGGTGTTCGAGCTGTCGGATCCGTCGAGCCGATAGGTGAGGCTCACCGGCCCTGGATTGCGACCGCCGCCAACGTAGTCGAGCTTGATCGTGCTGGCGTCCTGCGCGATGGTGAGCTCGCTGCCGAGTCCCCCACCGCCGCCGCGCCCGCCGCCGCGGCCACCACCGCCGCCCTGCCCGCCTGCTGGCGCGGCCGGTGCCGAAGCGGGATCCAATGTCCACTTGCCCGCGAAGTTCGGCTTCGCCTGCGCGAAGACCGATGCCGTCCCTGCCACCAGGGCGACGGCTGTGACGAGTGCTGCCAGACGCTTCATATCAGTGCTCCTTGGGAGTAATTCCGCGCCGGACACACCGCCGCAGACGGGAGAAATGCCCGTCCATACCGTGAAGGAGCGGCTGACCCGGAAACGGCCATGAGTGAATACTCCGTGAAGCCGCGGCTTGTTGCGGGGCAGTTGTGACAGATCGGTGGCAGGTCGCGTCAGGCCGGGTCGTTCGCCGGCTGACACGACGGGCACCAGTACGTGCGCCGACCGCCGGTTTCGCTCTCCGATCGTACCGGCGTGCCGCACCGGAAGCAGGGCTCGCCCGCGCGCCCGTAGACCCACAGCCGTTCGCGCGGATTGAGCCGGCCGGTCGTGACGCGGCCGAAGCGCTGGCCGCCGGCCGCTGGCGATTCCGCCACGTTGAGCTGCAGCAGCTGACGTGCGCGCGTGAGCAGCGCGTCGATGGTGTCGTCGGAGATCGCGTCCAGCGATGTGAACGGATACAGCCGCTCGAGGAAGAGCAGCTCCGACTTGTAGACATTGCCGATGCCGGCCGCGGCCTGTTGAGACAGCAGCGCACTCGCGATATCAGGCGCGCCCGAGGCCCTCAGACGAGTGCGCGCGTCCGCCATGTCTGGTGCCTCGGCCAGCAGATCCGGTCCAAGCGCCGAGAGCCGCGCGTGCCTCTCGACCTCGGCCAGCGTCAGCAGCTCGGCATCGAAAACGTTGAACGCGATCGCGATCCACTCGGCCGTGGTGATGACCACGCGCGCATCGCGCTTCGGCGCGCGCCAGCGTTCGCCCGGACGGTAGATGTGCCAGCTGCCGTGCATCCGCAGGTGCGACCGCAGCGCGAGATCGCCGGAGAACACGATCAGCAGATGTTTGCCGCGTGACTCCACACGTTCGATCGTCCGACCGGCCACCGCGGCACGCCGATCCGCGACCGCCAGCCCGGCCAGCTGCGTCTCGAACGCCGTGACGAGCCGCCCGGCCAGCGCGCGCTGCAGTGTTCGCGCGGTGCGGAAGATGGTGTCGCCCTCTGGCATGAGTCTCCACTTGACAGGATGACACCTGACGGCACCGAATCAGTCCGTGAGCCAGTCCCCACCGGCAGACGGTCAGGAACCGAGACTGCTGCGCACGCTGTCGAGCGACCTCCAGACGGTGAGCGTCGATCTCGGCCGCCACGGCGTCGGCACCATTGCCTCGACGTTCGAGGATATCGAAGCCTTCTACCTCGACGAGGCCAAACGTCGTCGCCTGGCGGCGGTCGGCCGGATCCGGCGCTTCTTCCTCCGCGTCTTCTGGCTCGTCCGCAGCCTGCTGATGAAACTGACGCCGGCCCGCCGGGTCATGCTGGCGTTCGCCCTGCTGTTGCTGCTGCCGGGCATCCACATCGGCGGCGAGCAGAGCGTACGCATCGATCTGCAGGCGCCGCTCGTCAGCCTCCTGATCGTCATCGTCATCCTGATGCTCGAGCTGAAGGACAAGCTGATCGCGCGTAACGAACTCATCGCGGGACGCGCGGTGCAGCTCGCGCTGATGCCGCCGGAGAGTCCGGCCGTTCCCGGATGGGACGTGTGGCTGCACACCGAACCGGCGAACGACGTGGGCGGCGACCTGGTCGATCACCTGCAGATCGACGACGACCGGCACGGCATTGCGCTCGGCGACGTCGCGGGCAAAGCGCTTCCCGCGGCGCTCCTCATGGTGAAGCTGCAGGCCACGCTGCGCGCGCTGGTGCCGCAACACGCGACGCTCGACACGCTCGGTGCCGGCGTCAACCGCATCCTGCATCGCGATGGTCTGCCGAATCGCTTCGCGACACTCGTCTACCTCGTCGTGTCGTCGGCGAACGGACAGGTGCGATACCTGAACGCCGGCCACATGCCGCCTCTTGTCATGCGAGGCTCGTCGATCGACGACCTGCCCGGCGGCTCGATCGCACTCGGCTTCGTCGCCGAAGCGTCATTCACCGAGCACGCGATCGATCTGGACGATGGCGATGTCCTGGTGGTCGTCTCCGACGGCATCGTGGAAGCGATCGACAAGACCGGCGAGTTCTTCGGCGAGGAGCGGCTTCGAGCCGCGCTTCAGACGGTCGTCGGCCAGCCGGCGCGGACCATCGGCGCCGCGGTCCTTGGCACGCTGCGCGAGTTCCTCGGCCAGACCAAGCCGCACGACGACGTGTCGATCATCGTCGTGCGACGTCAGTCCGTGATCACTTCGTGACGGCTGACGCCGTCCGCGTTCCAGTACGCGGCGGCCTTGATCCAGGCCTTGTCGAGGCCGCGCGCTTCGATGAGGTGCCGGCGGATCCGTCGCACCATCGACGCCTCACCGGCGACGAATGCGAATCCCTCTCCTGACGGGAACGTCAGCCCCGCGACCGCGGCCTCGAGCGGCGCGCCGGCATCGCGGCGGTGTACCCAGCGCAGATCGAGATTTGCCGGCCCCGGCAGCACCTGCTGTTCGGAGGCGTCGTCCACCTGAATCACGGCGAGCACACGAACGGGGTCGCGCAGTTCCTCGAGCCGGCGGGCAATGGCCGGCAGTGCGGTTTCGTCGCCGACGAGCAGGTGCCAGTCGAACGTGTCGGACACGACCGCCGAGGCGCGCGGGCCGCCTGCGCCAATCACGTCACCCGTGCGGGCCGAACGCGCCCACATCGTGGCCGGGCCGTCGCCGTGGAGACCAAAGTCGATGGTCAGTTCGCGGCGTTCGGCGTCGAAGCGGCGCGGCGTGAAGTCGCGCGCGGCGGGCGCGGGCTGTCCTTCCGGGAATCGGAGACCACCGCCGCTGGCGATCGGTACCGGCAGGTGCCCATCAGCGCCGGGAAAGAAGAGCTTCACGTGATCGTCGAAACCGAGTGACGTGAATCCGTCGAGGTCGTCACCACCAAACACGATGCGCCGCATGCCGGGTGTGAGTGATTCGATGCGTTGCACCGTCAGCCGGCGAAACAGGACGGGATGAGCAACGCGCGTGATGGTGTGGGGCGACGAGGACATACGTTATGAGGATAGAGCAAATAGCCCGTTCAACAGGTGCGACGAGCGAAAGGAACGACCTGGCGCTGGCTGACATCGTTCATTCTGTCGGATCGCGGCAACGCTGTGCGTAGGGGCGGGGCTTGCCCCGCCCGGTCGTGGGCGGCCCAAGGGCCGCCCCTACGGCACCGTCGAAGCGGACGAACGCAGCGTCTCTTTAGCTATGTGTAGCCCTACTCCCGCACGTACGAAACCGGCGTCTTCGAGGAACACGGAATACGGATGTTCGCGCGCCGGTTCGCCGTTGATGATCGCAATGGCGAGGGGACGTGGACGACCGCGATCTCCTCGCCCGTAGCTCATGAGCGCCCGTGCTGCTGCTCGCGCTACGCGCGTGCGAAGAGGTTCGGTGTCGGGCCGCACGACCGTGAGATCGCGATCGCCGCGCGCGAGATATGCCGCCATCATGCCGTCCACGATGACCACCGACGCGCCGACGACGCGGGTGAGATCCGGTACGGGCCAGGCGAGTGAGGTGCCGTAGGGATTGGCAGGATCGGTCGCCGCCAGTACGTGCGCGGTCGTCTCGTCTCCCGCCTCGCGCAGCGAGCGCAGCAGATCCAGCGCGCCGGGCAACGCGAACTGCGTGGCGCCCTGACCGGCCACGAAGTAGCCGCGACGCAGGCGGCCGGCTTCGTCCATCGCGCGGAGTGCCGGATAGATGGCGCTGAAGCCGCCGGTGACGCCTTCCGACGCGAGCGCCTCGCGCGTCAGTACGCCGTGCCGCGCGAGCAGTTGGCGCGAGGTGGCGGCAATGCGTTCGGTCTGCGTGAGTGACGCTGCGCCGCGCTGGCGCACGAGCGTCCATCGTCCTTCAGCGGCCGGCGGCACGAGCCGGCGCGAACGGAACGGCGCGCGCGGCGCCTTTCGCGCGTGACGCCCGGGCCGTTCGGTGAAGGCGCGAAGCGGGAAGACCGTGTCGTTGGTCACGAGGCCCTGCCAGACGAGGCGCCAGATCGCATCCACCGTTTCGCCGGGAAACCCGCCGCCGGCGGCCTCGTGCAGCGGCGCGAAGAACGACGCGCCTTCCTTCGCGAGCCAGTCGACAATGGCTGACTCGCGTTCGGTCAACGGGGCGGACGCCGCGTCGGGCAGCAGTGCAGGCATCTGATCGGCGAGATACAGCGCGATGCGGCCGTCGCGCTGACCGAGCGGCGACACACCGGCCCACCGCACTTCGCCGGCCGCCACGAGGGTGTCGAGCCAGTCGGCTTCGTAGCCATCCAGACGCGCGGCGAGAACGTCGGTTTCGAGTATCGATGCGGGCAGCGCCGCGCCCTGAAGCTGTTCGATCACGTCGAGCAGTGCATCGGGTCCTCGCCGTGTCGAGCCGATGCCGTGCCACGCCAGCGAGAGCCTCGCGAGCGCGGGGCCCTCGACTGCTTCGACCTCGCGCCGCAGCCGCGCCACCGACCGTCGCCGCAACTGACGCAGCACGTTCGCATCCACCCACTCGCGTGTCGATCCGCCGGGACGAAACTCACCCTCGAGCACGCGGCCTCGTGCCACGAGCGACACCAGCGCCGCTTTGATGGCCGCCTCCGCCAGGCCGAGGCGATGCGCCACATCGGCGGCGACGAACGGTCCGTGCGTGCGCGCGAACCGCGACACGAGATCGCCAACGGGATCGGCCACGGGTTCGAGCAGCGCAGCGGGAATCCCCTTCGGCAGCGGCACACCGAGTGCGTCTCGGTATCGCGCCGCATCCTCGATGGCGATGTACCGCGACTCGCCGGCGACAGGCACGAGCAGGATGCGGCGATCCTTCAACAGCGTCTCGATGGCACTGACAGCAACGTCTGGTTCGCTACGCGCGGCGATCTCGCCCGCACCCAGATCGCCGATCTCGAGCAGTAGATCGTGCACGCCGTCGGCCGCGCGCACGCGCGGCGGCTGATCGAGGCGCTGCAGCTGCGCTTCGACAGCCGCGATGTCGCCGATGTCGAGCAGATCGCGCAACTCGGCATCGCCGACCAGCTCGCGCAGCTGCGCCTGGTTGACCGACAGCGCCTGCGCGCGTCGTTCCGCGAGCGGTGCGTCGCCGTCGTAAAGAAAGTTGGCGACGTAGCCGAAGAGCAACGATGCGGCAAACGGCGATGGAGACGGCGGGTCGACCACCTTCAACGCAATTGCGGTGGATCGAAGCTGTCGCAGCGTCTCCACCAGTGCCGGCACGTCGAAGATGTCGCGCAGGCATTCGCGATAGGTCTCGAGCAGCACGGGGAACGATCCGTACTTCGCCGCAACGGCCAGCAGGTCGCCCGCCTTCTTCCGCTGCTGCCAGAGCGGCGCGCGTTTGCCGGGGCGGCGTTTGGGCAGGAGCAGCGACCGGCCGGCGTTCTCGCGGAAACGCGCGGCAAAGAGCGCTGTCGATCCGAGCTGACCCAGCACCAGCGACTCGACTTCTTCCGGATCCGGCACCATCACCTTCGGATCGGGCGGCACGTCCACGTCAGGAAACCGGACCACGAATCCATCGTCGGCCCAGAGCGTCTCGACATCGAGGCCGAGCTCGCGCTGGATCTTCGCGGTCACCGCCATGCACCACGGCGCGTGAATGCGGCCGCCGCGTGGCGACAACAGACACACGCGCCAGTCGCCAAGCTCGTCGCGGACGCGTTCGATGACGACGGTGTTGGCGTCGGGCACGGCGCCGCTGGTCGCCTGATCGCGGACGTACTGAATGAGATTTTCGGCCGCGCCCGGCGCGAGATCGTGGTCGCGCGTCAGGTGCGACACGGCCGTCGCCTGCGGCCAGTGCGCGATGCGTTTCGTCAGCGCGCCAATCTCGAGCCCGAGCTCGAGCGGACGGCCGATGCGATCGCCCTTCCAGAACGGCATCTTGCCGGGTTGTCCCGGCGCGGGCGTGACGAGGACGCGATCGTGCGTGATCTCCTCGATGCGCCAGCTCGACGCGCCGAGCACGAACACTTCACCCGCACGCGACTCGAACACCATCTCCTCGTCGAGCTCGCCGACGCGCACGTTGTGTCGTCCCGTTCCAACGAGAAACACGCCGTAGAGTCCGCGATCCGGAATCGTGCCGGCGTTGGCAATTGCCAGTCGTTTGGCTCCGGTTCGCGTGGTGAGTGCACCCGTCGCGCGATTCCACGTGAGCCGCGGACGGAGCTCGGCGAATTCGTCCGACGGATAGCGCCCCGACAGCATGTCGAGCACACCGTCGAAGGCCGTACGGCCGAGCGACGCGAACGGCGCGGCGCGGCGGAAGAGATCGAACAGCGCCTGGTCGTCAGTGTCCTCGACGGCAACCGTGGCGACGATCTGCTGCGCGAGCACGTCGAGCGGGTTCCGCGGATACCGTGTCGCCTCGACGCGTCCCTCGTGCATCAGCTTCGCCACGGCGGCACACGCCAGCAGGTCGCCGCGGAACTTCGGAATGACGACGCCTTCACTGACGGCGTCGACACGGTGACCCGCTCGCCCGATCCGCTGCAGGCCGCTGGCCACCGACGACGGCGCTTCGATCTGGATGACGAGATCGATGGCGCCCATGTCGATGCCGAGCTCGAGCGACGAGGTGGCGATGAGCGCCGGGAGCGTTCCGGCTTTCAGGCGATCTTCGATGTCGACGCGCTGCTCGCGCGCGAGCGATCCGTGATGCGAGCGTGCGAGGACTTCGCCGGCGATCTCGTTGATGGCAGCCGCGAGCCGTTCGGCAAGCCGTCGGCTGTTGACGAAGACGAGCGTCGAGCGATGCGCGCGCACGAGTTCGACCAGGCGCGGGTGAATCGCCGTCCAGATCGACGTCCGGTTGGCGGCAGACGCCGGTCCGCTCGTGAGCTCCGGTTCACCGAGGCGCGCCATGTCGTCAACCGGCACCTCGATGTGCAGCTTGATCGGTCGCCGCACGCCGGCATCGACAATCGTGACGGGCCGGAAGACAGGCTCCGCCGACGCGTGTGCGGCGAACTCGGCGTGGACGGCGGCCTCCGGCTGCGTGCCGTCTGCGGCCGTGCGGCCTGCAGTCGTGCGGCCCGCAGCCCGCCGCCTGGCAACCGATCGGCCCGCGGCCCTGCCCCGTGCAGCCGCGCCGCCCGCCGCCGTGCCGCCAAGAAAGCGCGCCACCTCGTCGAGTGGGCGCTGCGTGGCCGACAGGCCGATACGCTGGAGCGGACGCGGCACGATGGCCTGCAGACGCTCCAGCGACAGCGCGAGGTGCGCGCCGCGCTTCGTCGGCACGAGCGCGTGGATCTCGTCGATGATGACGGTCTCGAGCGACGTCAATGCTTCGCGCGCATTCGACGTCAGCATGAGATACAGCGACTCGGGCGTGGTGATCAGGATGTCGGGCGGACGGCGCGGAAAACGCGCGCGTTCGTCGGCGGGCGTATCGCCGGTGCGTGTCCAGACCACGGGTTCGAGGAACGGCACCTCCATGACACGCGCGGCCTGACTGATGCCGGCCAGGGGCGCGCGGAGGTTGCGCTCCACGTCGACAGCGAGCGCCTTCAGCGGCGAGACGTACAACACGCGGCACCGCTGGCGCGCGGGCGGCTCGGCACTGAACATCAGCCGGTCGAGGCTCGCGAGAAACGCCGCCAGCGTCTTGCCCGATCCCGTTGGCGCGAGGATGAGCGTCGACTCGCCGCGAACGATGGCCGGCCACCCGGCCTTCTGCGCGTCAGTCGCTGACGGAAAGACGGCCTCGAACCATCGCCGCACGGGCGGATGGAACAGGTCGAGCGGGTGCGACGACGGCATCAGTCGATCTTACTCA